>NZ_JCASIE010000004.1:0-385194 GCF_059685865.1 Telluria sp. ZB4P36
GCGGTGGTTTGACAGACTGATTTGTTTGGCGACTATCAATCTACCAACATCAAACCTCCGCCACCACCTCCCGCTCAGTTCGTCAATCCCGTCTTCCCCCATTTCCCGCGAAGAACCAAAAAAAAGCGCACCCTCGGGTGCGCTCCAATTTCGGGTCACGTTTCCGGCCGTTTAGCTGTGCTAACGGCTTCTGTAAAACGTGTGTCTCCTCAATGTGTCTCCGGTATGGATTACCGTGATTTTTATCTATGCTCCCCAAAACCGTGTGTGTTCTGTTCGCGTACGCACCATGTGAGTGCGAGAAGGCCCCATCATAACGCAAGGTTTTCTACGCAAGCGTATCTTTTTGACCACATTACAAAAATTATTTTAGTTATGAAGAAAACGCATGACCGTTCGCGCGCCTGTCATGCCGGTGTCATGCGGCCCTATGAATGGTTCTCAGCGCGCTACTTCGCGGCGGATCGCCTGCACCACGTCTTTGCCGATGCGATCTTCCATCTGTGCATATACCGGCTGCATGGCGCGCCGCCATTCGGTTTGCTGCTGCGGGCTGAGCGTATGGATGGTGGTGGTGCCGGCCTGCCGGATCGATTCCAGCGCCGCGTCATTGGTGCGCTGGGCAATGGTCTTCTCATAGGCGGTGGCGTCGAGCATGGCCCGTTCCAGCTGTTTGCGGATGGCGCCCGGCAGGCCGTCCCAGAACTTCTTGTTGACGATGACGGCATAGCCCAGGTAGCCGTGGTTCGACACCGTCAGGTGCTTCTGCGACTCGTGCATGCGCTGCGTAAACATGTTCGAGGGTGTGTTTTCAGTGCCTTCCACCACGCCGTCGCGCAGCGCCGGCGTGGTTTCCGAGAAGGCCAGCGCCACCGGCTGGGCGCCGAGCGTGCGCATCTGGACGTCCAGCACTTTCGAGGCCTGGATGCGCATGCGCAGGCCGCGGAAATCGGCGGGTTTCAACAGCGGCTTGTTGGCCGACATCACCTTGAAGCCGTTGTCCCAGTAGGCCAGGCCGGTGATGCCCTTCGATTCGAGCTTGCGCAGCAGGCCGCGGCCGATGCGGCCCTCGGTCACCGCGTACAGCGCCTGCTTGGACGGGAAGATATACGGCAGGTCGAAGGCCTCGAATTCCTTCACGCCCAGCGGCGAGAACTTGGCCAGCGAGGGCGCCAGCATCTGCACCGCGCCCAGCTGCAGGGCTTCGAGTTCCTCGCGGTCCTTGTAGAGCTGGCTGTTCGGGTAGACTTGCACCTTCACCCGGCCGCCGGTCATCTGCTCGGCCAGGGCCTTGAAGCGTTCGGCGGCACGCCCCTTCGGGGTATCCGGCGCGACTACGTGGCTGAACTTGATGACGATCGGCGCCTGCGCCCACGCGGCGCTGCCTGCGCAGGCAAGCAGTACGGCGGCCAGGGCTCGGATCGGGAAGGCGGTTCGGTTCATCCTGTAACGACGAGAATATTCCACAATAGCCGCACAGTGTAACGAATTACGGAGTCTTGATGAAATTTCCGTTCGCCCAGCAGCCGGCGCCATCCAGCGCCAACGAGCGCGCGCGCTCCTGGCGCTGGCTGGTGCCGGTGCTGCTGGTGCTGCTGTTCCTGGCAGTGCTGATCTGGCTGCCATGGCAGGCGCGCCAGATGGAAGCCACCGAACGCCAGGAACAGCTGATCGCCGATACGCTCTGGGTCGAGCAGACCCTGCGTTTCGAACTGGCGCGCAGCGAAGAGGCGCTGGCCGGGCTGGGTGCCGACCTGGTGGCGCGTCCGCCCTCCCCACAAGCCCTGCAGGCGCGCTTCAAGCAGATGTTCAACAACGGCCACGAGCTGGTGCGCATCGTCTGGTACGGCCCGGACGGCGGCATCCTTGCCAGCCACGGCCTCGACGTGCCGGCCGTCCTGCCCGCTCCCACCCGGCTGGCATCCGAGGTGGCCGGCGCCACCAGGCGCGGCCGCTACAGCGAAGCCTACGGCGCGACCAAGGCCTCGCCCGGCCTGCTCGACTACTACCTGCCTTTATATGCGGGCGGCAAACCCGCCGGCAGCCTGGTCGCCACCTACAGCCTGCAGGTACTGCTCGACGAGACCGTGCCCTGGTGGTTCGCCCAGGACAATGCCCTCACCCTGCTCGACCGCGACGATCGTGCCGTGGCGCGGCGCGCGGCCGGCGGCCCGGGACGCGGCGTCTACACGCACCGGCGCGAACTCGACCTGCCGGGTGCGCTGGTGGTGCTGTCCACCGACAGCGTCAAGCGTGCGCCCCAGCTGCTGCCGAACTTGCTGGTGGGCTCGGTCATCGTGCTGGCCCTCGGCCTGGTGCTGAGCCTGGGTTCGCTGTGGCGCCACATCTCGCGCACCCTGGCGGCCGAACGGGCGCTGCGCCAGCAGATGGCCTTCCGCACCGCGATGGAGAACTCCCTGATCACCGGCCTGCGCGCGCGCGACCTCGAGGGCCGCGTCACCTATGTCAACCGCGCCTTCTGCGAAATCGTCGGCTTGGGGCCGGAAGAACTGGTCGGCAAGAAGCCGCCGATGCCCTACTGGGCGCCGGAAGTCATGGCCGAGTACGAAGAGCGCTTCGCCGGCGTCCTGTCGGGGAACATCACGCCGCAGTTCGAGACCGTGTTCCAGCGCCCCGACGGCGTGCGCGTGCCGGTGCTGGTGTACGAGGCGCCGCTGGTGGATGCCGACGGCCGCCAGACCGGATGGATGAGTTCGGTCCAGGACATCACCGACCGCAAGCGCGCGGAGGAACTCAACCGCCAGCAGCAGGAAAAGCTGGAAACCAGCGCGCGCCTGGCGACCATGGGCGAGATGTCCTCGATGCTGGCGCACGAGCTGAACCAGCCGCTGGCGGCGATCTCCAGCTATACCGCCGGCGCGCTGAACGTGCTGGAGCGCACCGGGAAGTCGGGCGAGGCCGTCAACTCAGGCATGCTCAGGCATGCACTGGAACAGGCGCGCCAGCAGGCCCAGCGGGCCGGCCAGATCATCCGCAGCGTGCACGAGTTCGTGAAGAAGCGCGAGCCGCGCCGCGAGCCGGTCACGATCCACAGCGTGGTCGAGGGCGTGCGTGCGCTGGTCGAACTGCAGGCGCGCCAGGCCGCGGCGACCCTGCGCGTCGAGCTGCCGCCGCGGCTGCCCCCGGTACTGGCCGACCGCGTGATGCTGGAACAGGTGCTGCTCAACCTCACCCGCAACGCGATCGAAGCCATGGTCGATACCCCGCTGGAACAGCGCGTGCTGCGCATCGCCGCCACGCTTGACGCCGGCATGGTGTCGGTATCGGTGATCGACCGCGGCCACGGCATCCCGGCGGAAGTGGCCGCCGGACTGTTCTCGCCCTTCTTCTCGACCAAGGCGGAAGGCATGGGCATGGGCCTGTCGATCTGCCGCACCGCGATCGAGTTCCACGGCGGGACGCTGAGCCATGCGCCGAACCCGGACGGGGGCACCATCTTCAGCTTCTCGCTGCCGGCCCAAGCGGCGAGCGGGGCGCTGGGCTAAAATCCGTCTAGATAACAACACGCACGACCGGAGACCACCCTATGCTGCACATCGTCGACGATGAAGACGTCATTCGCGACGCCCTCGCCTGGCTGGCGCAATCGCGCGGCCTGCAAGCGCGCGGCTATGCGAGCGGCGAGGAATTCCTCGACGCGGTCAAGCTCCCCGGTGCGACCGGCACCGATGGCGACTGCGTGCTGCTGGACGTGCGCATGCCCGGCATGAACGGCATCGCGGTGTTCGACCAGCTGGTCAAGAACGGCCTGAGCGCGCGCCTGCCCGTGATCTTCCTGACCGGCCACGGCGACGTGCCGATGGCGGTCGATTCGCTCAAGCGCGGCGCCTTCGACTTCTTCGAGAAGCCCTTCAACGACAACGTGCTGATGGACCGGGTCGAGGAAGCGCTGGCGGCGTCGCGCAAGGCGCTTGATGCCGCCGTGGTGCAGGCGCGCCTGGCGACCCTGTCGGCGCGCGAACGCGAAGTGCTGGACCTGATCCTGGCCGGCATGATGAACAAGGTCGTGGCCGACAAGCTCGGCATCAGCATGCGGACGGTCGAGGTGCACCGTGCACATATCTTCGACAAGATGCAGGTCAAGACGGCCGTGGAACTGGCTGGCCTGCTCAAATAAACCGCTTATTCGCTTTCTTTGCACGCGGCAAGCGTCCCTGCGGTTTGGAGGAAGCCTTGTAAAATGAATCGGAACGCGAGGCGGCAGCCCGCGTTGCGGAGCTATTGCATTTAGGAATTCTCATGAGCGAAAAAACAGTTGCTGACAAGATGTTCCTGAGGACGGCGAAATCGATGCTGATCCTTAATGGGCAGGCCAACCCCGGCGTCGCGGCGCAGATGCCCGCCGACATCGTCAAGGAAGGCGACGGCCCCTTCGACGTGATCCTGACGTTCGCCCTCAACCGCAAGGAGCTCGAGCAATACCTGCCCGTGGCCAAGGAAAAGCTGGGTGAAAAAGGCTCGCTGTGGATCGCCTACCTCAAGCAGACCGCATCGAAGGCCACCGACATCAACCGCGATTCGATCAATGCCTATGCCAAGGAAAACGGCATCACCGCGGTGGCGATGATCTCGATCGACGGCGACTGGTCAGGCCTGCGCCTGAAGCGCATCGAATAGCACGCCATGCTGGGCCAGCGCCCAGGCCACATGCTCGCGCACCAGGCTTGAAGGATGGGCGGCACGCGCCTGCAAGGCAACCACGATCGCCGCATCACCCTTCATGTCGCCGGCCGCATTCCCCAGTCCCACCGCCAGGTTGCGCAGCCAGCGCTCGTGGCCGATACGCCGGATCGGGCTGCCTTCCATCCGGCGATTGAACTCCTCTTCTTCCCACCCGAACAGTTCGACCATGCCGGAATTGCCGAGGCTATTGCGTTCATCGAAGTCGGGCAGCGCCGCGCGCTGCGCGAACTTGTTCCACGGGCAGGCCAGCTGGCAATCGTCGCAGCCGTAGATGCGGTTGCCGATCAGCGGGCGCAGTTCTTCCGGAATGCTGCCCTTCAGCTCGATGGTCAGGTAGGAAATGCAGCGCCGCGCGTCCAGGCGTCCCGGACCGAGGATGGCCTGGGTCGGGCAGACCTCGATGCAGGCCTGGCAGCCTCCGCAATGGGCGCCGGTGGGCGGGTCGACCGGGAGCGGCAGGTCGACCAGGATTTCGCCGATGAAGAAGGTCGAGCCGGCCGCGCGCGACAGCAGCAGCGTGTGCTTGCCGCGCCAGCCCAGGCCGGCCTTTTCGGCCAGCGGCAGCTCCATCAGCGGCGCCGAGTCGGTGAAGACCCGGTAACCCAGCTCACCGACGGCCGCCTTGAGCTTCTCGGCCAGGGCCTGCAGACGGTTGCGCAGTACCTTGTGGTAGTCGCGGCCGCGCGCATACACCGAGACCACGGCGGCGCCGGGCTCGAGCTGGCGTGCATGCTCTTCGGCGCGCCAGTTGTCGCCGCGCGACATCGGCAGGTAGTCCATGCGCGCGACGATGGCGCGCACCGTGCCCGGCACCAGTTCGCTAGGGCGCGCACGCTTCATGCCATGGCTTGCCATATAATCCATCTCGCCATGGCAGCCGGCCTCCAGCCAGGCCTGCAAGCCCGCTTCCGCATGCGCCAGGTCGACGTCCGCGATGCGCACGTCGGCGAAACCGAGTTCCGCGCCCCAGGTCTTAATGGTGCGGGCGAGCTCGTACAGGTCGGGTGGGGATGGCAACATGGCAGGATGGAACAAGGGCGCGGTGCGCTAATCAACCCGGTATTTTATTCGATGCAGTCCTTCAAAGCCTATTTGCCCGACGAATCCGCCACCGCCGCATTGGGCCAGGCGCTGGCCAGGGCCGTCCAGCCCGGACTGGTGATCTACCTGCACGGCGACCTCGGCGCCGGCAAGACGGCGCTCACGCGTGCCCTCATCCAGGCGGCCGGGCACAAGGGCACGGTCAAGAGCCCGACGTACACGCTGTCCGAGCCCTACCGGGTCGAGCTGGATGGCCAGGCCGTCAACATCATCCATTACGACCTGTACCGGATGTCCAGCCCCGAGGAATTCCTCGACGCGGGCTTCCGCGAGGACTTCGACGGCCGGAACATCTGCATCGTCGAATGGCCCGAAAAGGGCGAGCCGGTGTTGCCGGCACCCGACGTCCGTGTGTTGCTCAACGTCAGCCGACTCGGGCGTGAGGTAGAATTGCAGGCGTTGTCTCCTTTAGGCCTGCTATGCCTCGACCATCTCGCCTACGCCCCGCCCTCTTGACCCCTGACGCCCCGCGCCGCCGTACCCTGCTCAAGGCCGGCGGCACGCTGCTGCTGTCCGTGATCGCCCCGCTGCCCGCCAGTGCCGCGCAGATCCTGGCCGTCCGTGTCTGGCCCGCGCCCGACTACACCCGCGTGACGCTGGAAAACGACAGCGAACTCAAGACCTCGCACTTCCTCGTGCCCGACCCGCCGCGGCTGGTCGTCGACATCGACGGACTGGGCCTGAGCGCGACCCTGAAGAGCCTGGTCGCCAAGATCGAGCCGAACGACCCCTACATCAAGCAGGTGCGGGTCGGCCAGAACCGCCCGAACGTGGTGCGCCTGGTGTTCGACCTGAAGGAAGAGATCAAGCCGCAAGTGTTCACGCTGGAGCCGGTGGCCGGCTACCAGCACCGCCTGATCTTCGACCTCTACCCGAACAAGCCGGTGGACCCGATCGCCGCGCTGATCGACAAGGGCGAGTGGACCACCGCCCCCTCGGCGGCCGCGGACAGCGCCAACCCGGCCTCGCCGCTGCCGGCGCCGCCGCCGGCCCAGACCGAAGCCGCGCCCGATGCGATCGCCAAGCTCGAAGCCGAGATGTCGGCGCTGAACGGCACCCCGCCGCCGCAGGCGGTGCAGCCGACGCCGTCGACGAGCATCGCCAAGGCGCCGCCGCAGAAGGTGGTGCGCATGGTGACGATCGCGCTCGACCCGGGCCACGGCGGCGAAGACCCCGGCGCGATCGGCGCCAACGGCAGCCGCGAGAAGGACATCGTGCTGGCCGTGGCCAAGCGCCTCAAGGCCAAGCTGGAAGGGCTGCCCAACACCCGCGTCATGCTGACCCGCGACGGCGACTATTTCGTCCCGCTCGGCCAGCGCGTGCAGAAGGCGCGCAAGGTGCAGGCCGACCTGTTCGTGTCGATCCACGCGGACGCCTGGATCTCGCCGACCGCGCGCGGCTCGTCGGTGTTCGTGCTGTCCGAAAAAGGCGCCAGCTCGAGCGCGGCGCGCTGGCTGGCGAACGACCAGAACAAGGCCGACCTGGTCGGCGGCGCCAATTTCGCGGTGCAGGACAAGCAGATCGCGAGCGTGCTGTTCGACCTGTCGACCACGGCCCAGATCAACGACAGCCTCAAGCTCGGCAAGGCCGTGCTGACCGAAATCGGGGGCATCAACCGCCTGCACAAGGCCTCGGTCGAGCAGGCCGGCTTCGCCGTGCTGAAGGCGCCTGACATCCCCTCGATTCTGGTGGAAACTGCATTCATCTCGAACCCCGACGAAGAAGCCCGGTTGCGCGACGACGGCTACCAGAACCAGCTGGCCGACGCCATCACCAAGGGCATCAAGCGCTACTTCGCCGACAACCCGCCGATGGCCAAGAGCCGCCAGACCTGATCATGACCCTAGCGATCCATACCAATGCCGGGCAACTGCCCGCAATCCGGATTCAAGCGCCGGACGGCGCCGAAGCCACCATTACCCTGTACGGCGCCCACCTGGTCTCGTGGAAGGGCGCGGACGGCAGGGAACGCATGTTCCTGAGCGAAAAATCGGTCCTCGACGGCAGCAAGGCGATCCGCGGCGGCGTGCCGGTGATCTTCCCCCAGTTCGCGGAACGCGGCAACGGCATGCGCCACGGCTTCGCGCGCGTGAGCACCTGGCGCCTGGAAGACAGCGGCGTGGAGGACGGCGCGGCCTGGGCCTGCTTCGACCTGGCCGCGGGCGACCTGAGCAACAGCGTGGCCGACGCCTGGCCGCACAGCTTCGCCCTGTCGCTGCGCGTGGCGGTACGCGCCAACGAACTGCGCATGGTACTCACCGTACGCAACATCGGCGCCGCGCCCTTCGCCTTCTCGGCGGCGCTGCATACCTACCACCTGGTGCCGGACGTGTGCGAAGTGCGCATCGAGGGCATCTCGTCGGACGAGATCTCGATCCTCGACAAGCTGGACGAGGTGTACCCGCACGTGACCGGACGCGCCCAGCTGGCGACGAGCGAGGGCACGCTGCTGCTGGAGCAGAACGGCTTCACGGATGCGGTGGTGTGGAATCCGGGCGCGGTCGATGCGGCGGGGCTGGCGGACATGGCGCGGGACGAGTACAAGCGCTTCGTGTGCATCGAGCCGGCGCTGCTGGAGCCGCACACCCTGGAAGCCGGCGAGTCCTGGACCGGACACTACCGCATCAGTTGAAACGGAAAGCCCCGCACTGCGGGGCTTTCTTTCAGTTCGATTCCTTGATCATCCTGCCGTTATTCTGCTGCACCGGCCGCGCATTCAGCGGATACAGCCGCGAGAACAGCGCCATCTGCGCCGGCGAAGCCTGCATGGTCTGCTTCATGACGATCCACAGCACGTCCTCGGTGCAGGGCGGCTCGGTCAGCGAACCCATGTAGGTGAAGTAGTCACGCTTCTCCGGCAGCGCCTCGCTCGGGTCGAGCAGGATGGATGGCGACACGCTCTGCTGCTTTTCCAGCGGCAGGTTGTTCCACACGGTCTGGATCATCGGGTTGGCCTGGCCGCGCTCGAGCAGCACGGCCAGCACCAGCAGCCTGCCTTCGAAGCTGCGGTGCACCATGTGGATCACCATCTCGGTGCCCCTGCCGTTGATACGCTCTTCCGACGGGCGGTGGAAGTGGAACTGCTGCAGCTCGTAGGCCGTGTTGCCGACCGTGAGGAAGTTGCCGCCGCCGACAGTCACCTGGATGGTGTGGCCATTGTCGATCTCGCTGAACGAGCTGGGACGGTAGTCGAAGGCGATCTGTTCGAGGTCGACCTTGATGCCGTCGCGCAGGTCGATCGGCGACTGGCGCTTGCCGGTATTGCACTTGGCCCAGCTCGCATTGATGTTCGACCAGTTGGCCGGGCCGTACTCGCCCTCATACGACCAATGGGTGCCGTTCTTCGGCTTGTTGGCGGCGGCGATCGCGGCCTCGGCTTCCTTGCGGCGCTTCGCCTCGAGCGCCTTCTTCGCCCTGGCGGCGGCAGCGGCGCGCGTGGCCTGCTGCTCGCGCAGCTGGGCCAGGCGTTCGGCAATACGGGCTGAGAGGTCGACTTCGGACTGTTCTTCGTCCGCGGCTGCGGGGCGGGCAGGCGCCGAGGCAGCCGTGCGCGCGTCCGCGGCAGCGGCCAGGGCCTTGATGTCCGGCTTGACCGAGCCGACGCTCGGTTTGCCTTCGAGGATGGCTTTGACGTTGGCCGTCTTGCCGTCGGCCTTGTCGGCGGACGGCTTCGGAGCGGGGTCGCTCGCGCTTGCGGAAGCCATGACAAGGCTGCAAGCTAACAGGGCGATGAGGTGGCGCATGAGAATCCAGAGAGTGGTCTGTCCTCATGCTTATCGGCAATAAGCGGGTGAAACTTGAGTGCGCTGGAACAAGAACGCCCCGAAAAAATCGGGGCGCTGCCAGGATGGCAAGGGGAGGCTGCTTAACGGCTGAGCATGTTGCGGCCGAATTTGACCAGGGCGGCGATCGCCAGCGGCACCATCGCCGCCGAA
Source organism: Telluria sp. ZB4P36 (assembly GCF_059685865.1). Taxonomy (NCBI): domain Bacteria; kingdom Pseudomonadati; phylum Pseudomonadota; class Betaproteobacteria; order Burkholderiales; family Oxalobacteraceae; genus Telluria; species Telluria sp. ZB4P36. Next base: position 9,741 of record NZ_JCASIE010000004.1, read on the forward strand.
ATACCGACCAGCACGATCTCGGTCAGGTGCTCCTTGACCACGGGGACATTGCCGAACAGGTAGCCGGCGGTGACGAGGCTGGCCACCCACAGCACCGCGCCGGTCACGTTGAACATCTGGAAGCGCGCCAGCGTCATCTCGGACACCCCGGCGACCAGGGGCGCGAAGCTGCGCACCACCGGCACGAAGCGCGCAACGATGATGGTCTTGCCGCCGTGCTTCTCGAAGAAATCATGGGTACGCTGCAGCGCGCCCTTGTTGATCCAGCGGTAGTTATGCGTAAACACCCGGTGGCCGATGGCCCGCCCGACATAGTAGTTCACGGTATTGCCCGTGACCGCCGCCGTGATCAGGAGCGCCGTTAGGAGCGGGAAATTCATCTGGCCGGTGGCGCAGAAGGCGCCCGCGATGAACAGCAGGGTGTCGCCGGGAAGGAAGAAGAACAGCACCAGTCCGGTCTCGCAAAACACGATCGCGAACAGCACGATATATACATAGGTTCCGTACTGGGCCAGGAGGGTACCCAGCGTTTTATCGACGTGCAGGAGCATGTCGAATAACTGCATCAGATCCATAATCTTCCTAAAGGTAGCCGCGCATCATACCACCTGGGCGGCCTTTACCTTCCGACCACATTGCCGCACAATCGGCTGGATAATCACATCCCTGGAGACCGCATGACCGCTTCGTTCACCGTTTCACGACGGGCCATTGCCGCATTGGCGCTGCTTTCGGGCGCCGCCGCATTTGCCGCGCCTGCCAAACAAGACAAGGAACTGCCGCCGAAACCCTCGGTGGCCGACGTGCTCAAGGCCTCCAAACCGGCCGACTGGCGCCCGCTCGATCCCGCCAACACCCTGTACATGGACCTGCCGACCGGCCGTGTGATCATCGAGCTGGCGCCCGCATTTGCCCCGAACACGGCCGCCAACATCCGCGCCCTGGTGCGCGAGAAGTATTTCGACGACCTGTTCATCATCCGCTCGCAGGACGGCTTCGTGGTGCAGTGGGGCGACCCGGACGAGGAAAACCCGAAGCCCTTCAAGGCCGCCAAGACCATCAAGGCCGAGTTCACCGCACCGATCAAGTCGGCCGGCGGCTTCACCCGCCTGAAGGATGGCGACGTCTACGCGCCCCAGGTCGGCCACGTGGGCGGTTTCCCGGCCGCGCGCGACCCGGCCAGCGGCCAGACCTGGCTGGTCCACTGCCCCGCGATGGTGGGCGTGGCGCGCGATACCGGGGCCGACAGCGGCAACGGTTCGCAGCTGTACGTGGTCACCGGCCACTCCCCGCGCCACCTCGACCGCAACATCACCGTGGTGGGCCGCGTCGTGCAGGGCATGCCGCTGCTGTCGGTGCAGCCGCGCGGCACCGCTGCCGCCGGTTTCTACGAGAAGCCGGAACAGCGCATGCCGCTCAAGCTGGTGCGCATGGCGGCCGACGTGCCGGAAGCCGAGCGCAGCAAGTTCGAAGTGATGCGCACCGACAGCGCCACCTACCAGGCGGTGGTCGAGGCCCAGCGCACGCGCGGCGGCCCCTGGGCCAAGTTCGCGGTCGGCAAGGTCGACCTGTGCAACGCCACGATCCCGGTGCGCGAGCAGAAGATATAATCGGAGAATGAACGCGCCCGCCCCCACCCACCGCCCGATCCAGCAGCTTCCCGATCAGCTCATCTCGCAAATCGCCGCAGGCGAGGTCGTCGAGCGGCCGTCCGCGGTGGTCAAGGAGCTGCTCGAGAACGCCCTCGATGCCGGCGCCACCCAGATCACCGTGCGCCTCGAAGAAGGCGGCGTCAAGCGCATCGCCATCACCGACAACGGCCGCGGCATCGAGCCCGAGCAGCTGCCGCTGGCGCTGGCCCGCCACGCCACCTCCAAGATCGCCTCGCTGCATGACCTGGAACACGTCGGCACCCTGGGCTTCCGCGGCGAGGCGCTGGCCTCGATCGCCTCGGTGGCCGCGGTGCGCATCACGTCGCGTACGCCGGGCGCGGCCCACGCCTTCGAGATCGTCGGCTCGCACGAAGGCACGGTGGCGCCCTCCTCCGGCGCTTTCGGCACCACCATCGACGTGCAGGACCTGTATTTCAACACCCCGGCGCGACGCAAGTTCCTGAAGTCGGAACAAACCGAGTACGGCCACTGCGCCGAAGTCGTGCGGCGCATCGCGCTGGCGCGCCCGGATGTCTCGTTCAGCCTGACGCACAACGGCCGCACCATCGACCACTGGAACGTGAGCGAGGCGGCCAAGCGCAGCGCCCAGATCCTCGGCAACGACTTCGCCGACGCCCGCCTGGCGCTCGACGAAGCCGCCGGTCCGCTGCGCCTGCACGGCTACGTCGGCCTGCCGACCGCCTCCAAGGCGCGCGCCGACGGCCAGTTCTTCTACGTGAACGGGCGCTTCGTGCGCGACAAACTGCTGGTGCACGCGGTGCGCGCAGCCTACCAGGACGTGCTGCACGGCGACCGTTTCCCCTGCTACGTGCTGTCGCTCGACCTCGATCCGGCCCTGGTCGACGTCAACGTCCACCCGTCCAAGATCGAAGTGCGCTTCCGCGACAGCCGCGCGGTGCACCAGTTCGTGTTCCATGCGGTGCAGCGCACGCTGGCCCAGACCTCGGCCACCGCGTACGGCAGCGCGCCGGCGCCGATCTCGGCCGCCGAGGTAAAACCGAGCGGCACGCCGGTGTGGGCGCAGCGCCCGCACGAGCAGACGTCCTTCGGTGCGCAGCTGGCGCCGAGCTTCTCGCCTTCGCCCTTCGCGCCGGGCAGCCGCTGGGACGATGCGCGGCCCCAGCCTTCCACCGGCGGCGTGGCCCAGAGCACCGCGGCCTACGGCGCGCTGTTCGCATCGAACGAGCCGGCGAAGACGGCGGCGCCCATGGGTGTGCCGCTGTCCGCCTCCGAACGCCCGCTGTCGAACGAGGATTTCCCGCTCGGCTTCGCGCTGGCCCAGCTGCACGGCATCTACATCCTGGCCCAGAACACCAAGGGCCTGGTGCTGGTCGACATGCACGCGGCCCACGAGCGCATCCTCTACGAGCAGATCAAGAACGCGCTCGACGCCCGCGCCGAGGGCGAGGAACTGCAGGTGCAGCAGCTCCTGATCCCGGTGACTTTCTACGCCGACGCGATCGAGGTGGCGACCGCCCAGGACCACGGCGAGACCCTGAAGACGCTCGGCTTCGACATCGCCGCGCTGTCGCCGACCACACTGGCGGTGCGCACCGTGCCGACCCTGCTGAAGAACGCCGATGCGCAAACCCTGGCGCGCGACGTGCTGCGCGACGTGCGCGAATTCGGCGGCTCGCGCGTGCTGATCGAACGCCGCAACGAGCTGCTCGGCACCCTCGCCTGCCACACGGCGGTGCGCGCCAACCGCATCCTCTCGATCCAGGAGATGAATGCGCTGCTGCGCCAGATGGAGATCACCGAACGCTCCGACCAGTGCAACCACGGCCGCCCGACCTGGGTCCAGCTCGAGATCGCCGCGCTCGACAAGCTTTTCCTGCGCGGTCAGTGATGGCGGCGGATCGCAAGAAACCGATGGCCGTGGCCATCATGGGCCCGACCGCCTCGGGCAAGACCGCGGCCGCGCTGGCGATCGCCAGGACGCGCCCGGTCGAAATCATCTCGGTCGATTCAGCCCTGGTCTACCGCGGCATGGACATCGGCACCGCCAAGCCGAGCGCGGAAGAACTGGCCAGCGTGCCGCACCACCTGATCGACATCATCGACCCGCTCGAGGCCTATTCGGTGATGCAGTTCCGCGAAGATGCGATCCGCCTGGTGGGCGAGATCAGCGCCCGCGGCGCGCTGCCGCTACTGGTGGGCGGCACCATGATGTACTTCAAGGGGCTGACCGACAGCCTGGACGACCTGCCGACCGCCGATCAGGCGCTGCGGGCAAGCATCGAAGCAGAGGCGGCGCAGATCGGCTGGCCCGCCATGCACGCCAGGCTGCGCACGCTCGACCCGGTCACGGCCGAGCGCCTGAAACCCAATGACGCGCAGCGCATCAACCGCGCGCTCGAGATCATCGCCCTGACCGGCAAGCCGATGTCCGAGCTGCTGGGATTGCGCGAGAAGCCCGAGCTGCCCTTCGAGTTGATTTCATTTGCGCTGGAACCGTCCGACCGCGCGGTCCTGCACAAACGGATCGCGCTGCGCTTCGACCAGATGCTGGGCGAGCGCGACGACGAGGGGCTGGTGGCGGAAGTGGCGCGCCTGCGCGCACGGGGCGATTTGTCGCCGTCGCTGCCCTCGATACGCTGCGTCGGCTACCGCCAGACCTGGGACTACCTGGACGGCAAGATCGACCGCGCCGAGCTGCGCGAACTGGGCATCATCGCCACCCGCCAGCTGGCCAAGCGCCAGATCACCTGGCTGCGCGCGATGCCGGAGCGGATCGTGATAGACTGCCTCGGTACGGACCCGACGGGCGAGCTGATGGAGCGCCTGGCTCAGTTGGAAAAATGACATTGGCGCGAGATTTTTGCGCCACGGAAGGTCGGCCGGCCTTGACAGGTGGCGCGGCGCCCCCGATAATGCCTGCCGTTGCGGTGATATAGCTCAGTTGGTTAGAGCACAGCACTCATAATGCTGGGGTCGGTGGTTCAAGTCCACCTATCACCACCACAGAATTCCATACGGATGGCCTGGCTCTCGCAGTCAGGCCATTTTGTTTTACCCCTTTTGGTGATATAGCTCAGTTGGTTAGAGCACAGCACTCATAATGCTGGGGTCGGTGGTTCAAGTCCACCTATCACCACCAGACAAGAAAACGGCCCGGTTCTCGCGAACCGGGCCGTTTTACTTTCCAGACCTGGAATCAGTGCTTCTTGCCGCCACCCGAGATCTTGTTCTCGGTGGCCCAGGCGCGCCGCTTCGCTTCATCCTTCGACACCCCCTTCTTCTCATAGCCTTGCTCGATGTGCTTGGCCTGGCGTTTCTGCTTGTCCGTGTAGGACGATTTATCACCTTGAGGCATGATGGTTCTCCGCTCAATGGTGGGATGGTCCACGTGATAAGTTCGCTACCTCACGCAAGAACGCGATCTACTCATCCGTAAACGACGCGTCCAGCGCATAGTCGCCGCGCGCCAGGCCCGCCAGGACCGCGCCGGCCTGCTGCAGGTATTCGGAGGGCACCAGGATGCGCACCCCGCCCAGCGCCGGCGCCAGCAGCAGGTCGGTCTGCATCAGGTGGGCATCCGCCAGCACGGCCGGGATGCCCGCCGCGACCAGGCAGCCCTGGGCCAGGGTCGCTTCCATCGGGACCAGGTACTTGGCGATGACGAACAGGTCGCGCCCCGGTATCTGCACGACGTCCGGATTCGCGGCCAGCCACGCATTCAGTGCGAGTTGCTCCATGTGCCCTCCCTTGATGAGGCTATCTTACGCTTACTGCAACAATGCCGGCACCTGCGACAGCAGGTAGAGCGTGACACCGATCAGCCCGCCCACGATGGTGCCGTTGATGCGGATGTACTGGAGGTCCTTGCCGATGTTGAGTTCGATCTGTTCCGACATTTCGCGGTCGTCCCACTGCTTCACCGTATCGGCGATGTGCCGGCTGAGGAAAGATGCGAACTCGGGCGCGACGCCGCGCACGGCCGATTCCAGGTTCTCGCCCAGCGACGCGCGCAGCTGCGGGTCTTCGGCCAGCACCTTGCCGACCCAGGCGCCGGTTGCCACCAGCCGGCGCCGCAGGCTCGAGTCCTCGCTGTGCAGGTCGTTCTTGAGCCAGCCCTTCAGCTCGGCCCACAGGGTCGCCAGGTAGCCGTTGAGCGTTTCGTCACCCAGCAGGTAGGCCTTGATCTCCTCGGCCTTCTCGGTCAACGACGGATCCGCCTTCAGGCGCTCGATGAACTCCAGGGTGAAGCTGTCGAAGCGCTGGCGCAGCGGGTGGCGCGGGTCGGCCGCCACCTTGTTCAGGATGCCCGAGGCCAGGCGCACCGCCAGGCCGGCGCCCTTGCGCCCGATGAGCTCGGACGGCAGCATGCTTTCGATGAAGGCGTAGTCCTCCTTGAGCCAGTCGACGATGCCCTGCGAGATCGTGGCCTGGGTGTCGGCATTGTCGAGCAGCCGCGCCAGCTGGGTGACGCCCTCGTTGAGCAGTTCCTGGTGGCGCCCGTCGCGGGTCAGGCTCTCGAGGATGGTGCCGGCCGACTTCGACAGGTCGACGCTGTTGACCATCGCGTGCACGGCGCGCCGGATGAAGCCCTGCACCGCCGCGTCCTCGATGAAGTCGAGCATCCAGGCGCCGACCCTCACCAGGTGCTGGCCCAGCAGTTCGGTGTTGGCCGGCTTGACCAGCCAGTCGGCCACCTTCTGCACCGGGTCGTGGCGCTGGATCAGGCGGATGATCGAGTCGGTGTCGAGGAACTTCTCGTGCACGAACAGCGCCAGGTTGTCGGCGATGCGTTCCTTGTTCTTCGGGATGATCTCCGTATGGCGCGAAACGATGGGAATCGGCACGCGCTTGAACAGGGCCACCACCGCAAACCAGTCGGCCAGCGCGCCCACCATCGCCGCTTCGGAGAAGGCGCGCAGCAGGCCGGTCCACCAGTTCTGCGGCAGGAACAGGGTCAGCACGAACAAGCAGGCCGCGCCCGCGAAAAACGCGAGCGCGAGCATTTTCGATTGCCGCAGTTCGGCTTCCTTGGTCATGCGCCGGGCCTCCTCCCCTGAAGAGCTACGGCGCCATGCTATATGACTTCGCCCGCCTTCAGCGTTTCGATTGACTGCCGCGTGAAGCCCCAGTCGGCCAGGATGGCGTCGCTGTCCGCGCCGGGACTGCTGGTCGGGCCCGGTGTCGGCGGCGCGCTGCGGCTGAAACGCGGCGCCGGCGCCGGCTGGGTGACGCCGTCGATCTCGACGAAGGTCTGGCGCGCCGCATTGTGCGGGTGGCGCGGCGCTTCTTCCAGGTCGAGCACGGGTGCGAAGCACACGTCGCTGCCTTCGAGCAGGCGGCACCATTCGTCGCGGGTTTTGGTGGCGAACAGCGCCGCGAAGCGCTCCTTCAACTCGGGCCAGTGCGTCTTGTTCCAGCGTTTGGTGAATATCGGATCGTTCTGGCCGGTCAGGGTCAGCAGGGTGGCGAAGAACTGCGGCTCGATGGCGCCGACCGAAATGAACTTGCCGTCGCTGCAGGCATAGGTGTCGTAGAAAGGCGCGCCGCCGTCCAGCAGGTTGCCTTCGCGCTGGCCGCTCCAGGCGCCGAAGCCGCGCAGGCCGTACATCATGGCGCCCAGCAGGGCGGCGCCGTCGGTCATGGCCGCATCGACCACCTGGCCCTGGCCCGACTTGCGCGCCTCCAGCACCGCGCAGACGACGCCGAAGGCCAGCATCATGCCGCCGCCGCCGAAGTCGCCCACCAGGTTCAGGGGCGGCGGCGGCGGGCTGTCGGCGCGTCCCGTCGAGTACAGCATGCCCGACAGGGCCACGTAGTTGATGTCGTGGCCGGCCGCCTGCGCCAGCGGGCCGTTCTGGCCCCAGCCGGTGACGCGCCCGTACACCAGTTTCGGATTGCGTTCCAGGCAGGCCTCCGGTCCCAGCCCGAGGCGCTCCATCACGCCTGGGCGGAAACCTTCGAGCAGGACGTCGGCGCTTTCCAGCAGCCGCAGCATGGTGCTGCGTCCGGCCGCCTTCTTGAGGTCGAGCGCCAGCGAGCGGCGCCCGCGCGCCATGACGTCGTGGCGGGTGCCGAGCATGGGATAGGGATTGTCCTCCCCCGTCCTGGCCTTGCGGTCGATGCGGATCACCTCCGCCCCCATATCCGCGAGCATCATCGCGGCGAAGGGGCAAGGGCCGATGCCCACCATCTCGATGACCCGCACCCCTGCCAACGGTCCTGCCATGGTCGAATCCTCCTCCTCAGAGCGAACGCGCAATGATCTCTTTCATGATCTCGTTGGCGCCGCCGTAGATGCGCTGCACGCGGGCGTCCACGTACATCTGGGCGATCGGGTACTCCAGCATGTAGCCGTAGCCGCCGAACAGCTGCACGCACTGGTCCACCACCTTGCATTGCAGGTCGGAGATCCAGTACTTCGCCATCGAGGCGCGCACGGTGTCCATGCGCCCGGCCAGCATGTCTTCGATACAGCGGTCGATGAAGATGCGCGCGACCGTGGCCTCGGTCTTGATCTCGGCCAGCACGAAGCGGGTGTTCTGCATCTCGATCAGCGCCTGGCCGAAGGCCTTGCGCTCGCGCGTATGCTCGACGGTGAGCTGCAGGGCGCGCTCGATGGCGGCCACGCCGCATACGCCGAGGATGGTGCGCTCGTAGGGCAGCTCGGTCATCAGCTGGGCGAAGCCCCTGCCCTCCTCGCCGCCCAGCACGTTCGCGAGCGGGACGTGGGCCTCGTCGAAGAACAGCTCGCAGGTGTCCTGGCCCTTCTGGCCGACCTTCTCGAGGATGCGGCCGACGCGAAAGCCGGGGTTGTCCCTGGTTTCCAGCAGCAGCAGCGACACGCCCCTGGCGCCCGCGGCCGGGTCGGTCTTGGCCACCACCAGGACCAGGTCGGCCATGTAGCCGTTCGAGATGAAGGTCTTGGATCCGCTCACACGGTAGCCGTCGGGACCGCGCACCGCCATGGTGCGGATGCCCTTCAGGTCGGAACCTGCGCCCGGCTCGCTCATGGCGATGGCCGCGATCATCTCGCCGCTGGCCAGCAGGGGCAGGTACTTGCGCTTCTGCTCCTCGGTGCCCTGGTTCAGCAGGTAGTGCGCGACGATGGCGTGGACGTGGATGCCGAAGGACGTGTCGCCACCGTACGAGAGCTCTTCGAACACCACCGCCATGTGGGCGAAGCTGCCGCCGGCGCCGCCGTATTCGTCGGGGATGTCGGCCAGCAGCAGGCCCATCTCGCCGGCCTTGCGCCACAGTGCGCGGTCGACGTGCTGCTGCTTGCGCCAGGTGTCCTGGTGCGGGGTGATCTCGCCGGCCACGAAGCGGCGCACGGCGTCGCGGAAGGCCGCCAGTTCATCGTTCATCCAGGGAGACGTCATATCCATGCGCTTCCCCTTCAGCCGTTGCGGTACATGGTGACGACGCAGGCGCCGCCCAGGCCCAGGTTGTGCTGCAGCGCCACGCGCGCGCCCTCGACCTGGCGCGCCTCCGCGCTGCCGCGCAGCTGGTGGGTCAGCTCGTAGCACTGGGCCAGGCCGGTGGCGCCGAGCGGATGGCCTTTCGAGAGCAGGCCGCCGGACGGATTGGTGACCACCATGCCGCCATAGGTGTTGTCGCCATCGCGGATGAACTTGTCGGCGCCGCCCTCCGGGCACAGGCCCAGGGCTTCATAGGTGATCAGCTCGTTGTGCGCGAAGCAGTCGTGCAGCTCGACCACGTCGAGGTCTTGCGGACCGAGGCCGGACTGCTCGTAAACTTGCTGGGCGGCGGCCCGGCTCATGTCATAGCCGACCAGGCGCATCATGTCGCCGGACTCGAAGGTGGCGGGGCGGTCGGTGGTCATGGCCTGGGCGGCGATGTGGACGTCGTGGCGCAAGCCGTGGCGCAGCGCGAATTCGCCCGACACCAGCAGGGCCGCGGCCGCGCCGCAGGTCGGCGGGCAGGCCATCAGGCGCGTCATCACGCCGGGCCAGATTGCGGGCGCATCGAGCACGTCCTGCACCGTGACTTCCTTGCGGAACAGCGCCAGCGGATTGTTCGCAGCATGGCGGCTGGCCTTGGCGCGGATGCGGGCAAAGGCCTCCATTGGCGTGCCGTACTTGTCCATGTGGGCCAGGCCGGCGCCGCCGAAGTAGCGCAGCGCCAAGGGGATCTCGGGCTTGCCGACCAGGCGGTCGGTCACCGCGTCGAAGGCGTCGAAGGGGGTCGGGCGGTCGGTGAAGACCGAGCCGAGCGCGCCGGGGCTCATCTGCTCGAAGCCGAGCACCAGCACGCATTCGGCGGCGCCGCTGGCGATCGCCTGGCGGCCCAGGAACAGCGCGGTCGAGCCGGTCGAGCAGTTGTTGTTGACGTTGACGATCGGGATGCCGCTCATGCCCACCGCATACAAGGCCTTCTGGCCGCTGGTCGAGTCGCCGTAGACGTAGCCCGCATAGGCCTGCTCGACCAGGTCGTAGACCACACCGGCATCTTCCAAGGCGGCGCGGGCCGCCTGCGCGCCCATCTCGTGATACGGGCTGCTCGCGCCCGGCTTGGCGAAGGGAATCATCCCGACGCCGCTGACATATACCTTCCTCATTCCGTCTCCCGATTCTTGATTAGGTCGCACGACCTACTATTAATCGATTATAGGTCAGTCGTACTATTTAATGTATGCCTCTGCGATAATCGTGCAATGGCCCTCATTTCCGACAGCTCCATCGACAATGCCCTGCGCAACAAGGCCTCGACGACCACCGAAAAAGGCTTCGGGCGCGCAGTCGAGATCCTGCTGGTCGCGCGCCGCCTGCTGGTCTCCGATGGCTATGCCGGGCTGTCGATGCGGCGCGTGGCGGTCGAGGCGGGAATGAGCCTGTCGAACCTGCAGCACTACTACAGCAGCAAGGAGCAGCTGCTCGAAGCCCTGCTGCTCACGACGATGGACGAGTTCCAGGCCAAGATGGACCGGATCGCGGTGGTAATGGCCGGACGGCCGCAGGTGGAACGCTTCCTGACCACGGTCGACATGTTCCTCGACGAGATCACGGATCCGGTCATGCATGCGATCTTCTTCGAGATCTGGGCGCTGGCCTCGCGCCACCCCTTCGCCTCCAGCCTGATGGGCAGGATGATGGGGCGCGAGCGCAAGGCCGTGTATGGCCTGATCCATGGCCTGAATCCGGCCATCGGCGACGAATTGTGCATGGAGCGGGCGGTCCTGATCGTGGCCCAGATCCAGGGCCTGATGCTGTTCCGCCTGGACCGCCATGCGCGTCCGGAGCAATACGAGACCATGCGCGCCTCGCTGCACAAGGTCATTCTATCGCTCGCAACCGTGCTGTGAATATCACGTAATTTGCGCGAAATCGGCGATAAAAATGCCGATGAGCATGCATCTGTCGCTTATACTCGTGGCGTTAACAACCTGCCACGGAGGCCGCACGGATGCACCATGAACTCAGCCTGATCACCACCATTGCCGCCGCACTCGGCTTCGGCCTCCTGTTCGGCATGCTCGCCATCCGCCTCAAGCTGCCCGCGCTGGTCGGCTACCTCGCCGCCGGCGTCCTGATCGGCCCCGCCACGCCGGGCTTCGTCGCCGATGTGCAGCTGGCTTCCCAATTGGCGGAGATCGGGGTGATGCTGCTGATGTTCGGCGTCGGCCTGCACTTCTCGCTGGGCGACCTGCTCGACGTGAAGAAGATCGCCCTGCCGGGCGCGCTGCTGCAGATCGGGGTGGCCACGGTGATGGGCATGGGACTGGCGCATTGGTGGGGCTGGAGCCTGGGTGCGGGACTGGTGTTCGGCCTGGCGCTGTCGGTGGCCAGCACCGTGGTGCTGCTGCGGGCGCTGGAGGCGCGCGGCGTGCTCGATTCCATGAACGGGCGCATCGCGGTGGGCTGGCTGGTGGTGGAAGACCTGGTGATGGTGCTGGTGCTGGTGATGCTGCCGGCGCTGGCCGGTCCGCTCGGCGGCAAGGGCGACGCCGGCGCGGAGCTGTGGCCGGCGCTGGGCAAGACCCTGCTGCAGGTCGGCGCCTTTGTCGCCTTCATGCTGATCGTGGGCCGCAAGCTGTTCCCGTGGTTTCTCTGGAAGGTCGCCAAGACCAATTCGCGTGAACTGTTCACGCTGTCCGTCATCGCCGCGGCGGTCGGCATCGCCTTCGCATCGTCGGCGCTGTTCGGCGTCTCCTTCGCGCTGGGCGCCTTCTTCGCGGGCATGGTGCTGCGCGAGTCGGAACTGAGCCACCGCGCGGCGGAAGAATCGCTGCCGCTGCGCGACGCCTTCTCGGTGCTGTTCTTCGTCTCGGTCGGCATGCTGTTCGACCCGATGGTGCTGGTCCAGTATCCGCTGGAGGTGCTGGCGACCGTGGCCATCATCCTGTTCGGCAAATCGATCGCGGCCTTCGTGCTGGTGCTGGCGCTGCGCTACCCGATCAACACGGCCGTGACGGTCTCGGCCAGCCTGGCGCAGATCGGCGAATTCTCGTTCATCCTGGCGGCGCTGGGCATGCAGCTCGAACTGCTGCCGGCGCTGGGCCAGAACCTGATCCTGGCCGGCGCCATCATCTCGATCGCGGTCAATCCGCTGATGTTCAGCCTTGCCACGCCGCTGGAAAAATGGCTGCGCTCCAGGCCGGAACTGGCGCGCAAGCTGGAACGCCCGGCCGACCCGCTGGCCGAGCTGCCGATGGAAACGGCGCACGAAAAGCTCAGCGGACAGGTGGTGCTGGTCGGTTTCGGGCGCGTCGGCCGCCGCATCGCGGACGACCTGGCCGCACACGGCGTGCACTTCGTGGTGGCCGAACAGAACCGCGAGACCGTGGAACAGCTGCGCGCGCGCGGCATCCCGGCGGTGGCAGGCAATGCGGCCGAGCCGGCGGTGCTGATCCAGGCCCACATCACCCATGCGGCCCTGCTGGTGATCGCGACGCCGGATACCTTCGACGTGCGCAGGATGGTGGAGATCGCGTGCATGCTCAACCCCTCGATCAGGGTGGTGGCGCGCACGCATAACGACAGCGAAGCCGCCTTGCTGCGCGAGGATACCGGCGGCAAGGTGTTCGTCGGCGAGCAGGAACTGGCGGCGAGCATGACGCGCCATGTGGTGCAAACGCTCAAGGAGCGGGCGGCGCACTGAGTGTCGGGATTTTTTACACCAGCCACATGAGGGCGGAGGCCTGCTGTCGTAAACGACTGAATACACACGCATTTTCCGCACGGAATTTATTGGCGCGTTTCTTGCTTACAGGAATGTATTCGCGCCCTTACCTGTCAAGATCATGCATACCTCAGTCAAACTCGGCCTCGCACTCGGCCTGGCATCGCTGTCCTTCAGCGCCTCCGCACTGACCATCAATGCCATCAGCGCGGGCGCGGGTGCTGGCTCCCAACTGACCGGCGCCCTGCTGGCGCCGGACAGCGGCATCACCGTCCTCGGCAATGCCAGCTACCGCGGCACCAACGACGGCAGCCTGCAGCAAAGCGGCACCTACAGCGGCTTCACGCTGGTGCCGGCCGATGGCGCCGCACCTACGCTGGCCATGGGCGACGGCATCCTGCTGACCACCGGCTCCGCCAATGTGGGGCGCAACAACACGCAGAACAACTTCGGCGCCCTCAGCTACAGCGGTGGCGATGACAGCCTTGCCGCCTTGCATGGCAGCAGCGTCTTCGATGCCAACCTGCTCGGCTTTTCCTTCTCGGTCGGCGCCGGCATGACGTCCGTTTCCGCACAGTTCGTGTTCGGCTCGGAAGAATTTCCGACCCAGCAGGTTCCCGACGTCTTCGGCTTCTTCGTCGATGGCGTGAACTACGCGGTCTTTGCGGACGGCAGCAGGATCTCGAATAACGGCGACAGTGCCAACTTCGTCGCCAATCCGGTCGACGGCGGCCGCTACGGCGTCGAATACAACGGCCTGACCAAGGTGTACACGGTCACCGGGCTGCTGAACAGCGGCCTGGCCAGCCACACGATCAGCATCGGCATCGCCGATACCTGGGACGGCAGTTTCGACAGCGGCGTGTTCCTTTCCTCGCTGAAAGCGGGCACCGCCAGCCTGGGCGGCATCGGCAATGATGTGCCGGAACCGGCGAGCTTGTCCCTGTTGGGCCTTGGCCTGGCAGGCCTGGCGGCATTGCGCCGCCGCCGGGCGTAAAAAAACCCGCCGGCTTGCGCACGGCGGGTCGAATAACAGCAAGGAACAACAAGACTTACGCGGCAACCTCTTCGACGCACAGCTTGAGGTTGGCATGGCGGCCGTGCAGTTGCGAGTGGATCAGCTCGCTGCGCTCTTCCAGCAGCGCGAACACCGCATCCTTCGACAGCACGTATTCGTCCATCAGGGTGTCCTTGAGCGATTCGATCACCAGCTTGTAGTCGCGGATCGCGTCCAGGGTGTAGCTGTACAGCTCGTCGGCCTTTTCTTCCACCATGCGCAGCGTGTGCTCGCCGCCCACTTCTTTCGACAGCTGGCTGTAGTCCAGCTTCGAGCGCGAGTACATCGACAGGCGGCTGACCATCAGGTTGAGCATCTTGGTGATCTTCTCGATGTCGTTCTGGCTGCCCACCGAGATGCCGCGTGCGCCGTAGAACAGCTCTTCCGCCGCCACGCCGCCGTACAGGCCGATGACGTCGCGCTCCAGCTCTTCCAGGGTACGCAGCGACATGTCTTCGCCCGACTGCAGGACGTAGCCCAGGGCGCCGATCTTCGACACCGCCTCGGTGCTGATCTTCAGCAGGTGCGACTTTTCCTTCACTTCGGCCAGGCTCATGCCTTGACGCAGGTAGGGATCGATCTGCATGAAGAAGTGACCCAGCTCGTGCAGGGCGATGCGCTCGCGCTGCTTGGTCTTTTCAGCCGTGGTGGCGCGGTCGGTCAGGCCGATGGTGGCGCGCTCGTAGGCACGGAACAGCAGGTCGGTATCGATGATCGCCTTTTCCTGGATCGAGATCATGCTGGCACGCTCGACCACGGTCTCCAGCAGCGCCGGACTCAGGTTCTGGGTGATTTCCGCCACCTGGTCCAGGTTCAGGTTGTTCCAGTCCACCAGGCCATCCTTCTTGCGCGACAGGAAGCTGCGCAGCAGTTCCTTGCGCTCGAGCTTGTTCGGCAGGCGGAAGTTGATCTTCACCGAGAAGCGGCGCAGCATCGCTTCGTCCATCTCGGTCGAGGAATCGTCGAAGTTCGACGCCACCACCCAGATCACGCCCTGGCCCTTGTCGCTCTTCACGCCGTCCAGCAGGCCCAGCAGGGTGTTGGCGGTGTCGTCTTCCCATTTCTTTTCGCTGCGGCCGCGCGGCATGAACAGGCTCTGGGCTTCATCCAGGAAGATGATGCACTTGCCCTTGGCGCAAGCCTTGCGGTACAGCGCGTTCAGCGCCTTCGATCCGCCGCCCACGTAGCCCGACTCCAGTGCCGACCCCGAGGCCGAGATCAGCGGCATGTTCAGGCGCTTGGCCAGGTAGCCGACCAGCTTGGTCTTGCCGGTACCGGCCGGACCGGTCAGCATCACGTTGAAGGGCTTGTCGATGTTGTGCGACTGGTATTCGTCGCGGTTGCGGATCATGTCTTCCAGGTGCAGGACTTCCTGCTTGATGTCGTCCATGCCGATCAGGTCGTCCATGCTGCCCTTGAGCTTGTCCGGGGTGATGACCGAGGCGCCGGCGCCCATGCCCGGGATGCCGAACTTCAGCAGGTAGAGCACCAGCAGCACGATGGCGATGTTCAGGCCGTAATTCTTGAAGAAGGTACCGGTCTTTTCCAGCGCGGTGGCGCCGTCGTCCATCACGGCCTCGTGGCTGGCCAGGTAGTCGTCCTTGGCGATCGAGTATGGAATCGCGTTCTTCAGCAGCACTTCACGCTCGAGCGACAGGTGAGAGGTGCTCGGCAGCTTGACCACGTGGATCGCGGCCGCGTCCTTGAATTTATAGACGTAGCGCGGCGATTCCGACAGCGGCTTGGCGATCAGGAGGTAATCCAGGCGGCCCTTTTGCGTGGCCAGCTCGGTGATCTCTGCAATATTTTGCGAATGCACGACAGGATTCGGATCCTGGGGCACATTCGATTTCCAGACTGCCACAGCCGCGATCATGCCGAGCAGCGCCGCGAGGGCGATGCGCACGGCCGTGCTCTTGAACGCGTTTTTGAAGGCAAGCTGAAGTTGGGCGAAATTCGGCATCGATTGATCTCTAAAGGTTGAGTCGGACAGCGGTGCTTCTGGGTGCCGTGCCGGCGTGGTCTCTCGCGGGATCGGCTGCGGCGCAGGGGCCGCTCTCGGGTCCAAACGTGTACGTTTGGTATTGTTTTGATGCCCGAAGGCAATGGGATAAGGAGACTATACCTGCAAAAAAAACCGAGGTGTATACCGTGCAGCGAAAAAAATGACGATCGCAACGATAGTGAATAAATAGATAAGCAAAAATATTGGCAGATGATTAGCAAAGATTATCGAACATTTAAAAATGCCCGATATCTTTGCTAAAACAGCATTACAAACCGATCATCGCATTGCAATACTGTCAGGATGGGTGCGAGGTTAATTTGCGACACTGCCGATTCTTTGATTGAGCGCAACATGTGCTCATCTGCCAGCATCCTGATGACTTCTTTACGCAACTCAGCAATTCAATTGGGCGCGGCAATTCATCTGTTTTTGATATGCTGATTTCAGGATGTTGCGACCCTCCTTATATAGGGTCGCCTGGGCTCGGCTGCAAGCCGTGCCCGCCACGTCGGAACGAGCAACAGGAAAAGTAAGAGGAACGGCTATGAACAGATATGCACTTGCAGCAGCATTGGCGATCTGCCTCGGCAGTCCCGCGCAAGCTGCCGTGATCGATCTCGCTGGCGCCAACCATGCCGTCGTACGGGTGCAGCAACCGGTACGCAACCTGTCGGTCACCCAGCGCCAGGACATCGTTGCCCCGCCGGCCAACATGTCGGAACTGCCTGAACCGGAAGTGTTCGCGATGATGCTGCTGGGGCTGATCCTGATCGGCTACAAGGCGGGCCGCGACAGCAGCGAGAAATTTAAGTGATGCGTCAAGTGATGCAGCATCGCCTCGTGCATCGGCATTGATGTCATGTGCGGCCGGGCAAGCTGTCCGGCCGCTGCTGAAGTTCCCGGCAGCCCTGCGTCCTCCGCAAAGGCGATGCCGGCCCTTCACGCCTCCCTGCACAGGGCCTGCAGCTTCATCAGGGTGTTCCAGTTCCGGGACGTGCTCCCATCCCCCAGCAGTTTCCCCAAAGACGTCGCCGCTGCGCTGTCCAGCATCCCTTCCGGACACCAGACATAGGCCGCGCGTTCGCCCAGCGCGAGCTGTTCGCAGCCCCAGTCGCGGCTGTCGAGTTCGGCCAGCTTCTCGCGCTGCGCCGTTTCACCCAGCAGGAAGACGATCAGGCGGGAATGGTCGGTCGCCACGCCGAGCAGCGGATTGCCATCGATGACGGCGTCCAGTTCCCCGTGCTCGAGCACGAACACGCGCGCCGCCACACCGAGCTTGAGCACCAACGCTTCCTCGATCGCGGCGGCGGCCTCTTGCGCGCTGGTGCCGGCGGCCCGGAACACCACGTTACCGCTGTTGAGCACGCTGCGCACGCCGGTATAGCCCAGGCCCTCGACCAGTACGCGCAGGTCGGCCATGGCAATCCGCTTGGCGCGCCCGACGTTGATTCCTCGCAGGAATGCGATGTAGCACTGGCTGGTCATGGGCGCGATCCTACCCGAGGCCGTGCCGGCGTGGCGCATTGCTCACACAGTTTCATAGTTTCCTTTCCAGATGGCTTGCAAGCGTACAACATTCGTCGCTTCGATGCGCCAGGACGGGCCCGCCTGAACACACGGGTGATAAGATCGTCTGGAATTAACAGGAGGAAAAATGAGCGATAGCTACGAACTGGTGCCGCTGGCGCACCTGTATCCGGGCATGGTGCTCGCCGATGCGCTGCTCGATGCGCATGGCCACGTGCTGCTGGCCGAGGGCGCCGTGCTGAGCGAGGCGACGATCCTGTCCCTGTCCCGCCATGGCGTCGGCGCGGCACCGATCGTGCGCGCCGTCGCGCTCGCCCAGCCCGATCCGGACGCGGTCCAGAAGCGCCTCGACCGTCTGTTCCGCCACAACGACCGCGACGACCACGCCGACTGGGCCACCGGCCTGCTGCGCCGCTACGTCGAGGATTACCGCCTGCAGCGCGAGGTGGCGCCATGAATCCCGCTGCAGACTTGCTTGGCGACGTAGACGACCTGCCCTCGTTGCCCGCCGTCGTGATGGAACTGCTCGGCAGCATCGATCAGGAAGACATCGACATGTCCGTGCTGGCCAGGAAGGTATCGAACGACCCGGCGCTGACCGCCAAGACCCTGCGCCTGGCCAACTCCTCGGCCTTCGGCCTGCAGGTCAAGGCAACCACCATCCAGCAGGCCATGACCTTCCTCGGCTTCCAGGCCACCCGTAAGCTGATCACCGCGGCGGCACTGACCGGCTGCTTCCCGGCCGGCCGCTGCCCCGGCTTCAACGACAAGGCCTTCTGGCGCCACTCGATCGCCAGCGCCGCCTGCGCCCGTGCGCTGGCGCGGCGCGTGCGCTTCAATGCGGATGTCGCCTTCACCGCCGGCCTGCTGCACGACATCGGCCGGCTGGTGCTGGTGTCGCGCTTCCCGGAGCGCTACCAGGCGGTGCTGTCGCTGCGCGACAAGAATGACAGCGAGCTGATCGATGCCGAACGCGCCCTGCTGGGCCTGGACCACGTCGACGCCGGCGTGGCGCTGGCCGTGCACTGGCAGTTTTCCGACACCCTGCGCCAGGCGATCGCCTTCCACCACACGCCGGAAGCGCCGGGCGCGGGCTTCCTGGCGACCATCGTGCACGTGGCCAGCGCGGTCGTGCATGCACTGGACCTGGCCGGCAATCCGGACGAGCTGGTGCCGCACGTGTCCTCGGTCGCCTGGACGGCGCTGGGCATGCCGGAAGACGCCTGGCTGCAGGTGTTCCACGAAACCGAACTGCAGTACGAGGAAATGTCGGCCATCTTGATGGCCTGAGGAAAAAAGCGCAGGGGATCAGCTGAACAGCGCTGCGCAGGAGGGATGCGGCCGAGCCGGCGCGGCACTGCGCTTAGCGCGCGGTGCCGCAGCCCGCTGGCGCCGAAGGCATGACAGGTGCGGCTGTCATGCCGACGGCATCAGTGGGCATAATTGCCGGTCGACGGGTTTGCTTCGTTAGCTTGCTGCTGTTGCGGCTGCTGTTGCTGCTGCGCTGCCGCTGCGGCGGCTGCCTGGGCTGCCTTCTCTTCTGGCTTCGGGCGGCCCTGGGCATCCGACAGGCGGTATTTGGTGCGGCGGTCGCCCATCAGGTCGCGCAGGTCACGGATGCTCATCCCCGTCACTTCGTGCATGCGGATCAGCAGCGATGCACCGACCGGCAGGCGGTGGTGGCGGATCTTGCTGATCACTGGCGGCGCAACTTCGAGCATGCGCGACAGCGCGGCGTCGTTCTTCAGCTGCATCTTTCCCAGCAGGATATCCAGCAGGTGGTTCGGGTTGTAGCTTTCTTGCGAAGACAGAGCATGATGCTGTTGTGCCATGATGTTTACCTCTTTAGTTTGGTTAAAATAGTTCCTTCACGAACTTTTGTTAAAGACCACTTCGTCAACATAAGTTCCCGGACAACCTTTCGGAAATTAAACAGGTCGCGCCTGAAGAACTCCTTAAGAAACGGTCCGGATTGCATGCCCCCGCGTACCCTCTCCGCATGCGCACTTGTCTTTCAAACAAATTATCAGGCTCATACGTCCACAGTACATCCGAGCGGCGCATGTGACTCCTTGTCAGAAATCAAGCTATCGTGCGGAAAGCTTGTCACATAGGCATTTCAGCACATGGGGATTATTTGTGGCGCACGCAAGAGATTTCCGGAATAAATTTTCCTACTTAGAAGTTACACCGAACTCGTTGATTCACAAGAAGAAAGAATCGAATCTGGCATGACATTTTTCAATGGATTTGATGCTTTTCTTAGTCAGCTTTTATTTAACAATCTGAACAGCCTGGCAACGACTTTAGGTTAAGAAACTTATAGTTCCAAACAGCATGAGAATTTCGTCCATGCCAGACCCGGTTTCGTCTCTTGCGGGGCCGGACGGGGATTTACGGTAAACTGAACACCTCTTTTGCCCAGGCATCAGCTCTCTCCTTTCATACAGCACTCCATGCAGAAAAAAGTATTCATCAAGACCTTCGGCTGCCAGATGAACGAATACGATTCGGACAAGATGGCGGACGTCCTCGGCGCTGCCGAAGGACTGGTCCGGACCGACTCGCCCGAAGATGCCGACGTCATCCTGCTGAACACCTGCTCGGTGCGCGAAAAGGCGCAAGAGAAAGTGTTCTCCGACCTGGGCCGCTTCAAGGCGCTCAAGCGCGACAAGCCTGACCTGGTGATCGGCGTGGGCGGCTGCGTGGCCTCGCAGGAAGGGCAAGCCATCGTCAGGCGCGCGCCGCACGTGGACGTGGTGTTCGGTCCACAAACCCTGCACCGCCTGCCGCAACTGATCCGCGAACGCCGCAGCAGCGGCACGGCCCAGGTCGACATCAGCTTCCCGGAAATCGAAAAGTTCGACCACTTGCCGCCAGCCAAGGTGGAAGGCCCGGTCGCCTATGTCTCGATCATGGAAGGCTGCAGTAAATATTGCAGCTACTGCGTGGTGCCCTATACCCGCGGCGAGGAAGTCTCGCGTCCCTTCGAGGACGTGCTGACCGAGTGCGCCGGTCTGGCCGCCCAGGGCGTGAAAGAAATCATGCTGCTGGGCCAGAACGTGAATGCCTACCGGGGCACGATGGAAGGCGGCGAAGTCGCGGACTTTGCCCTGCTGCTGGAATACATTGCCGACCTCCCCGGCATCGCGCGCCTGCGCTACGTCACCAGCCACCCGAAGGAATTCACCCAACGCCTGATCGACGCCTACGCGCGCATCCCGCAGCTGGTGAACCATATTTACCTGCCGGTGCAGCACGGTTCCGACCGCGTGCTCGGCGCCATGAAGCGCGGCTATACCGCCCTCGAATACAAGTCGATCATCCGCCGCATCCGCGCGCTGCGTCCGGACATGAGCTTCTCGTCCGACTTCATCGTCGGCTTCCCCGGCGAAACCGATGCCGACTTCGAGGCCATGATGAAACTGGTCGAGGACGTCGGCTTCGACAACAGCTTCAGCTTCATCTTCAGCAAGCGCCCGGGCACCCCGGCCGCCAATCTCGAGGACGACACGCCGCATGAAGTGAAGCTGGCGCGCCTGCAGCGTTTGCAGGCCCTGATCGACGCGAATACCCGCAAGTACAGCGCCGCCATGGTCGGCAGCGTCCAGCGCGTGCTGGTCGAGGGTCCGCCGAAGAAAGACCCGGGCCTGCTGCAGGGCCGTGCCGAGAACAACCGGGCAGTCATTTTCGAACCCGGCATGGCGGGCGACTCCCTGGTCGGCCAACTGGTCGACGTCCGGATCACTGCCAGCCATGACTACTTCCTCCGCGGCGAACTCGTCGCCAACTCAGATACGATTGCCAAAGCCAGTTGAAAAACACACCTACCCAGCCTTCGTACTTCATCCCCGAGCCGCTCGACAACTCGCGGCTTGCCCATCTGTGCGGCCCGCTCGACGAGAACCTGCGCCAGATCTCGGCCGCGCTTGACGTCACCATCTTCCGGCGCGGCGAGAAATTCATCGTCAGCGGCAGCAATGCCGAGCGCGCCGTCGAACTGCTGGAACGCTTCTACGCGGTGGCCAACAAGGTCGTGCCGATCGAGGAAGTGCAGCTGGCCCTGGTGGAGCAGCGTTCCGGCCTGAAGCCGCGCATGCCCGGCGAGGCCGATGCGCAGGAGCCGGCCGCCAAGGAAGTGAAGGAGGACGACACCGAAGGCGAGGAAGCCTCCGAGCTGGTGAGTCCCACCCTGAAGACCCGCCGCAGCGACCTGCGCGGCCGCACCCCGCACCAGATCCAGTACCTGAAGGCCGCGCTCGAGCACGACATCAGCTTCGGCGTCGGCCCGGCCGGCACCGGCAAGACCTACCTGGCGGTGGCCTGCGCGGTCGATGCGCTGGAGCGCGACGCGGTCAAGCGCATCATCCTGACCCGCCCCGCGGTGGAAGCGGGCGAACGCCTGGGCTTCCTGCCGGGCGACCTGAGCCAGAAAGTCGATCCCTACCTGCGCCCGCTGTACGACGCCCTGTACGACCTGCTCGGCTTCGACCGCACCCAGAAGCTGTTCGAGAAGCAGGTGATCGAAATCGCCCCGCTGGCCTATATGCGCGGCCGCACGCTGAACCACGCCTTCGTGATCCTGGACGAAGCCCAGAACACGACGGTCGAGCAGATGAAGATGTTCCTGACCCGGATCGGTTTCGGCAGCAAGGCCGTGATCACCGGCGACGTGACCCAGGTCGACCTGCACAAATCCCAGCGTTCCGGCCTGGTGGACGCGATGCACGTGCTGAAGAACGTGCGCGGCATCGCCTTCACCCAGTTCGCGAGCGAGGACGTGGTACGCCATCCGCTGGTGGCGCGCATCATCGACGCCTACGAAACCAATTCCTCGGTCGAGGAACTGGCCGCCCTTCCCAAACCGACCCCCGTGAAAAATGCAAGAAAAAAAACATAGGCTCGATCTCGAAGTCCAGTACGCCGACACCCGCCTCGCGCAGGAGCTGACCGAAGACATGCTGCGGCGCTGGGTGGAAGCCGCCCTGCTCGGCCCGGCCGAGCTGTCGATCCGCTTCGTCGACGCCGAGGAAGGCCAGGCGCTGAACCGCCAGTACCGCGGCAAGGACTACGCGACCAATGTCCTCACCTTCGCCTACAACGAGGGCGAGGAACTGGGCGAGGACGACCCGACCCAGGCCGACATCATCCTGTGCACCGACGTGCTGCAGCGCGAAGCCGAGGAGCAGGGCAAGACGGTCGAGGAACACGCGGCCCACCTGGTGGTGCACGGCGTGCTGCACGCCCAGGGCTACGACCACGAGCACGACGAGGAAGCCGACGAGATGGAGCAGTTCGAGCGCGACATCATGGAAGTGCTCGGCTATCCGGACCCGTACGAAGAGTGAACGGAAGGGCGGGAATCCGCATCCCGCTCTTTCCGTACGTCAACATGCCGTGAACGGCATGCATTATGGGCCATCGCCCTTTTGGTGTATCCTATACCCATCGCAACAACGGCTTCACGCCAACTATGCCCGAGTATCCCAGTGACGTCCGATCGGACGCCAAACCCCACCGGTCGCTGTTCGAACGGCTGACCGCACTCATCTCCCCCGAGCCTGAAAACCGCGCAGAACTCCTCGAAGTCCTGCACGAAGCCCACGAGCGCAAGCTGATCGATGCCGACGCACTCTCGATGATCGAGGGCGTGTTCCAGGTATCCGACCTGTCCGTGCGCGACATCATGGTCCCGCGCTCGCAAATGGACGTGATCGACATTACCGACCCGATCGAGCAGTGGCTGCCGATCGTGCTCGAGACCCAGCACTCGCGCTTCCCCGCCATCGAAGGCGAGCGCGACAAGGTGGTCGGCATCCTGCTGGCCAAGGACCTGCTGCGCTACTACGCCGAGGATGCCTTCGACGTGCGCAAGATGCTGCGCCCGGCGATCTTCATCCCGGAATCGAAGCGCCTGAACGTGCTGCTGCGCGACTTCCGCGCCAACCACAACCACATGGCCATCGTCGTCGACGAGTACAGCGGCGTCGCCGGCCTGATCACCATCGAGGACGTGCTCGAGCAGATCGTCGGCGACATCGAGGACGAGTACGACTTCGACGAAGACGAAGACAATGTCCTGTCGATCAAGGAAGGCCAACTCGGCCCGCGCTGGCGCGTCAAGGCGCTGACCGAGATCGAGCAGTTCAACGAAGAAGTCGGCGCCGACCTGCCCGAGGACGATGCCGACACCATCGGCGGCCTGGTGGCCAGCCACCTCGGGCGCATGCCGCACAAGGGCGAAGTGTTCGACCTCCAGAACCTGCGCTTCGAAGTGCTGCGCGCCGATGCGCGCCAGATCCACGTGCTGCTGGTCGAGAAGCTGCCCTACGCCGAAGACGACCACGACTGATGCTGCGCCGCCGTACCCAGTCCACCACTGCCCCCGATCCAGCAATCCGCGGCACCAGGCCTTCGCCGAAGGCGCAGGTAGCGATGGCGCTGGCAGGCAGCAGTTCCCTGCTGTCCTTCCAGCCCTTCGGCTGGTGGCCGCTTCAGTTCCTGGCGCTGGCCTACTTCTTCTACCAGGTCGGCATGGGCACCTCCACGCGCCGCGGCGTGTGGCTCGGCTGGGCCTTCGGTTTCGGCTGGTCGGTGGCCGGCATGCACTGGCTGTACATCGCCGTCACCCGCTTCGGCGGCCTGCCCGCCATCCTGGGTGCGATCGCGATCGCCCTGCTCGGCCTGTATATGGGCCTGTTCGGCGCCTTTGCCGGCGGCGTCGCCAGCTGGCTGCGCCGCAAGTGGTCGCTGCCTGTCAGCGCCTTCGTGCTGCTGGTGCTCCCAAGCGTGTGGGGCGTGTCGGAATGGATGCGCGGCTGGGTCTTCACCGGGTTCCCATGGGCGGCCTCGGGCTATGCCCACAACGTGTCGCCACTCAGCGGCTACGCGCCGCTCGTCGGCGTCTACGGTCTCGGCGTGCTGGCGGCCGTCTGCGCCGGCTGCCTGGTCATGCTGACCCAGCGCGCGCGCTGGCCGGCACTGGGCCTGTTCGCGGCCGTGATGGCGGCCGGCTTCGGCCTGCAGCACATCACATGGACCCAGGAAGTGGGCCAGCCGATCACCGTGCGCCTGCTGCAGGGCGACGTCAGGCAGGACCAGAAGTTCGACATGGCCTACCTGGTCGACATCGTCGGGCGCTACCAGGGCATGATCACGGCGGCGCCGGCCGATCTGATCGCCACGCCGGAAACCGCGATTCCCGTCACGCCGCAGCAGCTGGCGCCCGAGTACCTGGCCGGTCTGCGAAACTTCGCCGCGCAGACGCGCAGCCACCTGATGATCGGCATTCCGACCGCGGACAGCCCGACGCAGTATTCGAACAGCGTGATCGCCTTCGGACCGGGCTCCCCGCCCTACCGCTACGACAAGCACCACCTGGTGCCCTTCGGCGAATTCATCCCGCCGGGCTTCCGCTGGTTCACCGACCTGATGCACATCCCGCTGGGCGACCAGACCCGCGGCCCGGCCCTGCAGGCGCCCTTCCCGGTGAAGGACCAGCTGGTGCTGCCGAATATCTGCTACGAGGATGCCTTCGGCGAAGAGATCGCCGCCCAGCTGCGCAATGCACCGCGCCCGGCGACGCTGCTGCTGAACGTGTCGAACCTGGCCTGGTACGGCGATTCGGTGGCGATCCCGCAGCACCTGCAGATCTCGCAGATGCGCGCGATCGAGACCGGACGCCCGATGCTGCGCTCGACCAACAACGGCGCCACCGCCGTCATCGACGGCCGCGGCAACGTGGTGCAACGCCTGCCCTTCTACGAGCGCGGCGTCCTGTCGGCGACCGTGCGCGGCACCGAAGGCCTGACCCCGTATGTCCGCGCCGGCAACCTGGCCTTCCTGCTGCTCTGCGGCCTGATGCTGCTCGGCGCCTGGCTGGCCGGCCGCCGGTACAAAAATAACAGCACCAATTCAAACGGCTGAGTTGAATCGCCCCCAGAGGTGCGGTAAAACTTAGTAGAATTGGTTATTTGGCAAACTATCGTGACCGCGGCGCCCGGCGCCGCAGCCCCCTACACATGCTCACATTCCAACAAATCATCCTGACCCTGCAGTCCTACTGGGACAAGCAGGGATGCGCACTGCTCCAGCCCTACGACATGGAAGTCGGCGCCGGCACCTTCCACACCGGTACCTTCCTGCGTGCGATCGGCCCGGAACCCTGGCGTGCCGCCTACGTGCAGCCTTCGCGCCGCCCCAAGGATGGCCGCTACGGCGAGAACCCGAACCGCCTGCAGCACTATTACCAGTACCAGGTGGTGCTCAAGCCGGCGCCTGAAAACATCCTCGACCTCTACCTCGGTTCGCTCGAGGCGCTGGGCCTGGACCTCAAGAAGAACGACGTGCGCTTTGTCGAGGACGACTGGGAAAGCCCGACCCTGGGCGCCTGGGGCCTGGGCTGGGAAGTCTGGCTGAACGGCATGGAAGTCACCCAGTTCACCTACTTCCAGCAGGTCGGCGGCCTCGATTGCAAGCCGGTGCTGGGCGAGATCACCTACGGCATCGAGCGCCTGGCCATGTACCTGCAGGGCGTCGAGAACGTGTACGACCTGGTCTGGACCGAGTGGGAAGAGAACGGGGTCAAGAAGACCCTGAGCTACGGCGACGTCTTCCACCAGAACGAGGTCGAGCAGTCGACCTACAACTTCGAGCACGCGAATACCGAGCTGCTGTTCCAGGCCTTCGCCAACCATGAAGCCGAGGCCAAGCGCCTGGTCGAGCTGCAGCTGACGCTGCCGGCCTACGAGCAGATCATGAAGGCCTCGCACAGCTTCAACATGCTGGATGCGCGCGGCGCCATCTCCGTGACCGAGCGCGCCGCCTACATCGGCCGCGTACGCACGCTGTCGCGCCTGGTTGCGCAGGCTTACTACGATTCGCGCGAGAAGCTGGGCTTCCCGATGCTCCCCGGTGCCGACAAGGCCGCAGCCTGATTAGAACAAGACCGAATATGAACCAGACTCTCCTCGTCGA
The DNA here is from genome assembly GCF_059685865.1 of Telluria sp. ZB4P36. Classification (NCBI taxonomy): domain Bacteria; kingdom Pseudomonadati; phylum Pseudomonadota; class Betaproteobacteria; order Burkholderiales; family Oxalobacteraceae; genus Telluria; species Telluria sp. ZB4P36. Next base: position 36,082 of record NZ_JCASIE010000004.1, read on the forward strand.
AATCCAGACCGAAGAACTGCCGCCGAAGGCCCTCGTCAAGCTCGGCGCCGCATTCGCCACCGGCATCGCCAACGGCCTGAAGGCGCGCGACTTCCTTGAAGCGGGCAGCGCCGTCACCACCCACGCCACCCCGCGCCGCCTGGCAGTCACCATCACGAACGTGCGCGGCACCTCGCCCGACAAGAGCATCCGCGAAAAGGTGCTGCCGCTCTCCGTCGCCCTGGACAAGGACGGCAATCCGAGCGCGCCGCTGGCCAAGAAGCTGGCCGCGCTGGGCTTCCCCGACCTGAAGATCAGCGACCTCGAACGCGCCCAGGACGGCAAGGCCGAATCCTTCTTCTACACCTACACCGCGAGCGGCAGCGCGCTCGCCGGCGCCCTGCAGGACGTGCTGGCCGACACCGTGGCCAAGCTGCCGATCCCGAAGGTCATGAGCTACCAGCGCCCGGACGGCGCCACCGTGCAGTTCGTGCGCCCGGTGCACCTGCTGCTCGCCCTGCATGGCGAAGCGGTGCTGCCGCTGACGCTGCTGGGCCTGGAAGCCGGCCGCCAGACCATGGGCCACCGCTTCCTGTCGCACGGCGAGAAGATCGCCATCCCGCACGCCGACCAGTATGCGACCGTGCTGGAAAACGAAGGCAAGGTGCTGTCGTCCGCCGAAGCGCGCAAGGAAAGCATCCGCCGCCAGCTGCTGGAAAAGGCTGCCGGCGACCAGGTCTTGATGCCGGAATCCCTGCTCGACGAAGTGGCCGCCCTGGTCGAATGGCCGGTGGTGTACGAATGCCGCTTCGAGGAAGAATTCCTGGCCGTGCCGCAGGAATGCCTGATCCTGACGATGCAGACCAATCAAAAATACTTCGCGCTGACGGATAGCGCGGGCAAGCTGCGCTCGCGCTTCCTGATCGTGTCGAACCTGCAGACCGACGATCCGTCCGCCATCATCGGCGGCAACGAGCGCGTGGTGCGTCCGCGCCTGTCGGACGCCAAGTTCTTCTTCGAGCAGGACAAGAAGAAAACCCTCGAGTCGCGCCTGCCGCAGCTGTCCAACGTGGTCTACCACAACAAGCTGGGCACCCAGGCCGACCGCAGCGACCGCGTCATGACCCTGGCCGCCGCCATCGCGCGCCGCCTCGGCTTCGACGTGGCGCTGGCCGAGCGCGGCGCGCGCCTGGCCAAGGCCGACCTGCTGACCGACATGGTGGGCGAGTTCCCTGAGCTGCAAGGCATCATGGGCACCTATTACGCCCGCCATGACGGCGAGCACGAGGAAATCGCCCTGGCCGCCTCCGAACACTACCAGCCGCGCTTCGCCGGCGACGCCCTGCCCTCGACCAATACCGGCCTGGCGGTCGCGCTGGCCGACAAGCTGGAAACCCTGGTCGGCATCTGGGGCATCGGCCTGCAGCCGACCGGCGAGAAGGATCCGTTCGCGCTGCGCCGCCACGCCCTGGGCGTGATGCGCATGCTGGTCGAGAAGCGCCTGCCGCTGTCGCTGTGGGACCTGGTGAACGATGCCTGCGAGGTGTTCAATAACCAGCCTGCGTTCAAGGACTCGCGCGCCGAAGTCATCCCCTTCATGCTCGACCGCCTGCGCGGCATGCTGCGCGAGCGCGGCTTCTCGCCGAACGAGGTCGAGGCCGTGCTGGCCCAGAACCCGGACCGCGTCGACGACGTCGTCCAGCGCCTGGAAGCGGTGCAGGCTTTCGCCGCCCTGCCGGAATCGAGCTCGCTGGCCGCCGCCAACAAGCGCATCACCAACATCCTGAAGAAGAACGAGGACGCCCTGCCCCAGGACGCTTCGGTCAGGCAGGAGCTGCTGGTCGAGCCGGCGGAAAGCGCGCTGGCCGCCAAGATGGGCGCGCTCGAGGGTGAAGTGAGCAGTGCCTTCGACAAGAGCGATTTCACCGGCGCCCTCAAGACCCTGGCGCTGATGAAGGAAGAAGTCGACGCCTTCTTCAACGACGTGATGGTAATGGCCGACGATATCTCCTTGCGCAACAACCGCCTGGCGCTGCTGTCGAAGCTGCACGGCATGATGAACCGCGTTGCCGATATCTCGAAGCTGGCAACTTAAGTATTAAGGTAGTGCCATGAAACTCATCATCCTCGACCGGGATGGGGTCATCAACCACGATTCGCCGGACTTCATCAAGTCGCCGGCGGAGTGGATTCCCATCCCCGGCTCGCTGGAAGCAATCGCCCGCCTGAACCAGGCGGGCTACCGGGTCGTGATCGCATCGAACCAGTCGGGCATCGCGCGCGAGCTGTTCGACATCACGACCCTGAACGCGATCCACCAGAAACTGCACGCCAGCGCCCAGCTGGTCGGCGCCGACATCGACGCCATCTTCTTCTGCCCGCACGCCGCGATCGACAACTGCGACTGCCGCAAGCCCAAGGCCGGCATGTTCGAGGAGATCAGCAAGCGCTATAAGCTGAGCCTGAAAGGCGTGCCGACCGTGGGCGATTCGCTGCGCGACCTGCAGGCCGGCTTCATCATGGGCTGCCTGCCCTACCTGGTCCTGACCGGCAAGGGCGAGAAGACGCGGCAGACCGGCGGCCTGCCGCCGGGCACCCAGGTGTTCCCCGACCTCGCCTCGATGGTGAACGCCTTCCTCAAGACCGCGGCACAGCGGCCCGAGTAACAAAAACAGATCCAGAACCAGTCCATTGTCCGGAGCCCCTTTGCATACCATCAGCCTGTTCCTGCGTTCCCTCCTCTTCAAGATCGTCATGATCGTGGCCACCGTGGTGTGGGCCTGCGTGTGCTTCCTGGCGGCGCCCCTGCCCTACAACAAGCGCTTTTGGGTGACCTCGCGCTGGAACGTCTTCATCATCTGGGCTGCCCGCGTCATCTGCGGCATCCGCTACGAATTCAAGGGCTACGAGAACCTGCCGGACGCCCCGGCGATCGTCCTGTCCAAGCACCAGTCGGCGTGGGAGACCATCTTCCTGCTGCCGAACCTCACGCGGCCGCTGGTCTACGTCTTCAAGAAGGAGATCCTCTACATCCCCTTCTTCGGCTGGGGCATGGCGCTGCTGCGCATGATCCCGATCGACCGCTCGCAGGGCAAGAACGCCTTCGCCCACGTGGTCAGGCACGGCAAGCGCCGCCTGGCCGACGGCCAGTGGATCATCATGTTCCCGGAAGGGACGCGCATCCCGGTGGGCCAGAAAGGCAAGTACAAGAGCGGCGGTACGCGCCTGGCTGTCGAAACCCAAACGGTGGTCGTCCCGATCGCGCATAATTCAGGTGAGTGCTGGCCGAAAAATTCGTTCATCAAGCGCCCGGGCCTGATCACGGTCTCGATCGGCAAACCGATTTCGCCAGACAACCACACCCCCGACAGCATGATGCAAGAGGTCGAAAATTGGATAGAATCCGAAATGCGCGTTATCTCGCCCCACGTCTACAGAGGTGGCTGAGCGACGTCAGCGCCCAGATCAGGAATTCGAAGCCGCAGCACGACATGAGCGCCACCAAGATCGACGGGCAGCAGCTGGAACTGTTTGCACAGGACTTCTTCGCTGCGCTCAAGCCCTCGGATAAACCGGCGCCGCCCTCGCAGCCTCTCTTCAAGGCGCCGCCTCCGGCGCCGCGCAATCTCATCCCCAGTCCGCCCGTCGGCGAGGGCGCGCCGCCGCTCAGGCGCATCGTCCTCGGTCCCCACACCGTCGACTACGCCCTGCGCCGTTCGACGCGCCGCTCGATCGGCTTCATGATCGACGACGACGGCCTGCGCGTGACCGCGCCGCGCCGCTGCACCCAGATCGACATCGACAACGCGATCCGCGCCAAGCAGCGCTGGATCCTGACCAAGCTGCTGGAGCGCGGCGAGCGCCGCGCCCAGCGCCAGGAACGTGCGCCGGTCGAATGGAAGGATGGCGCCTGCCTGCCCTACCTGGGCGGCGAGATCACCCTGCGCCTGGAAGAAGCTTCCCGCAGCCACTGCCAGTTCGATGCCGAAGCACGCGAGCTGTGGATCGGCGTGGTGCCGGGACTGTCGGAATGGCAGCTGAAGGAACGCGTCAAGCTGTGGTTCCAGGCCGAGGCCAAGCGCCTGTTCAAGGAGCGCCTGGATTTCTTCGCGCCGCAGCTGGGCGTGATCTACCAGGCCTTCGCGCTGTCGTCGGCCGGTTCGCGCTGGGGCTCCTGCACGATCGAGGGGAACATCCGCCTGAACTGGCGGCTGATGCACTATCCGCCCTCGCTGGTGGACTACGTGGTCGTGCACGAACTGGCGCACCTGCGCGAGATGAACCACAGCCCGCGCTTCTGGGCCACGGTGGCCGAGGTGTATCCGGATTACGACGGGGCGCGGCTGGCGCTGAAGAAGCGCTCGCTCGAGATGCCGGTGTTGTTCAGCGATTGATTACAACAGCGAATCGCGGCGCGCCGCGGCCAATTCTTTCATCGCCTCCATCTGCGCATCCGACAGGGCCCGGTACGGAATCGGCAAGGTCCCGCGCTTGAGCACCATCATGAAGCCGCGCGTATAGGTGCGCACACCGACCACGTCTTCCCAGCCGATCAGGGTCACGCCCCCGCTGGTGCGTACGATGCCGTGCTGGTCGATGGTGAATTCGTAGGTGCGCCGTCCGCGGCCGGCCATGACGAAATGGAAGGCCGCACCGAGCGTGCTTTTCAGGCGCAGGTAGAGACTGGCCGGGAAGCGGATGCGCCGGCGGCGGATGAGAAAACCGCCGTGCTGCCACATGAAGCTGACGTATTCACCGAGCGTGTAGCGCACGACGAAATGCAGTTCGGATAAGGGAACCGGCGGCGTGGCGGATGGCAGCGGCAGGTCCAGAGGACCTTCGCTGACGGGCAGGTGCAGCACCTTGTCGTCGGCCTGCTGTTGCACCAGCATGGCGACGGGTTTATTGCTGTTGACCGGTCTCGGGTGATTAAACGACAACATTGCGCATCCCCTGGTTATTATCCGAGCTCGAATCGGAATGGTAGCAAAAGCTACCGGATAAGTCGCCGCAGGAGTTCAACCGTGCGCAGGGTGGCGCCGCGGTGGCGCCCTGCGAACGCGAGCGCGTGCGCCCCCATCCTGGTGCGCGCGGCATCGTCTTCCAGCAGGCGCAGCGCGGCCGCCACCAGGGCGTCGGCGTCGGGCAGGCGCAGTGCCGCGCCATCCTGTACCGCTTCCTCGGTCGCCTGGGCGAAATTGAAGGTGTGCTCGCCCACCAGCACCGGCTTGCCGAGCGCGCAGGCCTCGATCAGGTTCTGGCCGCCGAGCGGCATCAGGCTGCCGCCGATGAAGGCGCAATCGCAGGCGGCATAGTAGGCGAACATCTCGCCCATCGAATCGCCCAGCAGGACCTCGGCCTCGCCCATGCCGGCGTCGAGGCGCGAGCGCCGCTGCACGCGCAGGCCGCGCGCGGCAACCAGCTTCTCGACTTCATCGAAGCGCTGCGGGTGGCGCGGCACGATCGCCAGCAGCGCGCCGGCCGGCTTGTCGGCCGCGCGCAGCCAGGCGTCCAGGATCAGCGCTTCCTCGCCCTCGCGCGTGCTGGCGCACAGGAACACCGGACGCGCGCCGAACTGCGCGCGCAGCCAGTCGCCCTTCTCCAGCGCAGCCTGCGGCGGCACGACGTCGAACTTGATGCTGCCGGTCAGCTCGACCCGGGGCGCGCCGAGCGAGCGGATGCGCGCCGCGTCGGCCCCGGTCTGCGCCGCTACCAGGGTGATGGCCTGTGCGGCGTCCGTCATCAGGGCGCCCATCTTCTGTCCGCGGCGCAGGGAGCGTTCCGACAGGCGCGCATTGACCAGCGCCACCGGCACCCCGGCCCGGGCGCAGCCGGCAACCAGGTTCGGCCACACCTCGGTCTCCATCAGGATGCACACGCGCGGTGTGAAGCGGCGCAGGAAGCTTGCGACCATGAAGCCGGTGTCGTAAGGCAGGTAGGACTGGACCACGCGCTCGCCATGGTGGCCGAACAGCGATTGTCCGGTCGCGCGCCCGGTCGGCGTCATGTGGGTCAGCAGGATGCGGGAGTCGGGATAGGCCGCCAGCAAGGCCTCGACCAGCGGCTCGGCGGCGCGGGTCTCGCCGACCGAGACGGCGTGCACCCACAGGGTCGGGCGCGTCGACGGCGCGGCGTGCGGAAGGCCCAGGCGCTCGGCCCAGTGGGCGCGGTAGCCGGGCTCCTTGCGGCCGCGCCACCACAGGCGGCCCAGCACGAGCGGCAGCGCCAGCCACCAGGCCAGCGAGTACAGCCACCTGCTCACACGGCCTCCAGCAGGCGGCGCGCGGCCGCGATTACCTCGGCCGCGGATGGCGGCGCGCCCAGGTCGCCCAGGTTGACGATCTTGTCCGACCAGTTGCCTTCGGTCTTCCACTTCGGCGAATCGCAGTAGATCTCGACCGTCGGGCGCACGAAGGCGGCAGCGATGTGGGTCAGGCCGGTGTCGACGCCGACCGCCAGGCGGGCATGCTGGGCCACGGCGACCGCGTCCATCATCGACAGTTTCGGCAGCACGCGCGCGTTCGGCAGGCCGGCCGCCAGGGCATCGGCCTCGTCGCGCTCCTGCGGCGAGCCCCACGGCAGCAGCACCGGCATCGGCGCCAGTGCGCGTCCGAGTTCGATCCAGTGCTCGCGCGGCCACTTCTTGGCGGCGCGCGCGGTCCCGTGGAAGAAGACCGCGTAGTCTTCAGGCGGCAGGAAAGCCGGGCGCGCGGCCGTCTGCGGCGCCGGCAGGCCGAAATCGGGCGGGACGTCGACGTTGTAGCCGAGCGCGGCCCCGGCCACCTTGCGGCCGCGCGCCACCGCATGGGTGCGCGGGTTCAGGGGAATGCTGTGGGTATGGAAGATACGCGAGATGCCCTCGTAGCCCGAACCTTCGCTGCCGTTGGCCAGGCCGACCTTCCTGCCGCCGCGCACCGTGCGCGCGGCGCCCATGATGATGCCGGTCTTGAGCAGGCCCTGGGTATCGAACACGATGTCGTATTCTTCCTCGCGCAGGCTGGAGAAGAAGGCCTTGATCTCGGCCCGCGTCTCGGCCTTGCCGAGGCTCTTGCGCCAGCGGCGCAGCGCCCATGGAATGATCTTGCGTACGTGCGGGTTCAGGCGCACCAGGCTGGTATAGCCCTCTTCCACCACCCAGTCGATGGTGGCGCCGGGATGGTGGCGCAGGATGTCGGCCACCATCGGCAGGTTGTGCAGCACGTCGCCCAGCGAGGAGACGCGCACCAGCAGGATCTTCAAGGACGGCTCACTTAGAAAGGCAGTTCGGCGTCCGGCTTGGCGGCCAGGATCACCTGCTTGAACTCGGCCTGGATGCGGGCCAGGGCGTCCGGGTTCTCGCCCTCGAAGCGCAGGACCACCACCGGGGTGGTGTTCGAGGAACGGGCCAGGCCGAAGCCGTCCGGGTATTCCACGCGCAGGCCGTCGATGCCGTTGATGCTGCTGGAGCTCGGGAACACCGCATTGGCGCGCAGGCTGTCGATCAGGGTAAAGTTCTCGCCCTCCTTCAGGTGCAGGTGCAGTTCCGGGGTGCTGCTGGCGATCGGCAGGCTGTTGAGCAGCGCCGATGGATCCTGCTCCCTGGTCAGGATCTCGAGCATGCGCGCGCCCGCGTACAGGCCGTCGTCGAAGCCGTACCAGCGGTCCTTGAAGAAGATGTGGCCGCTCATCTCGCCGCCCAGCGGGGCGCCGGTTTCCTTCAGCTTGGCCTTGACCAGCGAGTGGCCGGTCTTCCACATCAGGGGGCGCCCGCCGGCTTTCTCGATCCAGGGGGCGAGGTGGCGGGTGCACTTGACGTCGTACAGGATCTCGGCGCCCGGATTGCGCGACAGGACATCGCTTGCGAACAGCATCATCTGGCGGTCCGGGAAGATGATCTGGCCATCCTTGGTGACGATGCCGAGGCGGTCGCCATCGCCGTCGAAGGCCAGGCCGATCTCGGCGTCGGTATCCTGCAGTGCCTTGATCAGGTCCTGCAGGTTTTCCGGATGCGCCGGGTCCGGGTGGTGGTTCGGGAAGTGGCCGTCGACTTCGCAAAACAGTTCGACGACCTCGCAGCCCATGCCGCGGAACAGGTCCGGTGCGAAGGCGCCGGCCACGCCGTTGCCGCAGTCGACCGCGATCTTGATCGGGCGGGCGATCTTGACGTCGCCAATGATGCGCTCGAGGTAGGCGGCACGGATGTCGTGGGTGCCGTAGCCGCCGCGCTGTTCGGCGATAGCGCCGTCGTAGGCGGCGATGCTGTCGTGCAGCGCCAGGATGGCGTCGCCATAGATCGCCTCGCCCGCCATCACCATCTTGAAGCCGTTGTAGTCCGGCGGATTGTGGCTGCCGGTGACCATGATGCCCGAACGGGTGTCGAGCACGTTGGTGGCGAAGTACACCATCGGGGTGGCGACCATGCCCAGGTCGATCACGTCGACGCCGGCGTCGCGCAGGCCTTCGCCCAGCGCCGCAGTCAGGCTCGGGCCCGACAGGCGGCCGTCGCGGCCGATCACGACCTTGCGCTCTCCCTTCGCCAGTGCGGCGGCGCCGAATGCGCGACCGATATGGCGGGCAATGCCTTCGTCCAGGGTCTTGTCGATGACGCCGCGAATGTCATAGGCCTTGAAGATGGTTTTGGAGAGAGCAAGCATGGTTTCCTTGGAAAGCTGGGGCGCGGGCATGCGAAAGCAGCGGCTGGTGAGAACCAGACCTCGGCGCCGAATTATCGGGATGGCAACTTAGAGGAATGACAAATGAAGCTATTGTAGCGGCAAGCGGCGTCCCGTGTGAACGGGACGAACCGCTTGCGCGGAAGAGCGTAACAGTCGGCGGTGCCGGCTTTTACGGCCGGCTCTGCCGGCTTGGGAAGGAATTAAACGCGCAGCTTGTCGAGCGACTTGCCGCCTTCGACCCATTCCTTGACCCATTTCGGCTGGCGGCCACGGCCGGTCCACTGCTGCGATTCGTTATCCGGATGGCGGTAACGCACGGCCACCGTATTGCCCTTGGTCGAATTGGCTTTGCCGGCGCCACGGCCACCGGTCGCCAGCAGGTCCTTGAGGGGCACGCCGACACTCTGCGCGATCGCCAGAATCTGTTCGCGCGCCTTTTGTACTTCCTGGACTTCGCGCTTCTTCATCTCCTGCTTGATTTGCTCTTGCAGGTTGCGCAAATCGCCTACGGACATATTGGACAGATCCATCTTTATTCCCTCGTTAGTGAAAGGTTGAAACCAAGAGCGCCTACCCTCATTGCTGCGTTGTATCGTCTTGCCCTGAGGGCTTTGTTAAACGTTCTAAAGCTTGAAACGGCACGGCGAGATACTCACCAAATGTCGCAATATACTAACATTAATATCTTAATTCCGCTTTTTCTTATGAAGAAAAAGCCAGCGTGGCGACTTAAATCGAACAATACGCGCATATAACCAGAGGTAACTGATTATAAACAACAAACTGAAGAAGATGAGCACCGCTGTGTTTTTCCAGAACACCGTCGCCGGAATGACGGCCATCAGGGAAAACAGCCATAAATAGGGCGAGGTGCGCGCGTTCCGTTTCATCAGGGCGCGCGCTTCGCGCGGCCCCACCGTCCATTGCACGATGCGGCGGAATATCAAACTGTGCAGGTGAATTCCATCCGGCAGTGCCGGCGATTTACCGCGCACGAACATGCGCCGGTAAGCGGAGAATATCGTTTCGAATGCGGGATAAATCAGGAGCAGCGCGGCATACCAGGTGGACACGCCGGGATTGCGCATCACCAGCAGCAGCGCGAGTTCGCCGAGCATGAAACCGAGGAAGTAGGCGCCGCCGTCACCGAGGAAAATCAGGCCGACCGGATAATTCCAGATCAGGAAGCCGGCGGTGGCGCCGGCCACGATCAGCGCAGTCACCAGCACGAACATGTCCCCCACCTGCAAGGCCACATACGCAAGCGACAGCAGCATGCAAATGCTGACCATGCTGGCCAGGCCATTGAAGCCGTCGATGATGTTCACGGCATTCGCGATGCCCGCCACCGCAAGCACCGTCAGCGGCAGCACGACGAGATTCAATTGCAGCGGCAGCACGCCCCAGGGCAGATCGAGGCGCACGAGTTTCGCGCCCAGCAGGTAATACGCGAATAGCGCCGCGAGCATCGTGAGCAGCAGGCGGCGCGCCGGCGAAACGCGGCCCGTATAGTCTTCGACGATACCGCCCGCCATGGCGACGCATGCGCATCCGAGCAAAGCCGCGAACCAGGAGCCGAACGCGGGTTCGCGCAATGTCGACACCGCGGCGCTGAATAAGACCGCGAGAAAGATCGGCACGCCGCCGATGCGCGCTACCAGATGCGCATGGAACTTCTGCACGCCCTCATAATCGGAGTCGAGCGCGCTGCCATTGTGCTTCGCATGTTTAATCACCAGCAGGGTCAGCAGCGCACAGGATACGAAACTGACGAAAAAGGAGAACATTTATTATTCTTTCGGTGCACATGTGGAGTCGTTTCCGGCGACTCCGCGGAAAAAGCCACGGCACTCTTATCGTTGGAATGGTGACCCATTGTACCGGAATAGATGGGGCATTCCGGGCCAGAATCCGATTGTGCACGGCGTCCTTCGGCTGGATCAAATGCGCGCATGTTCGAATGCCGGCGCCACGTTTATCCGATACGCTGCGGCCCCGCGCGAAATCATTTAGTATCCGCAAATACCCCATCGATAAGAACAACATGCGAACCTACGCCATCGGCGACCTGCAGGGCTGCGCCCATGAAGCCCAACTCCTGATCGCGCGCATCGCCGAGGACGCGCAGCGTCACGGCCAAGCGCAGCCGCGCATCCTCTTCGTCGGCGACCTGATCAACCGCGGCCCGGATTCGCTGACCGCATTGCGCCGCATGAAGGCGCTGTCCGAAGCGAACCCCGGCCGCGTCGAAGCCCTGCTCGGCAACCACGACCTGCACCTGATCGCGGTGGCCGTCGGCGCGCAGCGCGCCGGCCGCTCCGACACGCTCGACGAGATCCTGGCCGCGCCCGACCGCGATGAACTGATCCAGTGGCTGCGCCACCGCCCGCTGGCGATGTTCGTCGATGCGCACCTGCTGGTGCACGCCGGCGTCGCGCCCGAGTGGGATGCGGCGCAGACGATGGCGCTGGCGCACGAAGTCGAATCCGTGCTGCGCGGCGAGGACTGGATCGGCTTCCTGGCCGAGATGTACGGGAACCAGCCGAACCAGTGGGGCGACAGCCTGACCGGCATGGCGCGCCTGCGCTGCATCGTCAATGCGCTGACGCGCATGCGCCTGTGCGCGCCCGACGGCAGCATGGATTTCCTGCACAAGGAAAGCGAGAATGGGCCCGAGGGTTCGGGGCTGCTGCCCTGGTTCGATCTGCCGCAGCGGCGCACCGCCGACGTCACCGTGGTGTTCGGGCACTGGTCGGCGCTGGGACTGGTGCTGCGGCCGAACCTCGTGGGGCTCGACAGCGGCTGCGTGTGGGGCGGGAAGCTGACGGCGGTATGCCTGGACGACCGCTCGCTGCTGCAGGTGGATTGTCCCGAGTACCGGGAGCACAGCGGGAAGAAGTAGATGGCCGGCGAACCGGCCATCGTAGGGATCAGCGATGCAGCTGACTGAGATCGCGCACCGCGCCGCGGTCCGCCGAGGTGGTCAGCGCCGCATACGCCTGCAGCGCCTGCGACACGTAGCGCTCGCGCGCCACCGGCTTCCAGGCAGCCGCGCCGCGGTCTTCCATCTTGCCGCGGCGGTGCGCCAGTTCCTCGAAGCTCACGCGCAGGTTGATGGTGCGCGCGGGGATGTCGATGTCGATCATGTCGCCCTCTTCCACCAGCCCGATCGCGCCGCCTTCGGCCGCTTCCGGCGAGGCGTGGCCGATCACCAGGCCCGAGGAACCGCCCGAGAAGCGCCCGTCCGTAAACAGGGCGCAGGTTTTACCGAGACCCTTGGACTTGATGTACGAGGTCGGGTACAGCATCTCCTGCATGCCCGGGCCGCCCTTGGGGCCTTCGTAGCGGATGATGACCACGTCGCCGGCATGGACCGGGTTTTCAACATTCGCGCCCAGGATGGCTTCGACGGCCGCGTCCTGGCTTTCGAACACGCGCGCCTTGCCGGAGAACTTCAGGATGCTCTCGTCCACGCCGGCGGTCTTGACGATGCAGCCCTTCTCGGCGATGTTCCCGTACAGGACCGCCAGGCCGCCGTCCTGCGAATAGGCGTGCTCGCGGTCGCGGATGCATCCGAGGCTGCGATCGAGGTCGTTGGTATCGAAGCGCTCGGACTGCGAGAACGCGACCTGGGTCGGCACCCCGCCCGGGGCGGCGCGGAACAGCTGGTGCACGCTTTGATCGTCGCTGCGCTTGATGTCGTACTTCTCGATCGCCTCACCCATGGTCGGGCTATGCACGGTCGGCAGCGAGGTATCCAGCAGGCCGGCGCGCGCCAGCTCGCCCAGGATGGAGATGATGCCGCCGGCACGGTGCACGTCCTCGATGTGGTACTTGTCGGTCATCGGCGCCACCTTGCACAGGCAGGGCACCTGGCGCGAAATGCGGTCGATGTCGGCCATGGTGAATTCCACCTGGGCTTCGTGCGCCGCCGCCAGCAGGTGCAGCACGGTGTTGGTGGAACCGCCCATCGAGACGTCGAGCGCCATCGCGTTCTCGAACGCGGCCTTGGTGGCGATCGAACGCGGCAGCACAGAATAGTCGTCGCCTTCGTAGTGGCGCTTGGCCAGGTCGACGATCAGGCGGCCGGCGCGCAGGAACAGTTCCTTGCGGTCGGCATGGGTGGCGACGATGGTACCGTTCCCCGGCAGCGACAGGCCGAGCGCCTCGGTCAGGCAGTTCATCGAATTCGCGGTGAACATGCCGGAGCAGGAGCCGCAGGTCGGACAGGCCGAACGCTCGATCTCGGCCACGTCGGCATCGGACACCGTGCTGTCGCCGGCCTTGATCATGGCGTCGACCAGGTCGAGCTTGATGATCTTGCGGTCATTGTTGACCACCTTGACCACCTTGCCCGCTTCCATCGGGCCGCCGGACACGAACACCACCGGGATGTTCAGGCGCATCGCCGCCATCAGCATGCCGGGCGTGATCTTGTCGCAATTCGAGATGCACACCATCGCGTCGGCGCAGTGGGCGTTGACCATGTACTCGACCGAGTCGGCGATCAGGTCGCGCGAGGGCAGCGAATACAGCATGCCGCCATGGCCCATGGCGATGCCGTCGTCCACCGCGATGGTATTGAATTCCTTGGCCACGCCGCCGGAAGCCTCGATCTCGCGCGCGACCAGCTGGCCCAGGTCCTTCAGGTGGACGTGGCCGGGCACGAACTGGGTGAAGGAATTCACCACCGCGATGATCGGCTTGTCGAAGTCGCCGTCCTTCATGCCGGTGGCGCGCCACAGGGCACGGGCGCCGGCCATGTTGCGGCCCTGGGTGGTGGTGTGGGAACGGTAGGTGGGCATGCTGGTCTCCTCGGGAAGCGATGGTGCAAAGCACCAGCGTGACGCCAAGGCTGTGAGTTGTCCAGTATATTATTTATTGCTCTGTGATATGTTTTACATATCACGGCGGAGCGCCGCCGCCACGGCGTCTTCCGCGGCCTGCGCCAGCTCGCGGCGATGCGCGCCGGTGGCGTCGATCGGCGCCAGGCATTGCAGGCGTGCGATGACCGGCCGGCCTTCCAGGATCGTGAACAGGCTGTCGACGAAGCTGGTGTCGCCGACATAATCGACGGACGGGTGGAACGCGCCGGCCGCGTCGACATAGGACAGCGCATAGGGCTGCACCGCTACTTTCGCGTCAATGGCGGCCTCGAACAGGTTGGCGTGGAAAGGCAGCACCTGGCCCTGCATGGACGTGGTCCCCTCGGGGAAGAAGGCGACCCGCTGGCCCTGCTCCAGCACCGTGACCAGGCCCTTGAAGATGTGGCGCAGCTCGCGCCGGTTGCCGCGTGCGATGAAGACCGTGCCGGCGGCGGCGGCCAGCCAGCCCAGCACCGGCCAGGAACGGATCTCGGCCTTGGCCACGAAGCGGCAGGGGTGCAGCGCGTTGATAACGAAGATGTCGAGCCAGGACACGTGGTTGGCGACGATCAGCGCATGCTCGAGCACGGGCGCGCCGTCGGGCTGCTCGACCCTCACCCGGCACAGGCCGAGCAGCTTGCGCGACCAGCGCCGCGTGAGGCGCTCGCGCATGCGCAGCGACGCCAGCGGGAACACCAGGGCGCAGGTCGCCAGGCCCGCCACCAGGTGGACCATGACGCGCGCCAGGCGCAGGGCAAGCCTCAGCTTCACGGAGACGGCCGCCCGCCCCGCTTATCGCTGGAAAGCCACGCGGCCGCGCACCAGCGTCGCACGCACCTGCCCGGCCAGTTCGTAGCCGAGGAAAGGCGTGTGCTTGCCCTGGCTGGCCAGCGCCTTGCGCTCGACCTTCCAGCGCGCATCCGGGTCGAACACCACCACGTCGGCCGCCGCGCCCACCGACAGCGTGCCGGCCGGCAGGCCGGCGACACGCGCCGGCTCGACGGTAACCTTGGCCAGCGCCTGCGACAAGGCCTGGTCGCTGCGCTGCTCTTCCGCCCACTTGAGGCTCAGGGCCAGCAGCAGCTCCAGGCCGGTCGAGCCGGGTGTGGCTTCGGCGAAGGGCAGCAGTTTCTCGTCGTCGTCCACCGGGGTGTGGTCCGAGCAGACCGCGTCCACGGTGCCGTCCAGCAGGGCGTTGCGGATCGCATCGCGGTCGCGCTGGCTGCGCAGCGGCGGGTTGAAGCGCGCGTTGGGGTCGAAGAAGCCGATGTCGGCATCGGTCATGTGCAGGTGGTGCACGCCGACGTCGCAGGTGACCGGCAGGCCTTCCTTCTTGGCGGCGGCCACCAGGGCCAGGCCGGCCGCGGACGACATGCGGCACAGGTGCACGCGCGCGCCGGTGGCGCGCACCAGTTCGAAGATGGTGTGCAGGGCGATGGTCTCGGACATGACCGGCACGCCCGACAGGCCCAGGCGCGAGGCCAGCGGCCCGCTATGGGCCACGCCGCCGCGGCCGATGTGGGCATCCTGCGGGCGCAGCCACACGGTGTAGCCGAAGGTCTTGGCGTACTGCATGGCGCGCAGCAGCACGGTGGTGTCGAGCACCGGCACCTCGGCCTGCGAGAAGCCGATGCAGCCGGCCTCGGTCAGCTCGGCCATCTCGGTCAGCGACTGGCCCTTCAGGCCCATGGTCAGCGCGCCCAGCGGGTGCACGTTGGCCTGGTCCAGGATGCGTGCGCGGTGCTTGAGCATCTCGACCAGGCCCGGCTCGTCCAGCACCGGGTCGGTGTCCGGTGGGCAGACCAGGGTGGTCACGCCGCCCTGCATCGCCGCTTTCATCTCGGATTCCAGTGTCGCCTTGTATTCGTAGCCCGGCTCGCGCAGGCGCGCTGACAGGTCGACCAGGCCGGGGGCGACCACCAGGCCGGAGGCATCGAAGGTCTGGTCGGCCGTGAAGCCGTCCGGGGCCTGGCCGATGGCGGCGATGACGCCGTCGGCGATGAACAGGTCCATTACTTGATCGATGCCGTTCGCCGGGTCGATCACCCGGCCGTTCTTGATATGGTGTTTCATCCGTGGGTTCCCGCCAAAATGCTCATCACTGCCATGCGTACCGCAATGCCGAAGGTCACCTGCGGCAGGATCACCGCCTGGCTGCCGTCGGCCACCGCCGAGTCGATCTCGACGCCGCGGTTCATCGGACCCGGGTGCATCACGATCGCGTCCGGCTTGGCCAGGGCGAGGCGCTCCGGGGTCAGGCCGTAGCTCTTGAAGTATTCCTGCGCCGAGGGCAGCAGCGCGCCGCTCATGCGTTCGTTCTGCAGGCGCAGCATGATGATGACGTCGACGTCCTTCAGGCCCTCATCCATGTTGGTGAAGGTGCGCACGCCCATCTCGGCCAGGCCGCCCGGCAGCAGCGTGTGCGGGCCGATGGCGCGCACTTCCGGCACGCCCAGCGTGGTCAGGGCGTGGATGTCCGAACGCGCCACGCGGCTGTGCAGGATGTCGCCGACGATCGCCACCCGCAAGTTGGTGAAGTCCTTCTTGTAGTGGCGGATCGTGTACATGTCGAGCAGGCCCTGGGTCGGGTGCGCGTGGCGGCCGTCGCCGGCGTTCACGACGTGCACGTGGGACTGGTTGGTCTCGATCAGGTGCTTGGCGATCAGGTAGGGCGCGCCCGACTGCGCATGGCGCACCACGAACATGTCGGCGTGCATGGCCGACAGGTTGTCGATGGTGTCGAGCAGCGATTCGCCCTTGCTGGCGGACGAAGCCTGGATGTTCAGGTTGATGACGTCGGCCGACAGGCGCTTGGCCGCGATTTCGAAGGTGGTGCGGGTGCGCGTGCTGTTCTCGAAGAAGAGGTTGAACACGCTCTTGCCGCGCATCAGCGGCACCTTCTTGACCTCGCGGTCGGAAATGCCCACGAAGCTCGAGGCGGTATCGAGGATGTGGTTGATGACCGACTTGGGCAGGCCTTCGATGGTGAGCAGGTGTTGCAGCTCGCCGTTCTTGTTCAGTTGCGGGTTGTTAAACAGTTTCGGCATGGTCGGCAGGGGACGGGTCTTCTTCAATGGTCAGCGAGAGTTGGCCGGCATCGTCGCGCTGCAGGCACAGCGACTGGTGCGGCGCCAGTTCGGCATGGGTGCCGACGTAGTCGGCGGCCACCGGCAGCTCGCGCCCGCCGCGGTCGGCCAGGGCCGCCAGGCGGATGCAGGCCGGGCGGCCGTAGTCGAACAGCACGTTGATCGCGGCGCGCGTGGTGCGGCCGGTCTGCAGCACGTCGTCCACCAGCACCACCGTGGCGCCGTCCACCGCGAAGCGGATGTGGGTCGGCTTCACGTCCGGGTGCAGGCCCTTCTTGGCGTAGTCGTCGCGGTAGAACGAGACGTCGATGGTGCCGAAGCGGTGCGTCAGGTCGAGGTCGCGCGCGAGGCGTTCGGCCAGCCAGGCGCCGCCGGAGTGGATGCCCACGATGGCGGGCTCCAGCACGCCGTCCAGGCCCGCGCGGACCTGGCCCAGCAGCTCGCGGTACAGCGCCTCCGCGTCGTAGACGTGATTAGATGTTGGCATGAGGGTCAATGAGCGTCAAAGTATTGTTGCAAAATGATGGCGGCCGCCTTGGCGTCGATGATCTCGCCGCGCATTTGCGGGATGACGGCGGACGAATAGCGCTCGTCGACGAGTTCGACGGGCAGGCTGAAACGGCCGTGCAGCTGGTTGGCGAAGCGCCGGCTGCGCAGGGTCATGTCGTGTTCGGCGCCGTCGGGATGGCGCGGCTCGCCCACGATGAGGCGAGCCGGCTTCCATTGCTCGATCAAGTCGCCGATGACCTGGAAACGGGTGGCGTTGTCGACGGCCTTGATGACCGTCAACGGTTGGGCTTGTCCGGTCAGGGTGTTGCCCATGGCAATGCCGATTCGTTTGACCCCGAAGTCAAAACCAAAAACGATGTCGACCATCAGGGTTCGAACCCCTTATGCATGGCCGGCTTCAGTCGCGAGCATGAGTGGATCGATTCCCAGCAGTTTGATGGCGGCGGTATAGCGCTCCTCGATCGGCAGGTCGAACAGCACACGGGCGTCGGCGCCCACGGTGAGCCAGCCGTTGCGCGAGAGTTCTTCCTCGAGCTGCCCCGGGCTCCAGCCGGCGTAGCCGATCGACACCAGCATGCGGGCCGGACCGGCGCCGCTGGCGACGGCTTCGAGCACGTCGATCGAGGTGGTGAAGGCGACGTCGTCGGTGACGGTCAGCGAGGACGAATAGCGTCCGCCCGGCGAATGCAGCACGAAGCCGCGGTCGTCCTGGACCGGACCGCCGAACATGATCGGCTGGTCCACCACCGAGGAGCGCAGCCCGGGGGACAGCTTCAGGTCGACGCGGTCGAACAGCACTTCCATCGTCATGTCGGTCGGCTTGTTGATGACCACGCCGAGCACGCCTTTCTCATTGTGCTCGCAGACGTAGACCACGGTGCCGCCGAAGATCGGGTCCTGGATCGAGGGCATCGCGATCAGGAAATGGTTGGCAAGGTCCAGCCCGGAAGGTGAGGGGCCGATCTTTCCGAGCGCTTTGTCCTGTTCCGGTGGCATGCCGGGCATCGGTAGAGTGCTGCCAACTTTGCTTTTCTTCATACGCTTACTCTCACATGGGCCCACTCTGGTTAATGAAGTGTCCACAAAACAACATTACGCTTTTCGATAGTTTACACCGAATCGGGGCGGGACCCCATGGAAGCACCCCGATCACCGACCCGGCTCTGTCCCGCGCAAGGCGAACCCAGAACCGTTAGGAGGAATCCTACCCAGTAAAATCCTTCGCCACCTTGACCCCGCACACGATGATGAATATGAGCAACTCTTTGGTCTGGTTCCGGCGCGACTTGCGGGCATTCGACCATGCAGCCCTGCACCGGGCATTGAAGTCGTCCAATTGTGTGTATTGCGTTTTCGTGTATGACAGCGACATTCTCGACCCGCTGCCGCGCGACGACCGCCGTGTGCGGTTCATCCACGCCAGCCTGGCCAGCCTCGACGCCGAGCTGCGCCGGCTCGGCGGGTATCTGATCGTGCGGCAGGGCCGCCCTCTTGAAGTGATCCCTGCGCTCGCCACCGAACTGGGTGTCGACGCGGTATTGGTTTGTACCGATTATGAACCTGAGGCGGTGGAACGCGACGCACGGATGAACGAGCGTCTTGCCTGCGACGGTAGGAAATTTCTGAGTTTCAAGGACCAGGTCATTTTCGAGCAGGACGAAGTACTGACCCTGGCCAAGGGACCGTTCTCGGTGTTCACTCCCTACAAGAACGCCTGGCTCAAGCGCTTGGCCAGCATGCCGGAAACCCTGGCGGCCTATCCGGTCGATCCTTACGCGCATGCGTTCGCGCCGCCGCCCGCCAACACGCCGGCCCTGTCCTCGCTGGCCGAGATCGGCTTTCAAGATGGCGAGCCGCCCTTGCCCGCCGGAATGGAAGGCGCAGAGGAGTTGTTCGAAGGCTTCATTGCGCACCTGGCGGACTACGGCCGGGCGCGCGATTTTCCTGCGGAGGACGGCACTTCACGCCTGTCGACCCACCTGCGCTTCGGCACCACCTCGATCCGCCACCTGGTGCGCACGGCGCGGCAGATGATGGAAAACGGCGCCGGCGGCAGCGGCGCCTCGGTCTGGCTGTCGGAACTCATCTGGCGTGATTTTTATTCGATGATCCTGGCGCGCAATCCGCAGGTCGTGACGCAATCCTTCAAGCCGGCCTTCGACGCCCTGGCGTGGGAAAGCGGCGAGGAAGCGGAGGAACTGTTCGCGGCCTGGTGCGAGGGGCGCACCGGCTACCCGCTGGTGGATGGGGCGATGGCGCAACTGAACCGCACGGGCTTCATGCACAACCGGCTGCGCATGGTGACCGCGAGTTTCCTGACCAAGGACCTCGGGATCGACTGGCGGCGCGGCGAACGCTATTTCGCCCTGAAGCTGAACGATTACGAGCTGGCCTCGAACAACGGCGGCTGGCAGTGGGCGGCGTCGACGGGCTGCGATGCCCAGCCGTGGTTCAGGATCTTCAATCCGGTGGCGCAGTCGCAGCGCTTCGACGCGCACGGGGAGTTCATCCGGGCGTGGGTGCCGGCACTCAGGCGCTTGAGCGCGAAGGAGATCCATGCGCCCTGGCTGGTGGCGCAGGATGTGCTGGCCGACAAAGGCGTGGTGCTGGGGAAGGATTATCCGCTTCCCGTTGTCGAGCATGACGTCGCGAGGAAGCGGACCCTGGAACGGTTCGGGGCGGTGAAAAAGGCCAAGGGCTGAGCCCTCGGCCTCTCAGTTCTTCTGCTTGTCCAGCAGGCTCTCGATCGCCGCCAGCAGCACCGGTTCCTGGTACGGCTTGCCGAAATAGGCATTCACCCCCAGCCCCAGCGCCACATTGCGGTGCTTGTCCGCCGTGCGCGAAGTGATCATGATGATCGGGATGGCCCGGGTGAGCTCCCTGCTGCGCACTTCGCGCGTCAGGTCGAATCCGTCCATGCGCGGCATCTCGATATCGACCAGCATCAGGTCGGGCCGCGCCAGTTCGATCTGCTCGAGCGCGTCGACGCCGTCCTTGGCCAGCATCACCCGGTAGCCTTCGCGCTCCAGCAGGCGCTGGGTCACGCGGCGCACCGTGATCGAATCGTCCACCACCATGATGGTCGGACGCTCCGGCTGCGGCGCCTCCTCGGCGGCAAGGACAGGCTGGGCGGCGGGACGCTGGGCCAGCACCACCGGATCCAGGATCAGCACGATCTCGCCCGTTCCCAGCACCGTGGCGCCGGCAATGCCCGGCACCCGCGACAGCTGCGGGCCGATGTTCTTGACCACCACCTCGCGGTTGCCCAGCACCTCGTCCACGCGCAGCGCGATGCGCCCGCTCGCCCCATGCACGACCAGCACCGGATTCAGGCGCTGCATCGCGCCGCCGCTGCCCTCGCCGAGCAGCACCTCGAGCGTGTGCAGCGCATGCGGCTGCCCCGCCACGGCAATCGTGCCGGCAGCCTGCGCCGCGGCCAGGTCGGTATCGCGCACCTGCAGCACCTGCTCGACCAGGGTCGAGGGCAGCGCATAGGTACGGCCGGCGCTCGCCACCAGCACCACCTGGGCCACCGCCAGTGTCAGGGGCAGGTGGATCGAGAAGCGCGTACCCTTGCCCGGCTCGGTCGTCACCACCACGCGGCCGCCCAGGGCCTGGGCTTCGGAACGTACCACGTCCATGCCCACGCCGCGGCCGGCCAGCTCGGTCAGCGTGTCGGCGGTCGAGAAGCCCGGCTCGAAAATCAGTTCGGCCGCGTCCATGTCGGACACGGCCGCATCCGGCCCGACCAGGCCAAGATCGCGCGCCTTGGCGCGGATCCGGTCGAGGTCCAGCCCGGCCCCGTCGTCGCCGAACACGATCGCCACCTCGTTGCCGTGCTGGCTCACCTGCACCAGCACTTCGCCGGTCTCCGACTTGCCGGCCGCGAGACGGTCGGCGCGCGGCTCGATGCCGTGCACGATCGCGTTGCGCAGCAGGTGTTCGAAAGGCGCGGCCATCTGTTCCAGCACGCTGCGGTCGATTTCCACCGATCCGCCGCGGATGTCGAGGTTGACCCGCTTGTCGGTTTCCTTGGCGGTCTGGCGTGCTATCCGGAACAGGCGTTCGGACAGGCTCGCGAAGGGCACCATGCGCACGCGCATCAGGTCGCGCTGCAGGTCGCGCGTCATGCGCGACTGCGCCGCCAGGTCTTCCGCCGCGCTGTCCACGGTGCGCGACAGGCCTTCGTGGAAGGCTTCCACGTCGTTCACGCTTTCGGCCATCATGCGCGTCAGTTCCTGCAGGCGCGTAAAGCGGTCGAACTCGAGCGGATCGAATTCGCGCTCGCCGGCGATCGACAATCGCGATGCGATCTGCGATTCGGCCTGCATCTCGATCTCGCGCATCTGGCGGCGCAGGCGGTCGAGGTTTTCCGAGAAGTCCGACAGCGCGCCCTTGAGCGAACCCACCTGGTTTTCCAGGCGCGAGCGCGAGATCGACACTTCGCCCGCCTGGTTGACGACGCGGTCGAGAAGGTCGGCGCGCACGCGCACCAGCGGTGCCCGGCCGCCGGCCGGCTCGGGGGCTGCCGGCGCCGCGGCCCGGGCCGGACTCGCCGGTTGCTGCAGCTGCTCGAACAGCAGCAAGGCCTGATCGTAGTTGGCCAGCAGTTCGTCGAAGGCGGCCGGGGTGGTGGTCCCCGCATGCACCATGTTCTCGATCTGGGTTTCCAGCTCGTGGGTGTGCTGGCCGAGGCGCATCGCGCCGGCCATGCGGGCGCTGCCCTTCACCGTGTGCAGCGCGCGCTGCAGTCCCTGGGCGACGGCGTGGTCCTGCGGATGCTGCTGCCACTGGCGCAGGCCGTTGCCGATCTGCGGGAACAGGTCGGCGCCCTCTTCCAGGAAGACCGGCAGCAGGTCGGGATCGAGTTCGTCGCTGAAGACCGGGCCGGCGGCCAGCACGCTGCCTGCCGGCGCGGGCGCCGCGGCTTCCGGCGCCGCGTCGAGCACCGCCTCGTCCGGCGTGACCGGCACGAAGGCCGGCGCCCCGGTGGACGGCGCGGCCTGGTCGAGCGACGGCGCGGCGAACAGGTGGTCCAGCGAGGCGTCGAACAGGTCGTCGATCTCGCTCACCGCACTTGCCAGCGCCTGTTCTTCCGGCTCGGCGGGCGCGACTTCGATGGCCGGCGGTGCCGCGAGCAGCTCGCCGTAGGCGCTGGCGAACAGGGCGTCGAGCTGCTGGGCCAGGTCCGGGTCGACTTCGCCGTAGACGGCGGCGGCCTGCTGGCTGGCGAGGCGTTCCAGCAGGCTGCCGAGCTGGGCGACCAGGTCCGGCTGGGCCGGGGCCAGTTCGCCGAGGGTGAACACCTGCAGCATGGTGCGCACGCGCGACAGCGTCGCGTCCAGCAGATCGCGCCCATTGTCGTCGAGCGTGGGGCCGGGCGCCGCCAGCTTTTCCAGCACCAGTTCGAGCGCATGGGCAAGCTCGCGCAGCGCGGCGTAGCCGACCGTGGACGAGGTGCCGCCCAGCGTGTGCGCCGCCTTCAGCGCTTCCGGCGATGCGCGCCGCTGCGGCTCCGCGCGCCAGGCGTCGAAGTCCTGGGCCAGCAGTGCCACCAGGGCTGCGGTTTCTTCCAGGTAGATCGTGTACAGGCCGAGCGGAATCTCCAGCCCGTCGACGCGTTCGGTGCCGGGCTGCGGCGCCGGCACGATAATGTCCTCGAGCGTCGGCACCTGGAGGTCCTCGGCCGCACCGCCCTCCTGCACGCGCGCGGCCGCGGCCACCAGGGACGCGCTGTCGCGGTCCGGGCTGCCGCCGGCGACCAGGTCGGCCACCCAGCCGGAGAGTTCCGCATGCGCCTGGCGCAGCAGCGCCAGCAATTCCGGCGTGGCGCTGCGCGCCTCGGCCAGCCACAGGTTCATGGTGCGCTCGACGGCGGCGGCGGCCTCGGCGAAGCGCTCCAGGCTCACCATGCGGCTGCTGCCCTTGAGCGTGTGGAAGGCGCGGCGCAGCAAGGTCAGGGTCTCCTGGCTGTCGGGATGGCTTTCTGCCTGCGGCAGCGCCTCCAGCACGAAGCCCAGCACTTCCTGCGCTTCGAGGATGAAGATCTCGAGCAGCTCGGATTCGATGCTCGCTTCCTGCGCCGGCACCTCCTGCACGGGCTCCGGCTCGGGCGCGGCCTCGACGAACTCGAAAGGCAGCTCGCGCAGCAGGCGCTTTTCCAGGTCGAAGCTGAAGCGGCTGCGCGCCGCCTCGCTGTTCTGGGCCAGCAGGTCGCTGAAGAAACCGAGCGCGCCGATGTTCTGGGCGATGTTGTGCAGCACGCCCGACTGCGCCGTCACGTCTCCGTCGCTGCCGGCCAGCAGCCGCACTTCGCCGGCCACGTGGCGCACCGCCTGCACCGCTTCTTCCTGGTCGAGGATGGACAGGGCGCCCTGCAGCTGGTGCAGCACCGGCTCGGCCTGGACCAGCACTTCGCGCTTGCCCGGCTTGTCGTAGTAATCGTCGAGCAGCTTCTCGACCTGGCGCAGGCCGGCCTTGATCTCGCCGGCCAGCACCGCCACGGTCTGGCCCTGCTGGATCTGGCGCGCCAGCTCGCCCTGCCACTGGGGCGCGTCCGGCGGGGTTTCGCCGGCGGCCAGGGCCAGCAGGCGCGCGCCGACGGCTTCCGCGTTTTCGGCGAAATCGTCCGGCAACTGGCGCAGCTGGTCCAGGCCGTTTTCGACGAACAGCATGGCGGTCGCCATCTCCAGCCCGAAGTCCTCGCTGCGGCCCGCCTGCATGGCGTCCGTGGCGGCGCGTCCGAGCTCGCGCATCAGCTGGGCCAGCGCGGGTGCGCCCAGCTTTTCGCTGGCGCCGGCCAGGCGCGACAGCTGCTCGTTGAAATCTTCCTTGACCGCGAGGTCGCCCTCGCTGGCAATGCGGTCCCAGTCCGACTTGCTGCGGGCCAGCGCCTCGCGCGCTTCCTTCAGCGTGGCCTGGTCGATGCGGCCGTAGCGGCGCGCGGCGTAATCGTGGGGCACCAGGCCGTCCAGGCCGCAGGCCTGGCGCAGGCGCTGGGCGTCCGGATTGGGTTGGCTTGCCGCCGCGACGAAGAACAGCGCATCGCGCAGCATCGCGTCGGGCGTGCCGCCCTGGCCCTGCGACAGGCGGCGCAGCTGCAGGTTGACCTGGCCGAGCAGCTGCTTGACGTACAAGTCGCTCTCGACCTGGCCGTCGGCGACCACGCCGGCAAAGGCGTGCAGCGCGGCCCAGAACAGGCGTGCGCGCGGCGCTTCCTGGGCGGCCGCTACCGGCTCCAGCGCATCGCGCATCCCGACGGCATGCTGCGCATCGCCGCTCTTCAGGTAAGGCAGCAGCGCTTTTTCAAAACGCGCACGGCAGGCCGCGATATCCGGCGCCTCGGCCGCGACGGCCGCATGCAGCTGGACGTCCTTGCCGAGCTCCGCCGGCAGCAGATCCGAGGGGTGGATGCGCTCGACGCCGAGCAGCTCCTGCAGATCGCGGTAATAGGGGAACAGGCGCGCCGGCTGCTGCGGCGCCCCGCCCAGCAGCTCGTCGAGGTATTCGACCAGGGCCTGGTAGGCGTCCTGCACCGGCTTCACCGTCTCCGGGGTGCAGGCCAGGCCGCCATCCTTGAGGCGGTCGATCAGCCGTTCCGCCGCGCCGCCCAGCACGCCCACGCCCTCGACGTCCACCAGCTGCAGCGCGCCGTGGGCCTGGTGCAGGTGGGTCTTCGCGTGCAGCAGCAGGGTCGGCTGGGCTTCCGGGCTGCGCCCGGCCGCATCGCGCAACGCCGTGCCCGAGCGTCCCAGCGCATCGCGGATCTCGCCGATCACCCAGGACAGGGGGCCGGTATCGAAGGCTGGCATGCGCGGGGAAGCTTGGGTCGTCATTGGTTCGTCATGGTTGTATTCAGGCCGCCACGCGGAAGCGCGACACGGAATCCTTCAGTTCCTGGGCCAGCAGCGCCAGTTCGCGGATCGACTGTGCCGTCTGGCGCGTGCCGCCCTGGGTGTGCTCGGTAACCGACAGGATGTGCTGCATATTATGGGCCACACCGTTGGCGGACGTCGCCTGCCGTTCAGCCGCGCCGGAAATCCCCTGGATCAGCTCCGCGAGGCGGTTCGACACGCGCGAAATATCGCTCAGCGCCGCGCCGGCCGCGTCGGACAGGCGCGCGCCCTCGACCACGCCCTGGGTCGACTTTTCCATCGCCGCCACGGCGTCGTGGGTGTCGGCCTGGATGGTGCGCACCAGCGCGCCGATGCCCTTGGCCGCTTCGGCCGAGCGTTCCGCCAGGCGCTGCACCTCTTCCGCCACCACCGAGAAGCCGCGCCCCGCCTCGCCGGCCGACGCGGCCTGGATCGCGGCGTTCAGCGCCAGCACGTTGGTCTGTTCGGTGATGTCCGAGATCAGGTCGGTGATCTCGCCGATCTCCTGCGAGGATTCGCCCAGGCGCTTGATGCGCTTCGAGGTTTCCTGGATCTGTTCGCGGATCTCGTTCATGCCGATGATCGCGTTCTGCACGGCTTGCGCGCCCTGCTCGGCCGCCGCCACCGACTGGCGCGCCACGTCGGCCGATTCGGTCGCCGAACGCGACACGTCGGCAATCTGCGCCGCCATCTGCAGCACGGTGCTGGATGCTTCCTGGATCTCGCGCGACTGCTGCTCGGCCGCGCCCAGCAGCTCGGTCGACACGGTCTGGGCGCCGTTCGAGGCGCGCGTCACCTGCTCGGTGGTCTTGATGACCCGCAGGACCAGCTCGCGCAGTTCCTCGACCGTGTAGTTGACCGAGTCGGCGATCGCGCCGGTGATGTCTTCCGACACCGTGGCATGCACGGTCAGGTCGCCGTCCGCGACTTCCTGCAGTTCGTTCATCAGGCGCAGGATCGCCGCCTGGTTCTGGTCGTTGGTGGCCTTGGCTTCTTCTTCCTTGGCCTGGGCCAGCTGGCGCATCGCCTCGGCTTCGCGGCGGCGCGCCTCGGCGCCGCGGGTGCGGTTGCGCGAGTCCTGCAGCATCACGCGGCTCAGCGAGCCACCCATCGCCAGCGTGAAGATCGCCGCTCCCACCAGCATCCAGAACCAGCCGCTCCTGGTTTCCAGCTCGCCGCGATAGCCCGACTGCACCCGCGCCAGCGTCGAACGCAGGCCCTCGTTGTCGCGCGCGATGACCGCTTCGGCGGTGCGCGCGGCGCTGAAGTTGTGCTGGTTGGTCGAAAGCGGCGCCAGCCCTTCCTGCCAGGTCTTGAAGGCGGTGCGCGCATCCAGCACGCGCTCGCGCAGTTCGACGTCGGCGATGGCGGCCGGGGCGCCGGCCAGGCCGTCCAGCAGCGCGCCCAGTTCGGCGCTGTCGCGCAGGATGGTCCTGGCGGCGTCGCGGTAGGCCGCGCCCGGGCTTGCGAAGGCATGGGTGGACACCGACAGGCGCTCGGCCAGCGCCGCCAGGCGGCCGAAGGTGGGGTTACCGGACTGCCTGTCGGCGATCGCGCCCAGCTCGGCGGCGAGCGGTTCGAACTTGGCGACGCTGGCGCCGAAGCCGACCAGGTGGCGCTTGTTGCCGACGATGGTGGTGGCGGCCGCGTTCGAGGCCGACCAGGCGGAACGCGCCTTGGCCAGCATGGTCGTCACCTCGCCCGAGGACGCCGGAATCGTCTTGCCGCCGGCCTGGCCGCCGCGTGCCAGCAGCTGCAGCAGGCGGCCGACTTCGGCGCGGCTCTCGTCCAGTTCGTTGAAGGCGCCCATCTCGCCGCGCAGGGCGTTCGGCGCGGCCTTGGCCACGCGCTGCGAATGCATCAGGGCGTCCGCCGCGGTCTGGCCCTGGGTCGACACCACGTCGGTGCGCGCGGCGTTCTGCCACATCGACAGCACCGTCAGCAGGATGCCGGCCACGAAGGCGGCCAGCACCACGCGCAGCTGGCGCGACAGCGACAGGTGGCCGATCAGGGGCAGGCGCAGGTCTTCACCCTCGCTGGCGGCATGCAGGGGCTTGCGCGGCCGGGTGTTGCCGAGGCGGCGCGCGGCTGCGTCGGCCGAGCCATGCACCGGCACGCTGCCGTCGTGCGCGGGCTGCGGCGGCAGCACGCCGGCGCCGAACTGGGTGTCGGGCGAGGCCAGCATGGTGTCGTCGTCCACGCTGTCCTTCGAGAATACGTTCATGCTGAGTTTCGAGGCGAATCCCATACCGGCTCCTGGTCCTGCCATGTGGTTAGCTGCGTGTGTCTGCTTGTTGTGCGACGTGCAGGAAGCGTTCTTCCCGCACCAGGGCCGCGAGCGAGAGCGGCGTCCACAGATTGTCGTCGGCGTCGCGCAGGACCTCGCCCTCGCGCCGCATGCTGCCAGCCTGGCGCAGGCCGAACACGCGCTCGGCCAGCAGCGCGCAGTTGAAGCCGAGCGCGGGGGCGAAGGTGACGAGACGTGCGGAGGGGCCCGGTGGCGCGCTCTCCTGGCCAAGGTAGCGCGCCAGGTCGATCACGCCGACCAGGGTGCCGCGCACGTTGGCCAGGCCCAGGTACCAGGGCAGGGTCAGCGGCACCCGCGCCAGCGGCACGGGCGGGACGATCTCGCCGGCCTCCAGCAGGTCGAGCAGGTAGCGGGTGCCGCCCACCTGCATGCCGAGCTGCTGGATCGGCGCACCGCCGCCGCCCTTGGCGGCCTGCATGCGTTCGAGGAGCTGCTCCTGGTATTCGCGCAGGCGGGTACGGCGCGCGGCCGGGTCGAGCCTTGCCCCCTCGCCAGCTGCGTCGCTCACGCCGCAGCCGCCGGCTTGGCGTCGAGCGAGGCGATGCTGGCCAGCAGCAGCGCCGGATCGACCGGCTTCACCAGGTAATCCCTGGCGCCCTGGCGCATGCCCCAGATGCGGTCGGTTTCCTGGTTCTTGCTGCTGCAGATGATCACGGGGATCGCCGCCAGCTCGGGGTCGCGCGCGATCGAGCGCGTCACCTGGAAGCCGTTCGCGCCGGGCATGACCACGTCCATCAGGATCAGTTGCGGGCGCTCGGCGCGGATCTTGTCGATCGCTTCCTCGCCGTTGATGGCGGTGCTCACGGCATAGCCGGCGCGCGCCAGGATGTCGGTCAGGTAGAAGCGCTCGGTCGGGGAATCGTCGACGATCAGGATGTTTTGTATGGCCACCTTGGGCTCCGGGATTTCGGTCGGTTAAGCGGGTTCAGGTCAAGCCTTCGGCGCCGTGTGCTCGCGCACGGCGGCCAGCAGGCTGTCCTTGGAAAACGGTTTGGTGAGATAGGCGGCCGCGCCGACCATGGCGCCCCGCGCGCGGTCGAACAGGCCGTCCTTGGACGACAGCATCAGCACCGGCGTCGCATGGAAGCGTGCGCTCTTCTTGATCAGGGCGCAGGTCTGGTAGCCATCCAGGCGCGGCATCAGGATGTCGCAGAACACCAGCGCGGGGTGGTGGTCGTTGATCTTGGCGAGCGCGTCGAAGCCGTCGTCAGCCAGCACCACCTGATAGCCGGCCTGGGTCAGGAAGATTTCGGCGGAGCGGCGGATCGTGCTGCTGTCGTCGATCACCATGATGGTCAGGCCGGTTGCTTGCGGCGATGTCGTCATTTTCGTTTCACTTCAGCATGAAGCGCCACGATAGCACAGGCCTTTACCCTTTTGGCGTGAAGTGTTGCAACACGTCAACTGTCACATCCATATTGGCGTGACGTTTTGCAAACAGACGTGCCAGCTCGACAAGATCAGATGGCGGTCATCTCGAAATCGTCCTTGCGGGCGCCGCATTCCGGACAGGTCCAGTTCATCGGCACATCGGCCCAGCGCGTGCCGGGGGCAATGCCGTCGTCCGGCGCGCCGGCGGCCTCGTCATACACCCAGCCGCAGATCAGGCACATCCAGGTCTGGAAGGGGGCCGTCGAATCAATACTCACAATATGCGTCCTTCTATCTAGTAAAATGGAGAGTCAGGTATCTTAATCTAGGCGTCGTGCAAAACCAACCGTTACCCCTCATCCTGACATTTGGCGTGTCCGATCCGGTCGGCGCCCTCGGCGTGCAGGCCGACCTGGCCGCCTTTGCCGCGCACGGATGCCACGGACTGTCGGTGGTGGCCGGCCTGCTGGTCGCCGACAGCGCCAAGGTCGAAAACCTGCACGAAGTCGACAGCGACTGGATGGCCGACCAGGCCCGCGTCCTGCTCGAAGACATGCCGATCGCCGCCTTCAAGGTCGGCGCCGTCGCCACCGTGCTGCAGCTGGCGGCGATCGCCGAGATCGTGTCCGACTACCCGGATGCGCCCCTGATCCTCGATCCCTTCCTCACCGCCCTGCCCGATTCCGGCCTGGCCGACGAAGAGATGCTGTCGGCGATCCGTTCGATCCTGGCGCCGCAGACCACGGTCCTGATCCTGTCGCAGTCGGAGCTGGGCCGCATGGCCGAGACCTGGCGCGAGGTGGGCGAAAACGGCGACGACGGCGGCGCCGACGACCTGCTCGCGGACGTGGCCGAACTGACCAATGCCGGCTGCCAGTACGTGCTGGTGACCGGCACCCGCGACGACAAGGGCGCCTGCTCGAATACCCTGTTCGATGCCGACGGCGTAGTGGCCCGGGTCGAATGGCAGCACCTGCCGGGCCCCTTCGTCGGCGCCGGCAACACGTATTCTGCCTCGTTCACCGCCCTGATGGCATGCGGCATGGAAGCGCCGCAGGCGCTGTTCGCCGCCCAGGAATACACCACCGGCGCGCTCGAACACGCCCAGCGCTTCGGCATGGGCAAGTTCATTCCCAACAAATTCTACCGGGGCTGATCCGGCCCCTCGCTACCATGACCATTGAGAACACCTCGAAGAACGACCAACTGTTTGCCCGCGCCCAGCAATCGACCCCGGGCGGCGTGAATTCGCCGGTGCGCGCCTTCCGCTCGGTGGGCGGCACCCCGCGCTTCATCACCCGTGCCGAAGGCCCTTATTTCTGGGACGCGGACGGCAAGCGCTACATCGACTACATCGGCTCCTGGGGCCCGGCCATCGTCGGCCACGCCCACCCGCAGGTGGTCAAGGCAGTGCAGGAAGCCGCAACGCGCGGCCTGTCCTTCGGCGCGCCGACCGAAGGCGAGATCGAGATCGCCGAAGAGATCTGCCGCCTGCTGCCCTCGATCGAGCAGGTGCGCCTGGTCTCGTCGGGCACCGAGGCGACCATGAGCGCGCTGCGCCTGGCGCGCGGCGCCACCGGCCGCGACAAGATCGTCAAGTTCGAAGGCTGCTACCACGGCCACGCCGACTCGCTGCTGGTGAAGGCCGGCAGCGGCCTGCTCACCTTCGGCAACCCGACATCAAGCGGCGTGCCGGAAGACTTCGTCAAGCACACCCTGGTCCTCGACTACAACAACGTCCCGCAGCTGGAAGACGCCTTCGCCTCGATGGGCGACACCATCGCCTGCGTGATCGTGGAGCCGGTGGCCGGCAACATGAACCTGATCCGCGCCACCGCGGAGTTCCTGACCCGCATGCGCGAGCTGTGCACCGAACACGGCGCCGTGCTGATCTTCGACGAAGTCATGTGCGGCTTCCGCGTCGGCCTGGGCGGTGCCCAGGAGATGTACGGCATCGCCCCGGACCTGACCGCGCTCGGCAAGGTGATCGGCGGCGGCCTGCCGGTGGCGGCTTTCGGCGGCCGTGCGGAGCTGATGCAGAAGATGGCGCCGCTCGGCCCGGTCTATCAGGCCGGCACCCTGTCGGGCAACCCGGTGGCGGTGGCGGCCGGCATGACCACGCTGAAGCTGGTGCAGGAGCCGGGCTTCTATGACAAGCTGGGCGCGGCAAGCGCACGCCTGGTGCAGGGCCTGACCGAGGCGGCACAGGAAAACGACATCCCCTTCTGCGGCGATGCGGTGGGCGGCATGTTCGGCTTCTACTTCTCGAACAGCGTGCCGAGCACCTACGCCCAGATGATGGCGGGCGACAAGGAGCGCTTCAACCGCTTCTTCCACGGCATGCTGGACGAGGGCGTGTACTTCGCGCCGGCCATGTTCGAGGCCGGCTTCGTATCAAGCCAGCACACGGATGCGGTGATCGACGAGACCATCGAGGCGGCGCGCCGGGTGTTCAAGCGCATCGGCTGACCGCGTCCGGCAGACAGGGGCTCTGCCTGCGGACCCGACACGGATCGAAAGGAGCAAGCGCATGTTCGATGAGCCTGGCTTGTCGCATCCCCTTCTCCATGCGCTGCTCCTTGCGCTCGGCGCTGCCATGGTCCTTCCGGTACAGGCGGGCCGCCCGCTCGCGACCGACGATGCCGCCATCCTCGATGCCGGAGCCTGCCAGCTCGAGACCTGGACCGAACACGCGCGCGGCAGCCGCGGCGCCTGGCTGAATGCTGGCTGCAACCCCTTCGGCCACACCGAATTTTCGCTGGGCGCCGCCCGCGTTCGCGCGACAGGCAACCCCGCCTCCACGGTTCACCCATGGCAGCTCAAGCACCTGCTGCGCGCCCATGACGATGCACGTTACGGCCTGGCCGTGGCGCTTGGCGGCCAGGGAATGCGGCGCAGCCTGGCGAGCGAGACCTTCCTGAACGGCATTGCGACCCTGCCCGTGGCCGGGCAGGCGCGACTGCTGCACCTCAACCTGGGGGTATTGCGTGTCCGGAACGAGGACCGTTACCGTACCCGCGCCACCTGGAACATTGCCTACGATGCGGAGCTGGCGAGCGCGACCCGGGCTGCGCTCGAAACCTTCGGCGCTTCGGGCGAACGGGCGAACTGGCAGTTCGGCCTTCGTCATGCGCTCGTGCCCGGCCGCGTCCAGATCGACGGCAGCGTCGGCAGTGCGATCGGACGCTGGCGCGGCACGCGCGTCTTCACCGTGGGCCTGGTGTTCGCCGCTCCCGTCTTTTAATCCCGAGTCTGCCAGTAAAAACGCCCGGTGAAATACTCTTTCATCGGGCGTTCTTTTCTGAAATTTTATTTCAATATGGGTTCAACGCAGCCAGCCGCGGCGGCGGAAGTACCACAGCGGCGCGATGCCGCAGGTGATCATCAGCCCGACCGCGAACGGATAACCGAAGGTCCAGTTCAGCTCCGGGAACACGGTGAAGTTCATGCCGTAGATACTCGCGATCAGGGTCGGCGGCAGGAAGGCGACCGAGGCCACCGAGAAGATCTTGATGATCTTGTTCTGGTTAATGTTGATGAAACCGACGGTGGCATCCATCAGGAAGTTCACCTTGTCGAACAGGAAGGACGTGTGGCCGTCCAGCGATTCGATGTCGCGCAGGATCTGGCGCGCTTCCTCGAACTGGTCCGAGTTCAGCAGCCGGCCGCGCATCAGGAAGCTGACCGCGCGGCGCGTGTCCATCATGTTGCGGCGGATCCGGCCGTTCAAGTCTTCCTCGTGCGCGATCGCGTTCAGCGCGGCGGCCGCGTCCTGGTCGGTGAATTCCTTCTGCAGCACGCGGGTCGAGACTTCTTCCAGCGCCTCATAAATGCCCTCGAGCGCGTCCGCCGAATACTCGGCGTCGGTCGCGTACAGGTCGAGCAGCACGTCCATGTAGTCTTCGATCGAGCCGGGACGAGAGCGCGCGCGCAGGCGCACCAGGCGGAACACCGGCAGGTCGTCGTTGTGCACCGAGAACAGGATTTTCCCGGACAGGATGAAGGCGACCGTGACCACGCGCGAAGGCCCGTCTTCTTCCTCGAGCAGGAAGTCGGTGCGCAGGTGCAGGTCGCCGTTCTCGGCTTCGTAGTAACGGGCCGAGGCCTCGATGTCCGACACCTCGTCCTCGCCCGGCAGCGTCACCCCATAGGTCGTCTTGACGAGGATGCGCTCCTCGTCGGTGGGCTCGTTCAGGTCGACCCAGACCGGCGTCACGTTCTCCAGGTCTTCGCGCGAGTCGACGCCGACCTGGTTCAGGCGGCCATTTTGTAGGACAAATACGTTGATCATGCGCTTCTCTCGGGCCGGGATTCGAAAACTGCGGCAAGTGTAACCGACAGGCCCGGCAAGCGGCCACCCCGTCACGACAATTTCATGGCCGGCGGCCGGCCCGGTCGCTCAGGGCAGGTCGGCGAAGCGCATCCGGCGCTGGATCAGGGCGGTACGGCGCACCAGGTAGCCCGTGGAACGGTGCTTGTCGTAGTAGCGCGGATTCGGCAGCATCACGGCCAGGCGCGCGGCCTGCTGGGCGTTCAGGTTGGCCGCCGAGGTGCGGAAGTAATGGCGCGCCGCCGCTTCGGCGCCGAACACGCCGCGCCCGTATTCCACCACGTTGAGGTAGACCTCGAGGATGCGGCGCTTGCTCATCACGGTCTCGAGCATGAAGGCGATGATCATCTCCTGCCCTTTGCGCAGGTAACTGCGCGAGCCGGACAGGAACAGGTTCTTGGCCAGCTGCTGGGTGATGGTCGAGCCACCGCCGACCACCTTGCTGCGCTTGTTATTGCGCTCATACGCTTTTTCCAGCGCCTCCCAATCGACGCCGCCGTGCTCGGCGAAACGCGAATCTTCCGAGGCTACCACGGCCCGTTTCAGGTTGGTCGAGATGCGCTCGTAGGGCACCCACTCGTGCTTGAGCTTCGCGTTCGGGTTCTTCTCGCGCAGTTCCGACAGCTGCTGGCGCATGAAGCTGGTCGAGCCGGGATTGAACACCGAATACCAGCAGACCATGATGAAGAAGTAGAGCTGGACCAGCAGCACCAGCAGGATCGGGCCCAGGATCAGCCATTTGAGCCAGCGGCGTGAGCCCTTCTTGGCCGCCTTGCGGGTTTTGCCCATGGCGAGGGTCGCTGTGCTCATGGGCGCATCTTCCTGAACACTTCCGCCGTGTCGGGCCGCACACCGCGCCAGATCGCGAAGGCTTCGGCCGCCTGTTCGATCAGCATGCCGAGGCCGTCGCGGGTGGCGGCGCCATGGCTGGCCGCGAAGTCCATGAACACGGTCGGCTGGCTGCCGTACATCATGTCCAGTGCGAGGGAACCCGGTGCGAACACGCCGGCCGGCAGCGGCGGCAGCTCGCCGGCCAGGCTGCTGGACGTCGCGTTGACCACGATGTCGAAACTGCCGGCGATCTCGGCGAATCCGGTGGCCTCGATCGGAATGCCGTAGCGCGCGAAGTCCCGCGCCAGCGCCCCGGCCGTGGCCACGGTGCGGTTGGCGATGACGATCTCGCGCGGGCCCTGCTGGATGATGGGCAGCAGCGCGCCGCGCGCCGCGCCGCCGGCGCCCAGCAGCAGGACGCGCTTGCCGGCGATCGCCACGCCCGCATTGCGGGTGATGTCGGCCACCAGGCCGGGGCCGTCGGTGTTGTCGCCGACGATCTCGCCCTGGTCGAAGCTCAGCGTGTTGACGGCGCCGGCGGCCCGCGCCCGTTCTTCCAGGCGGGTACAGACTTGCGCCGCCTCGATCTTGAACGGCAGGGTGACATTGGCGCCCCGGTAGCCCTCCGCCACCAGCCGCTGCACGGTCGCCGCGAAGCCGTCGAGCGGCGCCAGGCAGCGTTCGTAGACCAGGTCCTGGCCGGTCTGGGCCGCATACACGGGATGGATCTCGGGCGATTTGCTGTGGGCGATCGGGTTGCCGATCACGCAGTACCTGTCAGTCAACCTTTATCTCCTCGCAGTTCGGTCTGCATTTTTTCTTCGCGCGTGAAGCGGAAGCGCGTGATCACCTCCCACAGGTCGTCCTTGCCCTGCGTGCGCATGTTGGCCGGGAAGTTCCCGAAGGGCGCGGCCTGGCGCACGATGCGCAGGGCCGCCGCGTCGAGGGCCGGGTTGCCCGAGCTCTGTTCGATACGCGGTCCGCCGTCCCGCATATAGATGGTCCCGTCCTGGAACACCGGGATGTAGACCACCAGTTCGCCGTACAGCTTCTTGCCGTTCTGCTGGGGGAAGTTGAGGGTGCCAACTTCCTCGATCCGCTTCTGCATCTCTTTGTAGTAGAGCGCATAGCCGACCTGGCGCGTGCTGGGCGTGATCTGGGTGCGCTTGGGACGCTTGTTCTGGTCTTCGATGCGGTCGATGACCTCGGCCGCGGCGCGCGAGATGGCGCGGCTGGTATCGAAGGCGTCGCTGCCCGTGCGGGTGGGGTCGGGCTGGTCCTGCTCGGTCTTGGGCGGCGCGCTGAACGCGGAGCTGCGGACCTTGGTCAGCACGTTTTCCTGGCGCTGCTCCAGTTCAGCGATCTTGCGCTGCAGGGCCTTGATGCTTTCGCCGTCCTCGATCTTGCGCAGGTCGGGCAGCGGGGAGCGGACGCGGCCCGCATCGGCGGTGCCGCCGCCCTCCAGGTTGGCCTGCGCCAGCGCCTCGGCTTTGGTGGGCGCGTTGGCGTGCTTGGCATTGACCAGGATGACTTCGAGCCCCGGGTCGGCCGGCGTCTGGCGGAAGGCATCCGGCGCGGCGAAACGCACCGCCAGCAGCGCCCCGTGCGCGAGCACGGAGACGCCGAGGGCGATCATCAGGGGACGGTTGTTCTGCAAATACTTCACGTGCTGCTTGCGCCCTGGCGGGCGCTTGGGTCAGGGATGGGGCATTCTAACCTGCAACTTGGGCCGGCGGTGTTGTTCCGGCGTTGGCGGGAACCTCGACACCTTCCTCGGTTGTCACCGCAGCAACAACACCCTCGGCTTCCACCACTTCGGCCAGCGCCGCCTCGCCCGTATCGCCCTCTTCCTCTTCCTCGAGTTCGACCGAGGCATCCGGCGCCACCGCCGCCACCTCGAGCAGGCGGGCTTCGAGCGTCAGGTCGACTTCGTCCCAGCGCACGACGTCGAGCTTGACCTGGGCGCCGCGCGCCAGCTGCGGCATGCCGGCCAGGCGCGCCACCAGCGGGATCTCCACCAGGCGCACGATCTCGTCCTTCAGCACCACGGCATCCACTTGCTTCGCGCCTTCCTGGCCCAGCCAGCGCAGGCACCAGTAGCGTTCCATGTTTTGCTGGAAGTCGTTGTAGGCCGCATAGGCCGCATCGAAGCTCGACACGATCGCGAACAGGGTCGCGTCGCGGTGCTTGAACGGCGCCACCAGCGGTGCGGTCACGCCGTTCGCGGCGCAGGCCAGGATCTGCCACTGGTTCACCAGGTCGGTGTAGCGGCGCAGCGGCGAGGTGCTCCATGCGTACTGGTCCACGCCCAGGCCCTGGTGCGGGGCCGCGTGGGTCACCATGCGCACCTGGATCTTGGCGTTCCAGCCGCCCGCGCCCGGTCCCTGCGAGCGGTAGATGCCCGGCACACCCGAGTCGTGCAGCAGCTTGCCCCAGGTGCTGTTCGCGAAGATCATCAGCTCGGCCACGATCTTGTCGAGCGGCGCGCCGCGCTTGCGGCGCACGATGGTGACCACGTCGTCGTCGACGTAGAAATTGAAGTCCACGCGGTTGGCCTGCTCCGGCTTGAGGCCGAAGGCTTCGCGCTTCCTCATGCGGCCGGCTTCCAGCTGCAGCGCCCACTGCCACAGCAGGCCCAGCTCTTCCTTGTGCGGATACTCGCCTGCGCCGCTGGCCAGGGTTTCTTCGTTGACCAGCGCGTCGAGATCGTTGTGGCGCAGGTTGCTCTTGATCGGCACGCGCTCGGCGCGGGTGGTGGTCGAGAGCACGGTCCAGTCTTGCGGGTTCAGCACCGCGTACAGCGACAGCGCCGGGCAGTCGCTGCCTTCGGCCAGGGTGAAGGCGTTCACCACCTCGTCCGGCAGCATGGTGATCTTATCGCCCGGCATATAGACGGTGGACATGCGCGCGCGGGCGATCTTGTCGATCGCATCGTCCGGGCGGATGCCCAGGCCCGGCGCCGCGATGTGGATGCCGACGCGCACCGTGCCATCAATCAGCTTCACCACCGAGAAGGCGTCGTCGATCTCGGTCGTGGTGACGTCGTCGATCGAGAAGGCCGCGACGTCCGCCAGCGGCAGGTCGCCCGGCGCCTTGGGGACCTCGACTTGCGGGAAACCGGCGCCGCGCGGGAAGTGCTCGAACAGGAAGCGCGACATGTGCAGTTCCTTGGGCGAAGCGAGGCCGCCCGTGCTCAGCATCAGGCGCTGGGCCGTGGTCTGCAGCTCGTTGGCCGCGGCCTCCATGGCCTTGTATTCGATGGTGTTCTTGTCCGGCTTGAACAGCAACTGGTGCACCAGCGGCTGCATCGATGGCGGCAGCTTGCCGGCCTTGAGTTCCGCGACGTAGCCCGCCTGCA
The DNA here is from genome assembly GCF_059685865.1 of Telluria sp. ZB4P36. Lineage (NCBI taxonomy): Bacteria > Pseudomonadati > Pseudomonadota > Betaproteobacteria > Burkholderiales > Oxalobacteraceae > Telluria > Telluria sp. ZB4P36. Next base: position 73,248 of record NZ_JCASIE010000004.1, read on the forward strand.
CGATGGCCTGCTGCTTCTTCTTTTCGATGCCGGCCAGCGCCGCCTTCAGGGTCTGCTCGGGGGCGGCCTTGTAGCGCCCGCGTCCTTTTTTATGGAAGTAGACCGGCGCGGCGTGCAGGGCCAGCACCAGGCCGGCCGCTTCATGCGGCAGCGGCGCGTGGCCGAAGTATTCGGCGCCCAGTTCGGCGAAGCCGAATTCTTCGTGGCCCGCGACTTCCCACAGGAAGTCCAGGTCGACCTCGGCGGCGATGCCCTTGGCGGCGGCCAGCAGCGCTTCCGGCTCGGGCTTCTCGAACTGGATCAGCACGTCCTTGGACTTGACCTTGCTGCGCTTGCCGCTGGCCAGCTCCACCTGGTAGGCCTCGCCCGCCTGCGACAGCACCGTGCCGACCTTGAAGTCGCCCGACTCTTCAAAAAATACGTTCATGTTATTTCGTGTTCTGTAATAGTTTGGCCGGCTTCAGGCTGAGCACCTCGGGCAAGAATACCTCGGTGACCAGGAGCAGGCCTTGATGGCGGCGGTAGACGCAGCGCCGCGCATAATAAAGTGAGTCAGTGCGTCCGCCGAGAGCCGTGTGCACGCGCTCCATCAGCGGATGGCCCGCGCGGATGCGCGCGTATTCCAGCTGGCCACGGCGCACCAGCGGGTCGTAGAACAGCGTGGTGCCGAGCGAACGCTCGCCCAGGACCGAAAACAGCGGCCAGTCGCTGGCGGTGCAATCCGTCGGCACCACCGTGTGGCCGAATACCCTTGGGACGCCGTCGCACTCCAGCAGCACCTCGCGTTCCCATACCCGTCCCGGCCGCGGCAGGCCAATGGCATGGGCCTCGTCCGCCAGACACAGGGCGGGGTTCTGGTGCAGCCGGCGCACGCGGAAGGCACGGCTGTGCGCCATCAGGCGCGCCGTCAGCGAGCCATCGGTCGTGAGCCAGTCACGCATCGCGGCCGGCGCGCGCACGGCCCCGGCGTGCGGCTGCCAGGCCGCCAGTCGCAGCGAAGCCCCCCTCACTGAACGATGCTCGCGTTGCTGCAGAAAGCCAGCACCTCGTCCACGTACTGCGGAAACTCCGAAATCGCATGGTCGCTGCCCTGGATCACGCGCTGCTTCGCGCCAGCGTAGTGCGCCACCATGTCGCGGTAGTCCAGCACTTCGTCGCCGGTCGCCGCGACCAGGAAGTAGCGCTCCGGCCTGGTGATCTTCTCGACCTTCAGCGCCGCCAGCTCGTCGATGTACTCGCGGCGGAACTCGAAGGCTTCGTCCGAATGCCAGGCCGTGGTCACGCCGACGTGGTGTTCCAGGTTTTTCAAGGGATTCACGGACGGGTTGAGCAGCACCGCCGGGACGTCCAGGCGCTCGGCCAGCCAGGTGGCGTAGAAGCCGCCCAGCGAGGAGCCGATGATGGACAGATTGTCCGGGGCATGGCGTTCGGCCAGCAGCAGGGCCAGCGCCATCGCCTCTTTCGGCGAGGCCGGCAGCTGCGGGCAGATCAGCTCATGCGCGCGCCCGGCGTCCGCCAGCGCCTGCTGCACCACCCGCGCCTTGAAGGACTTGGGCGAGGAACGAAATCCGTGCAAGTACAGAATCATGGAGCCAGCGCGTCCAGCAGTTTCTGGTGCACGCCGCCGAAGCCGCCATTGCTCATCACGAGGATGTGGTCGCCCGGCTGGGCGGCCTGCACGACGGCCTGCACCATGTAGTCGAGCTGGTCGAAGCTGTGGGCGATGGCGCCCAGCGGCTTGAGGGCGTCGGCCAGGGACCAGCCCAGCGCCTGCTGGCTGCCGAAGCCGAACACCAGGTCGGCGTCCTTCAGGCTGCCCGGCAGCGCATCCTTCATGGCGCCCAGCTTCATGGTGTTCGAGCGCGGCTCCAGCACGGCCAGGATGCGGCCCGAGCCTGCTCCATTATTGCCGATCTTCTGGCGCAGGCCAGCAACCGTGGTGGCGATCGCGGTCGGGTGGTGGGCGAAATCGTCGTAGACGGTGATGTCGTTCACCTTGCCGCGCACTTCCATGCGGCGTTTGACGCTCTGGAAACGCGACAGCGCGGCGATCGCCTGCGAGGTCGGCACGCCGACGTGGCGCGCCGCCGCGATCGCGGCCAGCGCGTTCGAGCGGTTGTGGTGGCCGGTCAGCTCCCAGTGGACGCTGCCCTGCAAGTCGCCGTTGAACAGGACGTCGAAGCTCGAACCGCCCGGGTGCTCGACCATGGTCCAGTTGACGCCCTCGGCGGAACCGAAGCTCTCCTTCTCGCTCCAGCAGCCGCGCTTGATCACGCGGGCCAGCGAGGCTTCGTCGCCATTGACGACCAGGCGGCCCACGCCCGGCACGGTGCGCACCAGGTGGTGGAACTGGGTCTCGATGGCGCCGATGTCCGGGAAGATGTCGGCGTGGTCGTATTCCAGGTTGTTCAGCACCGCGGTCTTGGCGTGGTAGTGGACGAATTTGCTGCGCTTGTCGAAGAAGGCGGTGTCGTACTCGTCGGCTTCGATCACGAAGAAGTCGGAGGGCTTGTCGCCGTGCAGGCGCGCCGAGATGCCGAAGTTCATCGGTACGCCGCCGATCAGGAAGCCCGGCGCATAGCCGGCGTCTTCCAGGATCCAGGCCAGCATCGAGGTGGTCGTGGTCTTGCCGTGGGTGCCGGCCACGGCCAGCACCCACTTGTCGCGCAGGATGTGCTCGCCAATCCACTGCGGGCCGGAGACATAAGGCAGGCCGCGGTTCAGGATCTCTTCGATCAGCGGATTACCGCGCGTCATGACGTTACCGATCACATACAGGTCGGGGTTCAGCGATACCTGTTCCGGACCATAGCCCTGGATCAGCTCGATGCCCTGGGCTTCCAGCTGGGTGCTCATCGGCGGATAGACGTTGGCGTCGCAGCCCGTGACGCGGTGGCCGGCTTCCTTCGCCAGGACCGCCAGGCCACCCATGAAGGTGCCGCAAATACCGAGGATATGAATGTGCATGGTCGTAGAAAAATAGCTGCGGTAAATGGTCCGAAAGCGCGATTCTACCCGACCCGCTCTGATTTTCCGCTTAAGAGTATGATTCGGACATCATGCCGACTCCGAATATAGACGTACTCCAGCTGCGCGCCGAAATCGCTGCCTTTGCTGCGCGCATGGTCGCCCAGGACGGCGCCGACTACGACACCGCACGCCGCAAGGCGGCCCGCCAGGTGCTCGGGGTGGACCGCCCGGCGCCGAACCTGATGCCCGACAACCTGCAGATCGAGGACGAAGTCCGTAAATACCAGGCCTTGTTCGGCGGTCCCGGCCAGGCCGCGCGCCTGAACGCCATGCGCGAGACCGCCCTGCAGGTGATGGACCAGCTCGCCGACTTCCGCCCCTACCTCACCGGCGCGGTGCTCAATGGCACGGCGGGCGAGCACGACGAGATCCACCTGCAGCTGTTTGCCGACAGCGCCAAGGAAGTCGAGATCTACCTGCTCAACCGCAACGTCAATATAGAGATCTCCGAGACGCCCCATTTCAAGGGCGGGCGGCACGATCCGGTTGAAACGGTCAGCTTCATGTGGCATAAGGAAACTATTCATGCCGAGTTATACGACTTTCATGACTTGCGCGGGGCCTTGAAGCCGCGCGCCGATGGCCGCCTGCAGCGGGTCGACGCAGCTGGGCTGCGCGCGCTGATGGCGAACGATGAGACTTTGGAACAGGACGAATGAATAAGAAACACGTGGCTGCGTATGCAGCCGTTGCCGCCATGTTCGGCATCATGGGCGCGTTGGTAGCAATCAACAAGAAGGACCCCTCCCCCATCACCACCACGATCGCGCCGACCGGCGGCAAGCCGCACACGGCCGTGGATAATCTGTTTGCACAGTCGCTCAACGACCTGCAGGGCAAGCCGCAGCCGCTGGCCAAGTGGCGCGGCAAGCCGCTGGTGGTCAATTTCTGGGCAACCTGGTGCGCTCCCTGCGTGCAGGAGATGCCGGAACTGTCCGAACTGGCGGGTGCGGACGGCGGCAAGACCTTCAATGTGATCGGCATCGGCATTGATTCGCCCTCGAACATGAACGAATTCGCGGCCAAGCTGAAGATTGCCTACCCGCTGTACGTGGCGGGGATGGGCGGAACCGAACTGTCGCGCGAGTTCGGCAACAGCGCAGGCGGGCTGCCGTATACAGTATTGATTGGCGCGGATGGGCAGGTGCGCAAGACCTATCTGGGTAAATTGAAATTCGACGAACTGCGCGCGGACCTGGCAAAACTGCAGGGATAACGAACGATCGTTCTTTTCCGAACTGCATCGAACGTGCCCCCATCGCCTGACAATTTTACTGCTTGCCAATAGTCGAGCTTGGCGGCACAATGCCTTCCTTTCGGGCGTTCAGACTCTTCAACATGGCGAAAAAGCTACTGCTGCTTAATGGCCCCAACCTCAATTTATTGGGGACCCGGGAGCCGGCGGTGTACGGCGCGACGACGCTGGCCGACATCGAGCAGGCAGCACGGGCACAGGCGGCAAGCGCGGGCGCAAGCCTCGACTGCTTCCAGAGCAACCATGAAGGAGCCCTGATCGACCGCATCCACGCCGCGCGCGGCGAAGGTGTGGAGGCGATCGTCATCAATCCGGGCGGCCTGACCCATACCAGCGTGGTCCTGCGCGATGCGCTTGCTGCGGTGGCAATCCCGTTCGTGGAGGTACACATCTCGAATGTCCATGCCCGCGAGCCCTTCCGGCACCACTCGCTCCTTGCCGCAATTGCGCAAGGCGTGATCTGCGGCCTGGGGCCGGACGGATACCGGTTTGCCATCGACTTCGCGCTTAAATCGCGTTAATCTACGTCAACTTCATGTATCAGCGGCCGCAGGTTACCCACCACCGCGTTGCCAGCTCTCTTAAAAACGAATAATTCCAAGGGGTTTCACATGGATCTCAGAAAACTCAAGACTTTGATCGACCTGGTCGCCGAATCGGACATCGCTGAACTCGAAGTGACCGAAGGCGAAAGCAAGGTCCGCATCGTCAAGTCGTCCGCGAACCCGCAAGGCCAGATGATGATGATGCCGCAGCAGGCCGTGCAGCACTACGCCGCCCCTGCCCAGCACGCCGCCGCGCCGGCACCGGCAGCTCCGGCCGCCCCGGCCGCCGTCGAGCATACCGGCCACGTCGTCAAGTCGCCGATGGTGGGCACCTTCTACCGTTCCTCGGCCCCGGGCGCAGCCGCCTTCGTCGAAGTCGGCCAGAGCATCAAGCAGGGCGATACCCTGTGCATCATCGAAGCGATGAAGCTCCTGAACGAGATCGATGCCGACGTCGCCGGCACGGTCACCAAGATCCTCGTGGAAAACGGCCAACCGGTCGAATTTGGCCAGCCTTTGTTCGTGATCGGCTAAGCAGCCTTGCCCGGCGGCGTCCTGCCGCCAGCCCATCCATGTCGTGTCCGGCGCCCTGTCAACAAGAGAGGCGCCGGTTTTCACAGAAACACCGAACCTACCATGTTTGAAAAAATCCTCATCGCCAACCGTGGTGAAATCGCGCTGCGTATCCAGCGCGCCTGCCGCGAGCTGGGCATCAAGACGGTCGTCGTGCACTCCGAGGCCGACAAGGACGCCAAGTACGTGAAGCTGGCGGACGAATCCGTCTGCATCGGCCCGGCCCAGTCGGCGCTCAGCTACCTGAACATGCCGGCGATTATCAGCGCCGCCGAAGTGACGGACGCCGAGGCTATCCACCCGGGCTATGGCTTCCTGTCGGAGAACGCCGACTTCGCCGAGCGCGTCGAGAAGTCGGGCTTCGTCTTCATCGGCCCGCGTTCCGACTCGATCCGCCTGATGGGCGACAAGGTCTCGGCCAAGCAGGCAATGATCAAGGCCGGCGTGCCCTGCGTGCCGGGTTCGGACGGCGCCCTGCCGGACGATCCGAAGGAAATCGTGCAGACCGCACGCAAGATCGGCTACCCGGTCATCATCAAGGCCGCCGGCGGCGGCGGCGGTCGCGGCATGCGCGTGGTGCATACCGAAGCGGCGCTGCTGAACGCGGTGCAGATGACCAAGACCGAAGCCGGCACCGCCTTCGGCAATCCGGAAGTCTATATGGAGAAGTACCTGGAGAATCCGCGCCACGTGGAGATCCAGATCCTTGCCGACGAGCACAGGAACGCCGTCTGGCTGGGCGAGCGCGACTGCTCGATGCAGCGCCGCCACCAGAAGGTCATCGAGGAAGCGCCGGCGCCGGGCATCCCGCGCAAGCTGATCGAGAAGATCGGCGACCGCTGCGCCGAAGCCTGCCGCAAGATCGGCTACCGCGGCGCGGGCACCTTCGAATTCCTGTACGAGAACGGCGAGTTCTACTTCATCGAGATGAACACCCGCGTGCAGGTGGAACACCCGGTCACCGAGATGATCACCGGGATCGACATCGTGCAGGAACAGATCCGCATCGCCTGCGGCGAGAAGCTGCGCTTCCGCCAGCGCGACATCATGCTGTCGGGCCACTCGATCGAGTGCCGCATCAATGCCGAAGACCCGTTCAAGTTCACGCCTTCGCCGGGCCGCATCACCGGCTGGCACCCGCCGGGCGGTCCCGGCATCCGTGTCGATTCGCACTCGTATGCGGGATATTATGTTCCACCTCATTACGACTCGATGATCGGCAAGGTAATTTCCTACGGTGCGACACGCGAGCAGGCAATTCGCCGCATGCAAATCGCGCTCTCGGAAATGGTGGTTGAAGGTATTCTCACCAATATCCCGCTGCACCGTGAGCTGATGGTCGACGCCCGCTTCATCGAGGGCGGCACCAACATCCACTACCTGGAGCAGAAGCTGGCCGCCAAGCCGGACCTGCCGAAGGAAACGGGCATCGGCGCCAAATCGGAAGCCAAGGTAGACGCATGAGCTGGACGGAAGTCGTCATCGAAGTCGCTCGCGACCACGCGGAGGCCCTGTCGGACGCCCTGATGGAAGCGGGCGCCCTGTCGGTCTCCGTGGAAGACGCGGATGAAGGCACGGACGCGGAAAAGCCGCTGTTCGGCGAACCGGGCATGGAGCCGAAAGAAGCCGCCTGGGACCATTCGCGCGTGGTGGCGCTCACCGACACGGACGCCGACCAGTTCGCGATCGTGCAGGAAGCCGCCAACGCCATCAAGCTGCCGGTCGTGCCCTCCTTCACCACCCGCGCGGTGGAAGACGCCGACTGGGTGCGCCTGACCCAGTCGCAGTTCGAGCCCATCCACATCGGCAAGAACATCTGGGTCGTGCCGAGCTGGCACGAAGCACCGGACCCGAATGGCCTGATCCTCGAACTCGATCCGGGCCTGGCTTTCGGCACCGGCAGCCATCCGACCACCCGCCTGTGCATGGAATGGCTGGAAGCGCACCCCAAGCCCGGCAAGTCGGTGCTGGACTACGGCTGCGGCTCGGGCATCCTGGCGATGGTCGCCAAGAAGCTCGGCGCCCTCGATGTCGCCGGGGTCGACATCGACCCGCAGGCGATCGAATCGGCGCGCGCCAATGCCGAGCGCAATGGCTGCGCGATCGACTTCTACGTGCCGGACGAGCTGCCGACGACGCCGAACGAGCGCCATGCCAAGGGCCAGTTCGACATCGTCGTGGCCAACATCCTGTCGAGCCCATTGAAGCTGATGGCGCCGATGCTGTCCGGCCGCGTGGCGCCGGGCGGTTCGCTGATCCTGTCGGGCGTGCTGGCGCGCCAGGCCGAGGAAGTGGCCGACGCCTACGCACCTTTCATCAAGCTGGGCGTCTGGGCCGAGCAGGACGGCTGGGTCGCCCTTCACGGGACGCTCGGCCAGGACACCGCACCCGCGCCGCGTTCCGCCATCACCGGCTAAGGGACATCCAGGCATGGCGCTCGCCACCCAATGCCCCCACTGCGGCACCATGTTCCGCGTCGCCGCGGACCAGCTGAAGCTGCGGGGGGGCATCGTCCGTTGCGGCGCCTGCACCCAGGTATTCGACGGCAGCGCCGCACTGGTCGACCTGGCCGTCGCGCCGCCTTCCGCTCCCGCTGTTCCCCTGCCGGTTCCCGAGCCGGAAGTGCCTGCCGCTCCCGTCCAGGAAACGGACGAAGATCCCATCTATACCCTCGAGTTCGACCGCACCTTCGCGCCCTTCGGCATCCTGCCGCAGGTGAGCAGCGACGACGACGTCATGGTGGCCGAGCCGCAGCCGGAACCCGAGCCCGAGCCCGAGCCGATACCCGAACCTGAACAAGCCATTCCTGCCGACGACCTGCAAGTTGACGAAGCGCTGGTCGCCGCCCCGGCCCCGGACCATGTCGACGAGCCGGAGGAAGCTGCGCCCGCCCCCGCCCCCGCGCCGGCTGCACCGGCTGCGCGGCCCGCCAGGACCGCAGCCTCCGCTCCGCCGCTGCTGCTGCGCGAATCCGGCCCGGCCACCGTCACCATGCCGCTGCCGCCCAGCGCGCCGCCGGTCGCACCGCGCACGCCGCGCACCAAGGCCGCGGAAGCGCGCGCCGCCCGCCGTTCCAAGCTGACGCCCACGAAGATCGAGCCGCCCAAGCTGCGCGTGCCGGAACCCGACGAGCCCGAATTCGTGCGGCGCGGGCGCCGGCGCGAACGCTCGGGCAAGGCGCTGCGCATCGCCATGGGCGTCGGCAGCCTGCTGCTGCTGCTCGTACTGGGCGCGCAGCTCCTGCGCAGCTTCAGCAGCGCGCTGGCGGCGCGCTACCCGGACATGCGGCCCGCGCTGGTCAGCGCCTGCGCCACGCTGGGCTGCCGGGTCGAGCTGCCGGCCCGGATCGAGAAACTGGTGATCGACACCGGCGAACTGACCACGCTCGGCGGCAACGCCTATACCTTCAGCACGCAGCTGCGCAACCAGGGCGATTCGGCCCTGGCCTGGCCGAGCATCGAACTGACGCTCTCGGACGCCGACGACAAGCCGCTGGTGCGGCGCGTGTTCGGCCCGCGCGACTATCTGCCGGCCGGACCCTTGCTGGCCGCCGGCTTCGGCGCGCACGCCGAGCAGCCCGTCAAGCTGCACTTCCGCGTCGAGGAACCGGCGCCGTCCGGTTACCATATCGCGGTGTTCTATCCCTAATTTCCCCTGAAAGCATCCCATGACTAAAACCGCCCTGATTTGCGGATCGATCGCCTTCGACAAGATCATGCAATACCACGGCCGCTTCGCCGAGACCCTGCTGGCCGACCAGCTGCACCGCGTGAACGTCTCCTTCCTGGTGCCGACCATGCGCCTCGAGTACGGCGGCTGTGCGGTGAACATCGCCTACAACCTCAAGCTGCTCGGCGGCGAGCCGCTGGTCATGGGCACCATCGGCCAGGATGGCGGCGACTACCTCGAGCGCATGAAGAAACAGGGCATCGAGACCCGCGCGATCCGCAGCATTCCCGATGCCTACACCGCGCAATGCTTCGTCACCGCGGACCAGGACAACAACCAGATCAACGCCTTCCACCCGGGCGCGATGCAGTACTCGCACGAGAACAACGTCGCCGACCAGGGTCGGCTGCGCGTAGCGATCGTCTCGCCGGACGGCCGCGACGGCATGATCAAGCACGCCGCCGACTGCGCCGCGCAAGGCATCCCGTTCATGTTCGATCCGGGCCAGCAGCTGCCGATGTTCTCGGGCGAAGAGCTGATCCGCTTCATCGACCAGGCCAGCTACCTGGCGTGCAACGACTATGAATTCGAAGTGGTGATGGACCGCACCGGCCTGAGCCTGGCGGACATCGCCGCGCGCCTCGACGCGCTGGTGGTCACGCGCGGCGGCGAAGGCTCGGACATCTACGCTGGCGGCGAGCACTATCGCATCCCGGCGGTGAAGGCCGAGGAAATCGTCGACCCGACCGGCTGCGGCGACGCCTACCGCGCCGGTCTGCTGTACGGGATCACCAATGGCTACGACTGGCCGACCACCGGCCGCATCGCCAGCCTGATCGGCGCGATCAAGATCGGCAGCATCGGTGGACAGAACCACAGCTTCACGCCGGAAGAGATCGAGCAGAAGTTCGAGGCGGCGTTCGGGTACAAGTTCCGCTAACACTGCGCACAAAAAATTGGGTCCCGGCCTGCGCCGGGACCCAAGTTCATTAGCGCGCCACTACAGCACGCCTACACCATCATCCGTAAAACACCTGGCGCAGCACGAACTGGATAATCTGGATCAGCACCAGGGCCACCAGCACCGATAAATCGACCCCGCCGATCGGCGGCACCACGCGCCGGATCGGCCGCAGGATCGGCGTATTCAGGGCATGCACGAAGGGCGCCAGCGGCGCATTCGGGTTCACCCAGCTGAAGATCGCGTCGATGATCAGGAGCGCCATGAAGCCGTACAGGATCCAGCTCAGGAAGCGGAACAGCGCGTGCCGCAGCACCATCTCCGCATCCGCTCCCGCCACCAGCAGCAGTGAGCTGGCCAGCAGCACCACCACGAAGGCGCCGATCAGGCTGGCCCAGTCGTAGCCCCCCATGCCCGGCACCAGGCGCCGCAGCGGCAGCACCAGCCAATCGGTCAGGGTGAAGGTGAACTGTCCGATCTGCTGCGGCGGACGCACGCGGGTCGCCTGCATCCAGAAACGCAGCAGGAGCAGCGCGCCCAGCAAAGTGGCAGCGGTATCGACGATAAACTGGAGAATAGACAGCACGAAGGCTCCTCAAAAAAAAAACCGCCGTGTGAACGATCACACAGCGGTATTTTGCCTGAACCAGGCAAGACTCGCTATCGAGCCTGGATTACGGACGGCTGCTGGTCGGGAACGGCCATGCGGCTGCCGGCGACAGCGTGGTCTTTGCTGCCGGAGCAGGCGCTGCCGCCTTGCTGTCCGCTTTCGAATCGGATTTCGCTTCCGGCTTCGCCTCGGCTTTCGATTCCGACTTGGTATCGGCCTTCGAATCCGCCTTGGTATCGGCTTTCACTTCCGGTTTGGCTTCAGCTTTGGCTTCCGGTTTCGCTTCCGCCTTCATTTCCGGCTTGGCTTCGGCTTTTGCGGCCGGCTTTGCAGCAGGCTTGGCAGCGGCCGATTTGGTAGCGGTTTTAGCGGGAGCGGCCGCTTTTGCCGGAGTAGTGACTTTTTTTTCGGCCGATTTTGCCGGAGCCGCGGCTTTCGCCGGAGCTGCAGCGCTCGATTTCGGCATTGCCGAAACTCGCTTGGCAGCCGATTTAGCCGGTGCAGCGGCTTTAGCCGGCGCAGCAGCTTTCTTTGCAGCAGGTTTAGCGGCGGTTTTGGTCGCGGTCGCTTTCTTTGCTGCCGGCTTTGCAGCCGGCTTTGCAGCCGATTTGGTAGCGGTCGATTTGGTCGCAGCGGTTTTGGTTGCAGCCGCTTTCTTGGCTACTGGCTTAGCGGCGGCTTTCTTTGCTGCTGGCTTCGCTGCGGCTTTCTTGGCTGCTGGCTTGGCTGCTGCTTTCTTTGCGGCCGGCTTGGCTGCCGATTTGGCTGCTGCTTTCTTTGCTGCCGGCTTGGCTGCCGATTTGGTGGCGGCCTTGGCTGCAGGTTTAGCGGCGGCTTTCTTTGCTGCCGGTTTAGCGGCTGCCTTCTTTGCTGCCGGCTTGGCAGCGGCTTTCTTTGCTGCAGGCTTAACTGCCGACTTGGTAGCGGCTTTGGCTGCCGGCTTTGCAGCTGCTTTCTTAGCGGCCGGTTTAGCAGCAGCTTTCTTTGCAGCAGGCTTTGCTGCCGGCTTGGCAGCGGCTTTCTTTGCTGCTGGCTTGGCTGCCGGCTTTGCAGCTGCTTTCTTCGCTGCTGGCTTGGCTGCTGCTTTCTTCGCTGCCGGCTTTGCAGCGGCCTTCTTGGCTGCTGGCTTGGCTGCCGGTTTGGCTGCCGACTTGGTAGCGGTGGTCTTGGTCGCTGCAGCTTTCTTTGCAGCAGGCTTGGCCGCGGCCTTGGCTGCCGGTTTAGCGGCTGCCTTGGTGGCGGTGGTCTTTGCTGCCGGTTTCGCGGCGGCGGCTTTCTTAGCAGCTGGTTTCTCGGCTGCAGCTTTTGCTGCTGGTTTCTTAGCGGTTGCCATTTTGATTCTCCTTCATCTGCGATGAGAAATACGCTCAAGGTTTAAAACCCGCCCCACCCGGTCTGGCGGGCGAATTATTCATCGGCCCACACCGCCTGGCGATTTGGGCCAATGAATCCGGCACCGGCTGAACTGCTGCAACTCCTCACAATTGCAGCGCTTCAGCCAACGTCGACAGGTAACCGACTCAATGCGTTTTCACATCGCTACCCTTGCGGGCGCGAAAAGAAAAAGCCGCCTTGCCTGATCACGGTCAGGCAGTGCGGCTTGTTCTTTTCGCTTCGCTTACGTGCATACTGATTGAATCAGTGTCCCTATTATTCGATCGATTACTGCCCGGATGGACGCGACAATATCACATGTTCACGTTTTGACAAATTCAAACACGTAAAGTACACGAAAACTTTGTGAGCGCGCAACCCGAACACCTCAAATTGAATCAGCTTTTGCGCATTAAAACATGCGGCTGCGCATTCGTCCGCGAAGCAGCGCACCTTATCGCAGCGAATCGCATTTCAACTGATCGACAAACCATCGTCCCGCCGGTCCGGGCGGCTGGTCTTTCAGCCAGATCGCGTGCATTGAAAATGCCGCTCCCAACAATGGATGCGCCTTGAGCCGGAGCCGCACCAGCGACCCATCCGCGATATCGCCTTCCACCATATGCAGCGGCATGCTGCCCCACCCGAGTCCCGCGCGCAGGAACGCGTGCTTGGCGCCGAGATCGGCGAGCCGCCAAACCTGCGGCGACATCACGCCGAATTCGCGGCCCGTGGTCAGCGCGGAACGGTCGGTGAGCACCAGCTGCACATGCTTGGACAACTCGACACGCGAAACAGTGCCTTTGATTTTTGCGAGCGGATGTCCGGGAGCGGCGACGGTAATCGAGGGGACCGCGGTCAGGTAGTCGGATCCGCAGCCCTGCGGAATGTCGGGCAAGGAACCGATTACCGCGATGCGGCACTGGCCATCGAGCAGCGGCTGCACCACCGCACCGAGCGCCTCGACGTACAGTCGCAGCGGCGTGGTCGGAAACGTGCGGTGGAAGGCCTGCACGGCCTGGGTCAGCGTCGCGATCGGAAACATCACGTCGACCGCGACCGCGAGTTCGGGCTCGAGTCCTTCGGCGAGCGTGCGCGCCCGCGCCTTGAAGGCGTCCATTCCGCCGACGGCGTCGCGCGCCTGTTCGAGCAATGCGCGTCCCGCTTCGGTGAGCTGCGGATAGCGTCCGCCGCGGTCGAACAGCGCGAAGCCAACCTGCAGCTCCAGGTTGGCCAGCGTGTGGCTCACGACGGACTGCGCGCGCCGCAGCTTGCGCCCGGCGGCGGAAAAGCTGCCTTCGTCGGCCGCCGCGATGAAGGTGCGCAGCTGGTCCATGGTCAAGGCGTCGAGCATCCATCTACTCCTTCGATAGGTTACATCGAATTATATAGGCTTCCCCGATCGATCATGCTTGCCTAAGATGACTCCATCGCAGCGAAAAACGTTGCGCTGACCAACCATATTGATCATCTACGAAAAGGAGCTGTCATGAACACCATCGCCAACCAGGCTGCCAATCAATCCGCCGTGCCGGCCATCGGCCGCGTGCTGCTCGCCGCGATCTTCGTCTTCAGCGGTCTCGGCAAGGCGCTCGCGCCGGCCGGCACCATCGGCTACATCGAATCGGTGGGACTGCCGTTCGCGACGCTCGGCCTGATCGCCGCGGTGGCGATCGAACTTGGCGGCGGCGTGATGCTGGCGCTGGGGATCAAGACGCGCCTGGTGGCCGCCGCGCTGGCCGCCTTCTCGGTGGTGACCGCGCTGGTGTTCCATAATGCGCTCGGCGACCAGAACCAGCTGATCCACTTCATGAAGAACATCGCGATGGCCGGCGGCCTGCTGCAGGTGGTGGCCTTCGGCGCCGGCGCCTATAGCGTGGATGCGCTGGGTGCGCGCAAGCCGAAGCTGCGCGCGGCGTAAGCGGTCGCCCTACTCGACGACCCTGAGCAAGTCCATCTTGCACAGCCAGGCCAGCCCGCGCAGCAGCGTCGGGCGGTCGCAGGGCCCCAGCGTATCGATCAGTTCCTCCACTTCCACCGGCCGCGGCCCGATCGCACCGAACAGCCGGCCGAAGTCCTCGAGCGTCGGCAGCGATGCCGACGCGAAACGGTTGATCGCCAGCTCCCGATAGTGATTGACCAGCGCCAGCGAGGCATCCGGCGCCAGCTCCACCAGCGAGGCCGCCGTGATGGGGCGCGTCGGGTAGCTGGCGAACAGCCGGAAGGGATCGGGACGGTCCGGCGCGCGCGAGGGCAGCGGCGGCGCCAGTACCGGATCGGCGCGGCGGCGTTCGGCCAGCTCGTCCCACAGCGCGCGGTAACGCCGCAGGATCACGCCCCAATCGAATTCCGTCTGCGCCCGCTTGCGCGCCTCCTCCCCCATCCGGCGCCGCAGCTCGGCGTCGCGCACCAGGCGGCCGTAGGCCTGCGCCAGCAGCGCGCCGTCCAGCGCCACCGCCTGGCTGGTGTGGCCGCAATACATGTCGAAGCTGTCCACCCCGTCGTCGTAGCGCAGCGCCAGGTCGAGTCCCGCGCCCGGCCCCGGCATCAGGGTCGGGATGCGGTAGCCGTCGACGCCGTCGCGCACCGTGTCGCGGTAGCCGTTCCAGTCCGACACCACGCAGGGCAGCCCGGCCGCCATCGCCTCCACCGGGGTCAGGCCGAAGGTTTCCTGCACATTGTCGGCCAGCGAGGTGAACACGTCGGCGGCGGCCCAGGCATCGAGCTGGTTGGCGGGCGTGCGGCCGTCGAGTTCGACCAGGCGCACCGAAGGGCACAGCAGCGCGGCCGCCTCGCGGAAGGCGGCTTCGATCGCCTCGCCCCCATACCAGCCCGCGATCACCAGGTGCACGCGCCGCCCGCCCTTCTCGGCACGCTCCAGCGCGCTGAACATCTGCTGCGGATGCGACTTGGCATGCACCGACAGCCGGCCCAGGTAGAGGAAGGCGACATCGTCGGCGCCGATGCCGAGGCGCGCCCGGGCCTCCTGGCGCCGAGCCGCATCCGGCTGCAGCTCGGCGCAGTGCACGCCGAGCGGAATCAGTGGCAGCTGCGGCAATTCGAAGCGCTGCGCCGCGAGCCGGCTGCGCAGGTAGTCGGCCTGCTCCTCGACCAGCACGCGCAGGCTGTCGCGCACCACGCGCGAGGTGCAGATGATGGCGTCCCAGCCGCGCACCGGCGCCACCAGCAGGTCGGTCACCATGCTCATCATCTCGTGCGAGGCGATCGCATGGGTGATGCCGCACAGGCTGTAGCGGTGTTCTCCCGCCGCCAGCCTGCGCCAGGCCAGCCGCTCGATGCCGGGCCCGGGGTGGACCAGGCAGCCGAAGCGCGCGAGCCGCTGCGGCGCCGAAGGCGGCACCCAGGCCACCTCGCCGCCGAAGCCCTGGGCGCGCAGGGCGGCCTCGCAGGCGTCGGCATGCGAGCGCTCGGCGGCGAAGCAGCCGAGCTCGCGCCAGCCATCGTGGCGCGCGATCGCCTGCAGCAGGCCGACACCGGCCGACTGGCGGCCCATCAGCTTCTGGCCGGCCACGGAATAGGATTCGGGGATGTAATGCAGGGCGAAGCTGTCGGGCATGCGCTCTCCTGTGGCCCGGCCCGTCCGCGGCGCGGCGGTTCTGCCGGCTGGTCGGGACCATGATAGTGGCATCGACCGAGGCATGGCGCAGGCGTGAACGCGCTCCAGTCTCATCAATTGTGCGCGGCGGTTTTGTCAGTAAGGCTACTATTTTCGGCTTATGTCCGACAACATCCTGCTGATCGAAGACCGCCCCCTGGACGCCGAACTGACTGTCCACGCGCTGCGGCGCTGCGGCATCCACAATCCCGTGGTCCACGTCCATGACGGCGATGAAGCGCTGGCGCTGTTGCGCGGCGCCGAGGCCGCCGGCACGGCAGGAAAATTCGGATTGATCCTGCTGGACGTGCGCCTGCCGAAGGTCGATGGCTTCGGCGTGTTGAAGCACATCCGCTCTTCCCCCTGCCTGCAAGCCATCCCGGCCGTCGTGCTGACCGCCCTGCCGGTGGAATCGGACCGGGTGCGCGCCTCGCTGCTGGGCGCGTCGAACTACATCTCCAAGGCGATCGACCTCGACGAGTTCGCGGTCCTGCTGAAGATTTCGCTCAGGCACTTCATCTGACGGCAGCCGGCCCCAGGCGCGCGGCTTCATCGTATTCGGTTTCACTGACCAGGCCGGCGAAGTAGAGCGCATGCGGCGTCAGGTCGGCCGGGAAGCTGAGCTTGTCCTCGAGGTTCCCCAGCTCGTCCAGCAAGCAGCAGGCGACCAGTCCACCGATGATCCGGTAGCCGACGCCGCACGGCATGCCCAGCTGGCTGTCCAGCGGGAACAGCCGCGGAAGGTGGCTGCCGGCGGCAGGCTGCGACGCGCGCCGGCGGGCCTGCACCAGGCACACCGCGAGCGCCCGCTCCATCTCCCCTTCCCTCATGCGCGCCCGTTCGAGATAGGGGATGCCGCCGCCGAAATGGCGGATGCAAAAGCGCTCGAGGCCGGCCGCATCCATGCGGTTCCAGGCATGCCAGACCGAGTCCGCCGCGCGCGAAGGCAGCGCGCAGGCCTTGCCGGCGGCGGCCACGCAATCGAAGAACATCATCAAACCTTCGGCCGACAGGGCAAAGAAGGCGGCGTCGCGCGGGACGCCGGGGAATTCTTCGTGCGCAGTGCGCGCCCAGTGGGAGAACAGCGCGGCGGGTACATCGGCCAGCACGGCCGCATAGGTCGACTGGGCGAATTCCCATTCGACGGCACGCGGGGTTTCCCGGACATTCATCGCTGTTCTCCGTCGTGGGTCATCCGCCTGGCTTAGTGTCGGCGCCACTTCCGGATGATGACCGAGCTCAACAATGAAAAAACCCGCCTTGCAGCGGGTTTGACGGGAGGCTTCAGCGCTGCGGCGCGATGCGCCAGACGGTGCCGCCGGCATCGTCGACCACCAGCAGCGCGCCATCCGCCGCCACCGCGACGCCGGCCGGGCGGCCCCAGACCTCGCGGTCGCTCAGCACCATGCCGCTCATGAAGTCCTGGTACTGGCCGGTCGGCACGCCATTCTTCATGAAGACGCGCACCACCTTGTAGCCGGTACGCACGCCGCGGTTCCAGGAACCGTGCAGGGCCACGAACACGTCGCCCTCGTACTCCTTCGGGAAGGCGTGCTGCGCGCCCTTCGGCGCCTGGTAGACCGCCATGCCGAGCGGCGCCGAGTGCGACTGGATCAGCACGTCCGGCACGATGCTCTTGCCCTTCAGGTCGGGGCGCTGGCCCTTCAGGCGCGGGTCTTCGTTGTCGCCGATGTAGTACCACGGCCAGCCGTAGAAACCGCCCTGCTTCACGCGGGTGAGGTAATCCGGCGGCAGGTTGTCGCCCAGCGCGTCGCGTTCGTTCACGGTGCACATCACGTCGCCGCTGCCCGGGTAGACCAGCATGCCGACGCAGTTGCGCAGGCCGGTGGCATAGGTGCGGCGGTTCTTGCCGTCCGGGTCGAAGGCCATGACGGTGGCGCGGTCGGTCTCCACGCCCCAGCTGGCCCCGACACCGTGCTTCGCTTCCCATTGCGCGAGCGGCTCGGGCGGCTGGGGACCGATCTCGGTCGCCACGTTGGTGGCCGAGCCGATCGACAGCAGCATGGTCTTGTCGTCGTTGGAGAACACCAGGCTGCGGGTGGTGTGGCCGCCGCTGGTCTCGGACAGCTGGGCCACCACGGTCTCCGGCGTGGCGCGCGCCATCAGGTCGCCGTTGCGGTAAGGGATGCGCACGATCGCATTGACGTTGGCGACGTACAGGTATTGCGGGTTCGCGCCCGACGGCCAGAAGGCCATGCCGTAGGGCCGATTCAAGCCGCTGGCGAAAACTTCGGGCGTGGCAGTCTGCTGGCCATCCTTCGCGCGCAGCACTTTGATCTCGCCCTTGGCGGTGGCAGCCAGAAAGATGTCGCCGTTCGGCGCGCGCAGCGGCAGGCGCGGCTTGTCGGCATCGCTGGCAAAGACGCTGACCGTGAAACCCCGCGGGACGGTCGGCATGCTGCCGTTCGGACGCGCCTCGACGCGCGGGCCGTTGCCGGCACTGCTCGTGGCGAAGGGCGGCGGCATGTCGCTGGCCTTGATGTGGTGGATGCGGCCGGGCTGGTTGTCGTCCCAGGAGCCATTTCGGTCGGCCGGCGTGGCGGCCTTTGCAGGCGCCGCTGCCGCGGCGGTGGCGGGACCTTGCAGGCTGGCCAGGTAGTCGACCAGGGCGGCGCGGGTCTGCTTGTCCGGCACGCCGACCGGCATCGTGGTGCCGGGGACGTTCTTCGCCGGATCGGCGAGGAAGACGTCCAGTTCCTGGCGGGTCCAGGTCTTGCCAGCGGTGCCTGCCTTGATCAGGGCCTGTGAATAGTTATAGCCGGGGACGCCGGCCGCCTTGCGGCCGAGGACGCGGAACAGGCCGGGGCCGGCGCGCGAGGACAGGGTCGGGTCGACGCTGTGGCAGCTGGCGCAGTTGTTCTGGAAGGTGGTCTGGCCGGGGCTGATCTGGGGCGCGGCATGGACGGCGGGCAGCGCCGCCAGGCTGGCGAGCAGCGCTGCATGCAGCGTCAGGGTCTTGGCGTGCAAAGGGAGTTCTCCTGTTATTCGGACTGGACAGTCCGTCATCATAGGACAACTCGGCCGCCTGCGCCGCCTATTGCATCAGACCGTCAGCAGGCCGCGGAAGCCGCGCGCCGCGTAATACGATTCAGCGCCGTTGTGGTAGGTGAATACCCGGCCGTAGCGGCGGTCGCAGAACAGCGCTCCGCCTAGCGCACGCACATCCGACGGTGTGGCGATCCAGCTGGAGGTCTTGCGGTCGAATTCGCCCAGCTCTTGCAAGGCGCGGTACTGGTCTTCCGTCAGCAGCGTGATGCCGATGTCGGCAGCCATCTCCTCCGCACAGCCGCGCGGCTTGTTTTCCTTGCGCGCATCCAGGGCGGCGCGGTCGTAACAGATGCTGCGGCGCCCTTGCGGGGTCTCGGGGGAGCAGTCGCAGAAGACCAGGGCGCCGCTCTCTTCGTCGCGGCCAATGACGTCCGGTTCGCCGCCGCTTGCCTCCATCGCTGCTAGCGACATCAATACTGCTAGGTTCGCGTCCAACTTAACCCGAGTTTCTGCCCATGTGAGCCCTTGGTGCCGGTGCATGTTCTTCACAAAGCGGGACTCTAGAGTGGAAAGTAATTCAACCTGGTTTTGAAAAGTCATAATAGGTTCTTTCGTTTGCGAAAAGAATCACTCATCATTACTGATTCGAAACTTGACCACTTTTAGCCAGTTTACAATGCGCCAAGTTGCGGCTACCGCCACGCAGGTAATTGACTTGCGCGTGATTATGTCAAAGTACCAATTCAATGAAGAAATGCCGACCTTTATTCGAATATGAATGCTTCAAGATGTTGCACTTTCATAATTCAGTCGTTTTCGGTAAAGTAATTCGATTAATAAAATTTACCTTGGTTGACATCAATAATGGGCATAAAATTATGGCGACGCAAATATTTTTAACTCAGCATCCAAATCAGCAGCTGCAGCGATCCACCCTTGCACCAACTGATACGCTTGAAGTGATTCCGGTCTGGCTTTAGCACCTAAAGTCATTTGATTCTCGAAGTCCGAAACCGAAAAACTATTTGCTGCCACGATCCATATTTCCTTACGAACACCGATATTCCTCCGACGCATAGCCAAAATATTCCACAATTTTTCTAGCGCCGGCTCAACTGGAGTTACTGAACCATCGAATCTCGCTTTTGCATATAGCCTTATCCTATTGGGCAATTTTTGGACAGAATTTGACGTAGGCCATTCAGTTAAAAGTTGCGCCCAGTTCCCAGCTTTTAGATTCTTATCCCTAGTAACCAACATTTCGAGATTCTTGGTAGCTTGAGAGCCAACTTCTGCAAGTGCACCTGCCGATGATTGTGGCCTCTGAGCCGACGTACCGCATTTCACATGGACATAGATTAATTTCTCGGGCGAAGTCAATATGAAGTCAGCTGGTTCAGTCCCCATATCTGAGCAAAGAATGTAGTCTACTGCGCCAACATACGGGTAAAATGGTCCGAGATCAGCAACTGTCGCACTCGGATTTGAGCAGTTCTTGAGTTTATCAATAAGATAAAATACGGAATCATAAGAAAACTCATCATTGGATGTTTGAATAACGCCGTGTAGATCGCCTTTCTCAGTCAAGTCAGACTTAAGCAACTCTGGAAAAGGGATAATTACCCCAGCAAGTTCAGAATTCGCTACGGAGAAGCCTTTATGGGTTGGAAGATTCATCTCGAAAAACCTCCCACCTGAGTAGGCCACGCCGTTTCGGAATAAGATTTTATGCAAACATTTTGTTAGAAATTTACAAAAATCGTCTTCATCACTTGCCGAGGTGAACTCAACAGAAAATGCACAATTAAGTTCTATATACGGAGCCTCCGCCTTAAGACTAAGAATGATTTTCGAATCCGGAATAGCCGCGTTCAACAAGAAGCCGGAGCGGTATTCATAAAATATAAAATCATTATCCAAACTAAAGCTGTGCCCATTGACAGTTATTTCTACGGGCGCCTGCTCACCAGTCAAATCCAAAATCAGTGAGTCAGCTACCATCGAGATATCGACCGCAATAGGTTTAGCGAATGCTCGCATTACCCTGCTATCGACTTCTGCATTCGACTCGAGACATTTTTCGATTATTTTGAACCACTCATCCAAATCGGCCAAACTGAAATTCCGATCCTTTTGATCGGAAATTCGCCCTGAATCGACCCCGACATAATAACTGCCAGACTTTTCACCTAAATTGTCTAAGGTGTCGCACTTGATCGTAGACATACGATAAGATGAAAATTGCTGTTGCCCGCCCAGATTGTCTAGGTTTTTACCTTTTATATGCATTGATTCTGGACGCTTATAAGCAGAGCTTATCGACCGGGTACTAGCTTCTTTAGGTCTTACAGATGCACCCAGCGTCATTACTTTAAGCAATTGCTCTTGCTTCAACGGCGAATCAATGTGTAATTCAGGATCAAAAGAAAATGAACGGCCACGACTGTCGAACACTGCAACAACAGAGTTTTCTAACTCCCGAAGAAGAGTTAGCTCCAGAGATGGCTCGAAAAATAATTCATTTAATAGAAATCGTGATTTCCGGAATGAAATCGAAAGAACCAAAATTATTTTTGTCGAGGTTGATTTGAATACTTTGCTAAGTTCGCCTTGATTTGCGGAGCGCCAATATAACGTATCCGCTGCTTTTTCAATTACAAACTCAGGCTTGAATTTGAAGAAGCAGACCGACGCTGTTGGAATACTAAGGGCAGTGTCTGGATCAAAATCATTTAAATCAAATTTTTCAACAAATCGGCTTTCGTGATAACTATGTGTTGGAAATGCGTCTAAATAGAGCTCAATGAGCTTTGCGGTATTTAATGACGCTAGAAATTTCTCAACGCCCTTTTGTGACCTTAAAGACAAATCGAACTCTCGGTAGCTCGACCACATAGAAAAATTTGAGTTATTAGAGATTTCTAAAACTAGCGGTGTGAAATCCTGATACTTTCGTACAACTCTACCAACCGTTTGCACGAGTTCTCGACCGCTTCCAACCGGATATGTCAACAGTAGCAACTTAGCCTCAGGAATATCAATCCCCTCATCAAGCTTATGTTGGTGAACCAAGACCTTATACTTATCTTTTGAAACGTTTTTTGGAACTGAAGTTTTTACGTCTTGACGTGGATCATTTACATATCTCTCATGTATAGCAAGAGTTGGAACGTACGCGGAAAACTTGGTGAAATATCGATCAACATCTTCAAATGTCTTACATTTTACAATACACTTCAAATCCGGATTTGATTGTAAGAAATCGAGTATCTTTTGCACGCACTCCTGCTCGTTACCAGACTCCCAATTCGGCTCTGATAGTATCTGATCCTCTAATGCTTGAGCAAACGTATATATATAGCTAGAAGTTGCTGATATATCAAATTGAAAAAGATCATTCCGATAAGGAGTAGCAGTTATGACAACTTTATGCGCTAACGACCCTCTTACGAGGGTGCGCCAAACTGGAGATGGCTCAGAATGTCCTTCATCAATGATGATAAGGTCAATGTTTGCTCTCAGTGCTGCAAGCGCGGCTGCATCAAGGGACATGAGCTTTTGAAAAGTTGTTACATATATTCCGTCAGCAGATGTGGAAGTTACATCAGAATAAACATCTTTTCGGGGAATAGATGTTCCTGATCGGTCTAAGAACGCTCCTGCAATATCGGTTTTTAGTTGATTGCATACTGCTCTTCTATGACAGAGCACCAAAATTTTTTCCTGCTTAACTAGATGAGATAAGACGGCGATAACTCCCGACTTTCCTGCACCTGTTGGCAAGCTTACAAGGCATGACTGAGGAGACAAAGCAGTAATTGGCGTGCGAGAATATAGAATTGCCGACCTAACACTCTCCTGCTGACAAGTGCGTAGATAATTCCATAAAGGAGCATCAAACCCAAGCGACATTCCGTTTTTACCAATTGCAAGTCCGCTGTTACTCATGCCCGCTCCTTGAAAATCTATTTATTGACATACCTTGCTTTAGCTAGAACTTAATCCTTAAGCCTACTCAGTCAGCAGGCCGGCGACCTTCTGCAGAGATCTACATTCAACTTATTGGTCGCCGCTAATATGCTAAGAGCATAAAAAAAGCCTGATGAGGGTCATCAGGCTTTAGTTGCTTTTCGAAAGATAATTATTATTTATAATTAATCCCAGCTCAGCGCACCGCCGGTCTGGTACTCGGTCACGCGGGTCTCGAAGAAGTTACGCTCCTTCTTCAGGTCGATCATCTCGCTCATCCACGGGAACGGGTTCTCTTCGTTCGGGAACAGCGGCTCCAGGCCGATCTGCACGGCGCGGCGGTTGGCGATGAAGCGCAGGTAGCCCTTGAACATCGGGGCGTTCAGGCCCAGCACGCCGCGCGGCATCGTGTCTTCGGCGTAGCGGTACTCGAGTTCGACGGCCTGCAGGAACAGGGCCTTCAGCTCTTCACGGAAGGCCGGGGTCCACAGCTGCGGGTTTTCCATCTTGATCGTGTTGATCAGGTCGATGCCGAAGTTCACGTGCATCGACTCGTCACGCAGGATGTACTGGTACTGCTCGGCGGCGCCGGTCATCTTGTTCTGGCGGCCGAGTGCCAGGATCTGGGTGAAGCCGACGTAGAAGAACAGGCCTTCCATCAGGCAGGCGAAGACGATGATCGACTTCAGCAGCTGCTGGTCGGTCTCCAGGGTGCCGGTCTTGAATTCCGGGTCGGTCAGCACGTTGATGAACGGGATCAGGAACTGGTCCTTGTCGTGGATCGACGCGATCTCGTTGTAGGCGTTGAAGATCTCGCGCTCGTCCAGGCCCAGCGACTCGACGATGTACTGGTAGGCGTGGGTGTGGATCGCTTCTTCGAAGGCCTGGCGCAGCAGGTACTGGCGGCATTCCGGCGCGGTGATGTGGCGGTAGGTGCCCAGCACGATGTTGTTGGCGGCCAGCGAGTCGGCGGTGACGAAGAAGCCGAGGTTGCGCTTGACCAGGCGGCGCTCGTCTTCCGACAGGCCGTTCGGGCTCTTCCACAGCTCGATGTCGCGCTGCATGTTCACTTCCTGCGGCATCCAGTGATTCGCGCAGCCGGCCAGGTACTTGTCCCATGCCCACTTGTACTTGAACGGCACCAGCTGGTTGACGTCGGTCTGGCCGTTGATGATGCGCTTGTCGTCGGCGTTGACGCGCTTGGCGACTTCGGCGGCGGGAGCTGCGGCGTCAAGGCTGGTTTGCGGTGCGCGCGGTGCCGGCGCGGTGGTTTGTTCGTCGTCCCAAGAGAGCATGTCTTCAATCCTTCTGTCGGGACCTCGTCGCGGGAAATGCGCTTGAGGTCACGGGTAATGTTTGATATTCGTCGGTCTTTGGCGACCCGCAAGCGGCAGCAGCATGCTGGCGAACTTGGGTTCCGGCCTTCGCCGGAACGACGGTTTTAAAGTTAACGGTGCAAGCCAGCTTCGCGGCTGGCTTGCTCCTCATTTGCCGATTACTGGCAGCTTATTGGCAGCTTATTGGCAAGCCTCGCACTCGTCGAAGCCGGCGTCGCCCGGACGCAGGTAGCAGGCGGCGCCTTCCACCACGTCTGCTGCTGCCGGAGCTGCTGCCGCTGGAGCCGCTGCCGGAGCAGCGTGGCCGCCCGTCAGGCCGCCCGAGACCGAGACGGCGTTCAGTGCGCCGGTGCGGGTGGTCGACTTCTCCATGTGCGTTGCGGCGATGGTGCGCAGGTAGTAGGTGGTCTTCAGGCCGCGCAGCCAGGCCAGTTTATAGGTCTCGTCCAGCTTCTTGCCCGAGGCGCCGGCCATGTAGATGTTCAGCGACTGGGCCTGGTCGATCCACTTCTGGCGGCGCGAAGCCTGTTCGACCAGCCACTTCGGCTCGACTTCGAAGGCGGTGGCGTAGATGTCGCGCAGGTCTTGCGGCACGCGGTCGATCTTGCTCAGCGAACCGTCGAAGTACTTCAGGTCGGCGATCATCACTTCGTCCCACAGGTCGCGCGCCTTCAGGTCGCGCACCAGGTAGGAGTTGATCTCGGTGAATTCGCCCGACAGGTTCGACTTCACGTACAGGTTCTGGAAGGTCGGCTCGATGCAGGCCGACACGCCGATGATGTTCGAGATGGTCGCGGTCGGGGCGATCGCCACGCAGTTCGAGTTACGCATGCCGAACTGCTTAATACGCTCGCGCACCGGGGTCCAGTCCATGGTCTCGCTGGTGTCCTGCTCCAGGTAGCCGCCGCGCTCTTCCGCCAGCAGCTTGATCGAGTCCTGCGGCAGGATGCCGCGGTCCCACAGCGAACCTTCGTACGACTCGTAGCGGCCGCGCTCTTCGGCCAGCTCGGTCGAGGCCAGGTAGGCGTAGTAGCAGACGGCTTCCATCGAGGTGTCGGCGAACTGCACGGCTTTTTCCGAGGCGAAGGGCACGCGCATCATGTGCAGGCAGTCCTGGTGGCCCATGACGCCCATGCCCACCGGACGGTGGCGCATGTTCGAGTTGCGCGCCTTGTCCACGGCGTAGTAGTTGATGTCGATGACGTTGTCCAGCATGCGCATCGCGGTGCGGATGGTCTTCTGCAGCTTGGCGTGATCCAGGCCGTCGCCCTTCATGTGCTGCGGCAGGTTCACCGAGCCCAGGTTGCAGACGGCGATCTCGTCGGCGCTGGTGTTCAGCGTGATCTCGGTGCACAGGTTCGACGAGTGCACCACGCCCACGTGCTGCTGCGGCGAGCGGATGTTGCATGGATCCTTGAAGGTGATCCACGGGTGGCCGGTCTCGAACAGCATCGACAGCATCTTGCGCCACAGGTCGAGCGCTTCGATCTTCTTGTACACGGTCATTTCGCCGCGGGCGGCCTTGGCTTCGTAGGCGACGTACGCTTCTTCGAAGGCCTTGCCGACCTTGTCGTGCAGGTCCGGGGTTTCGCTCGGCGAGAACAGGCTCCAGTGGCCCTTTTCCATCACGCGCTTCATGAACAGGTCCGGAATCCAGTTCGCGGTATTCATGTCGTGGGTGCGGCGGCGGTCGTCGCCGGTGTTCTTGCGCAGGTCGAGGAATTCCTCGATGTCCATGTGCCAGGTTTCCAGGTAGGCGCAGACCGCGCCCTTGCGCTTGCCGCCCTGGTTCACCGCCACGGCGGTGTCGTTCACCACTTTCAGGAACGGGACCACGCCCTGCGACTTGCCGTTGGTGCCCTTGATGCGCGAACCGAGTGCGCGGACCGGGGTCCAGTCGTTGCCCAGGCCGCCGGCGAACTTCGACAGCAGCGCGTTTTCTTTAATCGCGTCGTAGATGCCTTCCAGGTCGTCGCCGACGGTGGTCAGGTAGCACGAGGACAGCTGCGAGCGGCGGGTACCCGAGTTGAACAGGGTCGGGGTCGAGCTCATGAAGTCGAAGGACGACAGCAGGTTGTAGAACTCGATGGCGCGCGCTTCGCGGTCGGCTTCGCGCAGGGCCAGGCCCATCGCGACGCGCATGTAGAAGGCCTGCGGCATTTCGATGCGGGTTTCGCGCACGTGCAGGAAGTAACGGTCGTACAGGGTCTGCAGGCCGATGTAGCCAAACTGCAGGTCGCGGTCGGCAACGATGGCCTTGGCCAGGCGCTCGAGGTCGTAGGTGCCCAGCGCTTCGTCCAGCAGTTCGTTCTGGATGCCTTTGGCGATGTACTGCGGGAAGTAAGTGACGTACTCGGCGGCGGCGCCGGCTTGCGGCACTTCCTTGCCGAAGACTTCCTTGCGGATCGTGTGCAGCAGGATGCGTGCGGTGACCTGGCTGTAGGCCGGGTCTTTTTCCATCAGGGCGCGGGCGGCCAGGATGGCCGACTTGTGCAGCTCTTCGACCGGCACGCCGTCGTACAGGTTCTTCAGGGTCTCGGCGACGATGGCGTCGGCGTCGACGTGCTTTTCCAGGCCCGAGCAGGCGGCGTTGACGAGGGCGTAGACGTCGTTCACGTCCAGCGCGCGGCGCTGGCCGCCGTCGACCACGTGGATCTGCGGCGCGGCCACGGCGGTGCCGCCGGCGGCTTCCTTGGCGGCCTTGCGCTCTTCCATGCGCTTGGCGCGGTACAGCACGTATTCGCGCGCGACGTCATGCTCGCCCGAGCGCATCAGCGACAGTTCGACCTGGTCCTGCACGTCTTCGATGTGGAAGGTGCCGCCGTTCGGCTGGCGGCGCACCAGGGCGGCCACCACGTTGCCGGTCAGCTGTTCCACCAGCTCGCGGATGCGGGCCGAGGCAGCGCCCTGCCCGCCGGCGACGGCGAGGAAGGCCTTGGTCATGGCGACCGAGATCTTGTGCGGCTCGAAAGCGACTACGGCGCCGTTGCGGCGGATAACCCGGTAGTCACCGCGTGCGACGATCTCTGCGGGCGTGGCCGTGGCCGTAGCGCCTTGGGTGACGTGCGGATTGATCGAAATGTCTTGTGCTGTTTGCATTGAGCCTCCAGTGAGCAGCGGGTACCTGCCGTCGTTTGTCTTGAGCCGGACTTGTCAACCCGACAAAATTTTAAGCAAAGCGATACCCTGCCAGCCAGTAAGCCTGAAGGCAACCAGATTACGCAGGGTAGAAATCGCTGTTGAATCAGTGGCTTGCAGAGCAAGCTTCAAGTCGAACCTAAATCCTCGTTGCTTTCGGTTCACTACCACTACATCTAGTGTTCGATCTTGATATGAGACTAATTGTAGTACCTGACCCAGGTCACGGCAAGTAAAGAACTTCCTAATTTTTTACGTTTTTTTTGGTGCATGGGCTTGACAAGCAAGCGTGGCCGGATCGGCGGGGAGTCTGAAGTGAGTGAGCGCTAACCTTGTCATCCCGCGCTGCGTAAAGCGTAATCAACGCAATGCGCGACGCATCATTCTTGTGCATTTTGCACTGGCGAAAAGACAACATGATGACAGCCCTGCGGCCTCAGGCGCTGTCATCCGGCGCGCAGATCTCCAGCTTCTGCATCTGGTAGCGCAGCTGGCGCACGCTGATGCCGAGCAGGGCCGCGGCCTGGGTGCGGTTGAACTGGGTCTGCTGCAGGGCGCGCCCGATGATGTCGCGCTCGACCTGGCTCAGGTACTCGGGCAGGTTGCCGGGCAGGCCGTTCGGGCCGAGCATGCTGGATGCGGGCACCGTCTCCACCGCAGCAGGCGCAAGTGCGGGCGCAGGCGCGGGTTCCGCTGCCGGCATCGGCGCAGGCGCCGGCTCGCGCGGCGCCGCCTCGCCCGGCCGCGCCGCCTTGAGCGACAAATCTCCCACTTCGATCACGCCGTCGTTCGCAAAGGCCAGCGCCCGCTCCAGCACGTTCTCCAGTTCGCGGATGTTGCCGGGGAAGGAATAGGCGCGCAGCGCCTCGAGCACGCCCGGGCCGAGCGTGGCCTGTCCGGGCCCGGCCAGGCGCGCCAGGATCGCATCCACCAGCGGCGCCAGGTCGTCGATCCGTTCGCGCAGCGGCGGCAGCGACAGCTCGATCACGTTCAGGCGGTAGAACAGGTCTTGCCTGAACCTGCCCTGCTCCACGCATTGCGCCAGGTCCTGGTGGGTGGCGCTGATGATGCGCACGTCGACCGGCTCCTCGGTGGTGGCGCCGATCTTGCGCACGCGCCGCTCCTGGATCGCGCGCAGCAGCTTGACCTGCATCGGCAGCGGCAGGTCGGCCACCTCGTCCAGCATCAGGGTGCCGCCGTCGGCCGCCTGGAAGAAGCCGTCGCGCTCCTCGGCGGCGCCGGTGAAGGCGCCCTTGCGGTAGCCGAAGAACTCGGCCTCCATCAGGGTTTCGGGAATCGCGCCGCAGTTCACCGCCACGAAGGCCTTGCCGGCGCGCGAACTCTGGGCGTGGATCTCGCGCGCGGCGAGTTCCTTGCCGCTGCCCGACTCGCCGGTGATCGAGATCGGCGCGTTCGAGCGCGCCAGCCGGCCGATCTGGGCGCGCAGCGACTGCATCGCCGGGGAGTTGCCGATCATGCGCGACGGCGGCGCCGCGCCATCGGCTTGCGCCGCCGGCGCATCAAGCAGCTTCAGGGCCGAACGCACCATCACGCGCAGCGCATCCAGCGCCACCGGCTTGGAGATGTAGTCGAAGGCGCCGGCCTTGAGCGCCACCACCGCGTTCTCGGCGCTGCCGTAGGCGGTGATGACGGCGATCGGCGTGCCCTTGTGCGATGCGGCGACCTCGCGCACCAGTTCCAGGCCCAGGCCGTCCGGCAGGCGCATGTCGGTCAGGATCAGCGCGTAGTCGTGCTCCTCGAGCAGGCCGCGCGCCTGGCGCAGCGTGGCGGCGCTGTCAACGTCCAGGCCCATCTTGAGCAGGGTGATCTCGAGCAGTTCGCGCAGGTCGGCTTCGTCGTCGACCACGAGGATGCGGGGTGCGGTCATGGGTTTCTCTGTATTTTTCTCTCTATATAGGCAGACGGCCTGCTAGGCCGGCTGCGAAAAGCTGATCACGAAGCGCCCGCTGGCGCGGCGCGGCCCCATCGCCGTGGCGTCGAAGCGGTATTCGTAATCGAGCTTGGCCTCGTTGTTCAGGCACAGCTCGCGCGCCAGGTACAGGCCCAGGCCGGTGCCCTTGCTCGAGGTCGTGTAGAAGGGCTCGAACAGGTGGGCGCGCACTTCCGGCGTGATGCCCGGGCCGTCGTCCTGCACGTGCAGCTCGATGCGGCCGGCGGCGTCGCGCGCCGGGAAGATGCGGATGCTGGCGGCTTCCTTGCTGGCATAGCGCACCGCATTGTTGAGCAGGTTGAGCAGCACTTCGTGCAGGTGCAGCGGATCGAAACGCACCGTATTCTCCCCGGCGTCGCCTATATAAACTATATCATCCGCCAGCCCATGGGTTTCGCAGAATTCGGCCTTCAGCTCGGCCAGGAAGGCCGCCACCCGCAGCGGCTCGCCGTTGGGCTGCACCTTGCGCGACAGCTGCAGGATGTCCTCGACCATGCGGTTCACCCGCGTCACGTTGTCGCCCACGATCTTCAGCAGCCGCAGCTCGGCCGGGCCATGCAGGTCTTCGGCCAGCAGCGCGGTGGCGTGGCCGATCGCCGACAGCGGGTTGCGCACCTCGTGCGCGATGCTGGCGGTAAGGCGGCCCATCGAGGCCAGCTTGAGTTGCTGCGCCTGGTTTTCGATGGCGCTGACGTCCTGCATGAACACCACGCTGCGCCCCTGCGCCACCCCGGCCGTGTCCACCCGCGCGAAGCGCAGCTTGAGGTGCACCGGCTGGTCGCGCCGTCCGCGCAGCGGGCCGGCGTCTTCCCGGTAGGGCTTGACCGTGACGAAGGAGGCGCCGTCGACCGGCGCGCGCAGCCAGGCGCCGAAGGCCTGCGCCAGCGGCTCCAGGCCCGGCGCCTCGCCGAGCACGAAGCCGGCCGCCTCGCCCTCCAGACCCAGCATGCGCCGCGCCGCCGGATTGCCGGTGAAGACCGTGCTGTCGTCGCCCACCACCAGGATGCCGTCGCCGACGTCGGCGATCACGATCTGGTTGATGGTCTGCTGGATGCGCAGGTCGAGGCCGCGCTGGGCGGCCAGGTCTTCCTGCTTGATCAGGCGCGCCGCCAGGCGGTTCACCAGCAAGGTGCCGGCGAAGAAGGCGGCGCCGTACATGCCGGCCTGAATCAGCGAGGGCTGGCGCTCCTGCATGAAGACCTGCCAGGTGCTTTCGGCCAGCACGAACAGGGTGGCGATCGCGCTCGAGAACAGGGCCAGCGTGAGCGGCGCCAGGATGGCGGCGCCGCCCAGCGGGAACAGGTAGAGGATCGCCAGGCCGCTGCGCATGCCGCCGGCTTCCAGGTAGAGCAGCGAGATCGCGGCCAGGTCGGCGGCGATCTGGCCGCCCAGCTGCCAGGCGAAGCGGCGCTGCCACCAGGTGGCGAGCGCGCCGAACACCAGCGCCGCCGCCAGGTAGGACAGGCAGGTGACGGTGCCGGCCGCATCCAGGCGCAGGCCGCCGCCGATGTCCAGGCCCAGGTAGAGCAGCAGCACCAGGGCGATGACGATGCGGGTGACGGTGAAGGTCTGGAGCGAGCGCCACAGGGTCGTGCGCGCTTCGCGGGACAGCACCTGCAGCGGCGACATCGGCCGGCTTACTGCGGCGGCAGGCGCACGTGGCCCGGCGAGCAGTAGTCGTGGCCGTCGGCGTGGACCGCTTCGGAGGCCGGGAAGTGGATGCCGCAGTGCGCGCACTGGGTCATGGTTTCGATCTCGGCCACCGGCTGCTGGCGCGGCGGCTCGCGCTGCAGGGGCGGCTGCTGACGCGCCGACAAAGCCTTGAGCTTGGCGCGGATCGCGAAGCCGACCAGGCCGATCAGCAGGATCCAGAACAGGATGCGGCTCATGCCAGCCCCCGGTGCAGGACGACTTCGAGCACGAAGCGGCTGCCGACATAGGCCAGCGCCAGCGTGGCGAAGCCGGCCAGCGTGAAGCGCAACGCGGTCTTGCCGCGCCAGCCCTGCCAGCGGCGGCCCGCCAGCAGCGCCGCGAACAGCAGCCAGGACAGCAGCGCGAACACGCTCTTGTGGTCGAGGCGCAGGGCGCTGCCGAACAGCTGTTCGGAGAACACGACGCCCGACAAGACGGTGAGGCTGAGCAGGATGAAGCCAATCCAGATCACGCGGAACAGCAGCTTTTCCATGGTCAGCAGGGCCGGCAGCTGGTCCAGCGCGCTGCCGAACCAGCCGCCGCCGGCCGTGCGCGTGTGCAGCCGCGCTTCCTGCAGGGCCATCAGCACCGCGTGGAAGGCGGCGATGGTGAGCGTGCTGTAGGCCAGCACCGCGACCGCGACGTGCCAGCCGAAGGCCGGCGACTGGCCCTGCAGTTCGAGCAGGCTGCCGGGGAAGACCAGCGGCAGCAGCGTCGCCACGAAGGCGAAGGGCATCACCAGCCGGCGCATGCCGTCGAGGGCGAAATTGCGGTTTTCCAGCCAGTAGGCGGCCACCGAGACCCACAGGGCGCTGGACAGCATGATGGCGAAGCCGACCCGCAGGCGGCCCGGTTCGGCCACGTCGAGTCCGAGCGCGGCGCCATGCACCGCCCAGGCCAGGGCGGTGACGCCTGAAATGACGGCGCCCCGGCGCGACGGCAGCAGGGCGCACACCGCGTACAACAGGGCCGCGGCGAGGAAGAGGGAGTTCTGCATACTAAGAGTCTACACCATCGGGAAATGCTGGGGCAGGCCCTCCTCTGCCCTAGTCCACCGCCGCCAGCCGCAACTCGTCGGTATGATGCCTCCGCTGCTCCTCCATCACCAGCACCCCCAGCTCCCGCTTGAGCGCATTGAATTCCGGCGCCGCCGGGTCGCGCATGCGCGGGATGTCCACCAGCAGGTCGCGCTTGACCGTGCCCGGCCGGTAGGTCATCACGACGATGCGGTCCGCCAGGTAGACCGCTTCCTCGATGCTGTGGGTGACGAACAGGATGGTCTTCTTCAGCTCCGACCAGATGCGCAGCAGCTCGTCCTGCAGGTTGCGCCGGGTGAGCGCATCCAGCGCGCCGAAGGGCTCGTCCATCAGCATGATCGGCGAGTCCAGCGCCAGCACGCGCGCGATCGCCACCCGCTGGCGCATGCCGCCCGACAGGTCCTTGGGAAACCGCTGGCGGAAGTCGCCCAGCGACAGCATGAACAGCAGCTCGCCCACCCGGCTGCGGATCGCGCTCTTGCTCATGCCCTTAAGGTGCAGGCCGAAGGCGATGTTGTCCTCGACCGTCATCCAGGGGAACAAGGCATACTCCTGGAACACCATGCCGCGGTCCGGTCCCGGCGCCGCCACCTGCCTGCCCTCGACCGTGACGGTTCCGCTGCTGGGCAGCGAAAAGCCCGCCACGGCATTGAGCAGCGTGGACTTGCCGCAGCCGGAAGGCCCGAGCAGGCAGGTGAACTGCCCGCGCGGGATCTCCAGGTGGATGTCCTGCAGCGCGGTGACGGTCCGGCCGCCGGTTTCGAAGCGCTTGTTGACGCCGTCGATGCGGATATGCGGCTCCAGCGGCGCTGCGTGCGGTGCATTCATGTCAGTGCTCCAGGCCGCGGTGCCAGCGCAGCAGATAGTTGTTGAGGCGGTTCATGGCGATGTCGATCGCCAGGCCGAGCATGCCGATGCTGATCATCCCGGCAATGATCTTGTCGGACCAGAAGTACTCGCGCGCTTCCAGGATGCGGAAACCCAGCCCGTTGTTCACCGCGATCATCTCCGACACGATCACCACGATGAAGGCGGTGCCGATCCCGATCCGCACGCCCGACAGGATGTAGGGCACGGAAGCCGGCAGGATCACGCGCAGGAACAGGGTGAGGCCGCCGGCGCCCAGGTTGCGCGCCGCGCGCAGGTAGATGCCGTCCACGTGGCGCACCCCGGCGATGGTGTTCATCAGCACCGGGAAGAAGGCGCCCAGCGCGATCAGGAAGACGGCCGGCGGGTTGCCGAGCCCGAACCACAGGATGGCCAGCGGGATGTAGGCGATCGGCGGGATCGGCCGCAGGATCTGCACCAGCGGGTTCATCCAGGCATACACGATGCGGCTCGCCCCCATCGCCAGCCCGAGCGGCAGGGCCAGCCCGGCGCCGATGGCGAAACCCACCGCCACCCGGACCATGCTGGTGCAGACGTCCACCGGCAGCTCGCCGGACAGGGCCCAGGACCACCAGCCGCCCTCGGTATAGTCTTCGAAGGGCACCAGCGGCAGCAGGTAGGCCACCCACTTGCGCCCGACGTCGAGCGGCGCCGGCAGCACCTGCGGGTTGACCCAGCCGTTCATGGCGACCCATTGCCACAGCAGGATGGCTGCCACCGGCACCACCGCGCCGATCGCGATCTCGCGCCAGCGTCGGCGCGACTGCCTGCGACTGTTCTGCGTGCTCATGTCCGCGCCCTCACTTCACGTCCAGGCTCTTCTTGGCCGCCGCCAGCAGGTCGGTGCGCACCCAGTCCCTGGCCAGCGGCGGCCTGGCCATGCGCCCTACCCCGGTTTTCACCATGGTGTCGGTGGTGACCTGGATGTGCTCGGGCGTGATGTCGTAGGAATACGGCGAATTGCGGATCGCGTCGTGGAAATCGTCGGCCGTGATCTGGTTCTTGAAGATCACCTCGCGCACGTATTTCTCGGCCACGGCCGGCTGCTCGATGAAGGTCCTGGTGGCCTCGACGAAGCAGCGCATGAACTTCTCGGCCACCGGACGGCGCTCGCGGTAGAACTTCTCGGTCATGACCATGGTGCGCACCGGTTCGCCGATCGCGGTGTCGTAGGGTTTCAGGACCTCGGCGCCGAAGCCCTTGTTGATGGCCTGCGAGGACTGCGGCTCCGACTGCATCATGGCGTCGATCTGCTTGCCCAGCAGCGCCCCGTTCAGGTCGGCGTAGGGCAGGAACACCAGCTGCACGTCCTTGCCGGGATTGGGATCGCCCTTGAGGCCGTGCTTGGCCAGCTGCGCCATCAGGAGCACTTCCTGGATCGCGCCGCGGGTCACGCCGACCCGCTTGCCCTTGAGCTGGGCGACGCTGCGGATCTCCAGCTCGGGGCGCGCCACCAGCCGCGCCCCGCCCTTGGCGAAACCGGCCACCACGACGATCGGCGCACCGCCGGCGCGGCCGGAAATGGCCGCTTCCGAAGCGGTGGCGCCGACGTCCAGTTCGCCGGCGATGATTGCCTGCATCACGTCCAGTCCCTTGGGGAAGACCTTCTCCTCGACCCGGATGCCGCAGTTTGGCGCGATCTCCTTGATGTACGACACCGCGCCGAAATGCGCGAACTTGAGGTTGCCGAGCCGGACCACCTCCTGGGCCCCGGCGCCGCCTGCTGCCAGCAGGGCGGCTGCTGCGAGAATGCTCTTGACTAGCTTGGTCATGCCTGTTCTCCCTTATGCATTACAAATGGTGTCACCAGCGCTTGCCGCGGCCGAAAACATGCGCGGCACAGATGGTGATGCTGACGGGAAATGGCCTATAGGTACGTGAGGTGTGTCAAAAACGGCAAGCTTTCCATATGATCGAACGCATCACACTCGATGAAAAAACTGCGCTATATCACTGCCGCGCTCGAACTCGGCGGCTTGTGCAAGGTAAAATGGCGGTTTGTCGAATCCGACGTGCCGTCATATATATCAGGTAGAACATGCTAGATAATCTTACCCAACGCCTGGCCAAGGTCGTCAAGACGATGCGCGGCGAGGCGCGCCTCACCGAGGCGAACACCGCCGAGATGCTGCGCGAAGTGCGCATGGCCCTGCTCGAGGCCGACGTGGCGCTGCCGGCGGTGCGCGAGTTCATCGCCAAAGTGAAGGAAAAAGCACTGGGCGAAGAAGTCATCGGCTCGCTCAGCCCGGGCCAGGCCCTGGTCGGCGTGGTGCAGCGCGAGCTGGCCGCCCTGATGGGCGCCGACCTCGGCCCCGAAGCCACCCAGCTGTCCTTCGCCCAGCAGCCGCCGGCGATCATCCTGATGGCCGGCCTGCAGGGTGTGGGTAAAACCACCACGGTCGGCAAGCTCGCCAAGTACCTCAAGGAACAGAAGAAAAAGAAGGTCCTGACCGTCTCGGCCGACGTCTACCGCCCTGCCGCGATCGCGCAGCTGGAATCGGTGACCAAGCAGGTCGGCGCCGATTTCTTCCCGTCCTCCGCCAGCGACAAGCCGGTCGACATCGCGCGCAACGCGCTCGACTGGGCCAAGAAGCACTACCACGACGTCCTGATCATCGACACCGCCGGCCGCCTCGGCATCGACGAAGCCATGATGCAAGAGATCGCCGCGGTGCATGCCGCCGTGAATCCGGTCGAGACCCTGTTCGTGGTCGACGCCATGCTGGGCCAGGACGCGATCAATACCGCCAAGGCCTTCAACGATGCGCTGCCCCTGACCGGCGTGGTGCTGACCAAGCTCGATGGCGATTCGCGCGGCGGTGCGGCCCTGTCGGTGCGCCACGTGACCGGCAAGCCGATCAAGTTCGCCGGCGTGTCCGAAAAGCTGGACGGCCTGGAAGCCTTCGATCCGAGCCGGATGGCCAACCGCGTGCTGGGCATGGGCGACATCCTGGCGCTGGTGGAAGAAGCGCGCAAGGGCGTGGATGCCGAAGCGGCAACCGAACTCGCGAACAAGATCAAGAGTGGCGGCAAGTTCGACATGAACGACTTCAAGGCCCAGCTCACCCAGATGAAGAAGATGGGCGGCATGTCCGGCCTCCTGGATAAACTGCCGGCCCAGTTCCAGCAGGCGGCGGCCGGCGCCAACATGGACCAGGCCGAAAAGCAGGTGCGCCGCATGGTCGGCATCATCGACTCGATGACACCGCTCGAACGTGCCAAGCCGGACCTGATCAAGGCCAACCGCAAGCGCCGCATCGCGGCCGGCGCCGGCGTGCAGGTGCAGGAAGTGAACCGCATGCTGAACCAGTACGACCAGATGCAGACCATGATGAAGAAGCTGAAAGGCGGCGGCCTGATGAAGATGATGCGCGGGATGAAGGGCATGATGCCCGGCCTGCGCTAAGCGCCAGTCAGCTTCAAGGAAACCGCGCAGGCACGGGCTTTGCGCGGTTTTTTACATTCTGGCGCGCGGTTTTTTCATTTGCAGCGGTCCTAGTGTGCGATAGCTCGCATATCGGGGCTTATAAGAATGAAAAAATTTCGAAAAAGACTTGCATGAACAGTAAAAGGCCACCAATATAAGCCCGTGCGTCAATAGCGCAACTTTCCCCGTGATCGTTTTAGGAGGCTCGAAGATGGCAACAGCCAAAAAATCCACCGCAGCGCCGGCCAAGAAAGCAGCTGCCAAGCCAGCCGCAGCGGCCAAGCCTGCAGCAAAAAAAGCAGCAGCTCCAGCAAAAGCAGCAGCGAAGCCGGCAGCCGCACGCAAGCCGAATGCCGCTTTCATGAAAGAGATGACCCCGTCGGGCGAACTGGCAGCAGTGGTCGGCAACAAGCCGCTGCCACGCACCGAAGTCACCAAGAAGGTCTGGGACTACATCAAGGCCCAAAACCTGCAAGACGCAGCGAACCGCCGCATGATCAACGCCGACGACAAGCTGAAAGCTGTCTTTGGCGGCAAGGCACAGGTCTCGATGTTCGAAATGACCAAGCTCATTTCGGACCACCTGAAGTAAGCACTGGCCGGCTGTCCAGTAGCCTTGTCAATGAAAAGCCCCGGGTGACCGGGGCTTTTTGTTTTGGTGCCGGAGTTTTACAAGTCCGCCGCCGCCTTCATCAGGTGGAACACCTGGGTATTCTCGATCGTCCCCTTGAACGGCGCCGATCCTGCGCCGGTGGCATACAGCTTCACGTCCCCGCCGCCGTGCGACTCGTACAGCGCGCGCACGCCGGCTTCCTGCTGGTACTTGTCGCCCTGCGCGGTGGCGCTGTCGACGTCGGCGCGCACATCCGGGCGCACCTTGCCGTTGCCGAACACGAGCGCGGTGAAGGTCTTGCCGTCGGCGTCCTTCTTCGGCTGGCCGGTGGCGTAGTCGTGCACGATGTCCAGCACCTTGCTGCCGCGCTTCGGGTAGCCGTTCAGGACCATCGTGTGGTCATGGTCGGCCGTCACCACGATCAGGGTGTTCTCCAGGCCCGGGTCGAGCTGGCGCATGCGCTCGATCGTGGCCTGGATCGCCTCGTCGAAGGCCACCGTGTCGGCCAGCGCGTTCTTGGCATTGGTGTCGTGCAGCGCGTGGTCGATCTTGCCGCCTTCGACCATCAGGAAGAAGCCGTCCGGATCCTTGGCCAGCAGCTCGATCGACTTCAGCGCCATCTCCGTCAGGGTCGGCTGCTCCGGGCGGCGCGCCAGCGAATAATCCAGGTGGTCGTCCTTGCTGTAGATGCCGACGAACTTGCGGCCCGGACGCGCCGACATCATGTCCGCGCGGGTGGCCCCGACGGCATAGCCCTGGGCCGCGAACTCCGCCATCAGGTCGCGGCCGTCGGCGCGCCCCTTCGGATTGGCGGCCTTGTCGAAGGGCGTGAAGTGGTGGCGTCCGCCGCCCATCAGCACGTCGACGCCGTCGCCCAGCGCGTGGTTGTAGCCCTCGCCACCCGGCACGATCTGGCGCGCGATGGCATAGGCCGCGTCGCGGTGGCAGACGTGCGAGAAGGTGGAGGCCGGCGTGGCGTGGGTCAGTTCGGTGGTGGTGACGGCGCCGACGGCCTTCCCGCGCGCCTTGGCCAGCTCCAGGATGGTGGGCACGATCGTGCCGTCGCCCGGCGCACATTTGTTAATCGTGCGGTTGCCGTTGGCGTCGCGCTCCGGATCGATGGCGCGCGCATCCTTGATCGAGATGCCGTCCTGGTTGATCTTCACGCCGGTCATGTAGGCGCCCATCGAGGGGGCGCTGTCGGTGGTCTGGAAGTCGTTCGAATAGGTCTTGATGCGCGCGGTGCGCTCCAGCTTTTCGAAGTTCAGCAGGCCCTCTTCGCCGTGCCTGAAGATGCGCGCGGCGGTGATCGTGGTCGGGCCCATGCCGTCGCCGAGGAAGAAGATGATGTTCCTGGCCTGCGGGGCTGCCACCGCGCCGGTGCTGAAAGTGGCGGCGGCCAGCAGGATCGAAAGTCGTTTGTTCATGGTGCTCTCCTTACAGGCCGGCGGCCGTCTTGATCAGGCTGAAGACGCGGGTGTTGTCGATGGTCCCGCGGAACAGCTCCGCACCGGCGCCGGCGGCGCCGAGGTAGACGTCGGCGCCGCCGTGGGTTTCGGCTCCCGTGCGCGTGCGCACCACCGCTTCCTGGTGGTAGTCGTCGCGCGTCACGAGCTCGTCGGTCAGCGCGGGCTGGCTCGCGCGCGGGCCGTTGATCCGGTTCTCGCCGGTGCCGAAGCCGATGATGGTGAAGGGACGGCCTTCGCGGTCCAGTTTCGGTGTGCCATCCAGGTTGCGCACCAGGCCCAGCACGCCCGGATTGGTCGGCGTGGTCTTGCCGGTGCGGACCGTGTAGCCGTTCAAGAGCAGGGTGTGGTCATGGTCGGCGGTGGCGACGACCAGGGTGTTCTTCAGGCCCGGATCGAGCGCTTCCATCTTGTCGAGCGCGGCCTGCATGGCGGCGTTGTAGGACACGGTTTCCTGCAGCGCGCGCTTGCCGAGGGTGGCGTGCAGCGCGTGGTCGATCAGGCCGCCCTCCACCACCAGGAAGAAACCCTTGCCCCCACTGCCCGCATGCGGCGCCAGCAGGTCGATGGCCTTGCGCGTCATTTCGGTCAGGCTCGGCTGCTTCGCCTGATCGCGGATGGCGTCGTAGTCCATGTGGTTCGGGGCGAACAGGCCGATGGCCGGCTGTTGCGGGGTGACGCTGAGTGCATTCAAGCCCGCCGTATCCGCCACCACGCGAAAGCCCTGCTGTCCCAGTTCGGCCAGCAGGTCTCGGTTGTCCGCGCGCTTGCCGCCGCGGGCGAAGGGTGTGAAGAACTGCGTGCCGCCGCCGAACAGGACGTCCAGGCCGCGTGCGCCGAGGGCGCTGTTGTAGCCGGCGCCGCCCGGCACCAGCATCGCTGCGAAGTCGGTCTCCAGCTTGCGGTGGCAGCCGTGGCCATAGGCGGATGCGGGGGTGGCGTCGGTGACGCTGGTATTGGTGACGACGCCAAGCGCCATGCCGCGGCGGCGCGCCAGTTCCAGCAGCGTCGTGGCCGGTGATCCGTTCTCGCATTGGCTGACCAGGGCGTTGCCGTTGGCGTCCTTGCCTGGCGCGACCGAACGGGTGCCGAAGGACATCGAAATCACGCCGTTGTTCTGCTTCACGCCGGTCATGTAAGCGGCCATGCCGGCGGCGCTGTCGGTGACCATGGCGTCGTTCGAGAAGGTCTTCACGAAGGCCGATTCGGGCAGGCGGTCAATGGTGAGTTCGCCCTCTTCGCCGGCGTGGAAGATGCGCGCGGCGGTGAGCGTGTTCAGGCCCATGCCGTCGCCGAGGAAGAAGATCACGTTCCTGGCGCGCTGTTCGACCGGCGCCTGCTGTGCCGCGAGCGGCCGGGAGGCGGGCGGCACGGCGGCGCAGCCGGCCAGCGCGGCGATCATGGCAGCGCCGGCAAAGGTGGACAATCGCATGGGAACCTCAACGTTCGAAAAGCGTGAAGTTTACACCTTGCCATGTGCATATGGCGGGCGGATTTGTTGCGGGATTGTTAGTGTCAGGCGGCGGGTTTGAATTCCCACTTCTTCCACGCCGCCAGCACCGCGTTGGGATACTGCGGCTTGCCGCGGCTGCCGTTGTAGCGGCCCAGGGCCAGGTACAGGTTGCCCTTCTCCATGTCGATGTACATGCGCAGGATCGAGCAGCCGTAGCGCAGGTTGGTCTGCATGTTGAACAGCATGCGGCGGTCGCTGTCGCCGATCACCTTGGTCCAGAACGGCATCACCTGCATGTAGCCGCGCGCGCCGGCGATCGAGATCGCGTACTTGCGGTAGGCCGACTCCACCTGGATCAGGCCCAGCACCATGCCCGGGTCGAGGCCGGCGCGGGTCGATTCGTACCAGACCGTCTCGAGGAATTCGGTGCGCGACAACTGGTCGGGGATGCGCTTAATGAGGCGCTTCGACATCTCGTCGAACCAGGCCTGGTAGCGCGCCCGCGCGGCGGCGTCGCGCAGCACCGGCTTGGGCGGCCGGCTGTCGTGGATGGCGTTGGCCAGCGCCAGCCGCACCGAGTCGGCCAGCGCTTCTTCCTTCTGGTTACCGGCATGCGCCGCGCCGCCGAACAGCAGCCCGGCGGCGAGCAGCGCGGACGCAGCCCAGGGAACCAGGATTACCGGACTCACTTGCCCAGCTTGCCCTTGATGAAGGCGACCATGCCGTCGACCGGCACGCTGGTGGCGGCGTCGTCGCGGCGGCCCTGGTATTCCAGGTTGCCTCCCTTGAGGCCGCGCTCGCCGATCACGACGCGGTGCGGCACGCCGATCAGTTCCCAGTCGGCGAACATCGCGCCCGGACGCAGGCCGCGGTCGTCGACGATCACGTCGACCCCTAGCGCCAGCAGCTCGGCGTACAGCTTCTCGGTCTGCTCCTTGACCAACTCGCTGCGGTCCAGGCCCATCGGGCACAGCACCAGCTCGAAGGGAGCGATCGAATCCGGCCAGACGATGCCCTTGTCGTCGAAGTTCTGCTCGATGGCCGCGCCCAGGATGCGGGTCACGCCGATGCCGTAGCAGCCCATCTGCAGCGGGGCCGGCTTGCCGGCTTCGTCCAGGAAGGTGGCGCCCATCGCTTCCGAATAGGCGGTACCGAGCTGGAACACGTGGCCCACTTCGATGCCGCGCTCGATCGCCAGCACGCCCTTGCCGTCCGGCGAGGCGTCGCCCTCGACCACGTTGCGCAGGTCGGCGACGATCGGCTCGGCCGCGTCGCGGCCCCAGTTGGCACCTAGGTAGTGGTAATCGAGTTCGTTGGCGCCACAGACGAAGTCGGCCATGTTGGCGACCGTGCGGTCGGCCACCACGGTGACCGGCAGCCTGGTGTTGATCGGACCGAGGTAGCCCGGCACGGTGCCGTAGGCTTCCTGGATCTCGGCTTCGGTCGAGAAGCGGAAGTCCTTCAGGCCCGCGACCTTGCTCACCTTGATCTCGTTGAGTTCATGGTCGGCGCGCAGCAGCAGCAGGAAGTAGCTCTTCTTGCCTTCGTTCTCGACGGTCAGGGCGATGCTCTTGACGTGCTTCTGCAGCGGGATGTTCAGCAGTTCGGCCACGGCTTCGCACTTGGTCTTGCCCGGGGTCGAGGTCTTGGTCAGGGCCTGGGTAGCCGCGCCGCGCTCGCCGCCGGCCAGTGCTTCGGCCGCTTCGATGTTGGCGGCGTAGTCGGAATCCGGGCAGTACACCAGCGCGTCTTCGCCGGTGCTGGCGATGACGTGGAATTCATGCGAGCCGGTGCCGCCGATGGCGCCGTTGTCGGCCGCCACCGCGCGGAACTTCAGGCCAAAACGATTGAAAATGCGAGTGTAGGCCTCGAACATATTCTCGTAGGACTTCTGCATGCCCTCGACGTCGCGGTCGAAGGAATAGGCATCCTTCATCGTGAACTCGCGGCCGCGCATCAGGCCGAAGCGCGGACGGCGCTCGTCGCGGAACTTGGTCTGGATGTGATAGAAGTTGATCGGCAGCTGGCGGTAGGACTTCAGCTCGCTGCGCACGACGTCGGTCACGACTTCTTCCGACGTTGGCTGAATGGCAAATTCGCGGCCGTGGCGGTCTTTGACGCGCATCAGCTCGGGACCCATCTTGTCCCAGCGGCCCGTCTCTTGCCACAGTTCGGCCGGCTGCACGAGCGGCATCAGCAGTTCGATCGCGCCCGCCTTGTTCATTTCTTCGCGGATGATGTTTTCCACCTTGCGGATGATCCGCAGGCCGGTCGGCATGTAGGTGTAGATGCCCGAACCGAGGCGCTTGATCATCCCGGCGCGCATCATCAGTTGGTGGCTGACGATTTCCGCGTCGGAAGGCGCTTCTTTAAGAGTTGAAATAAAAAATCGTGAGGCGCGCATATCCGTGAATTCTTTTTAAAAAGAGAGAGTTATAATCGACCTAATTTTAAAGGATTAGCTGGCTGATGCGTCCAATCTTTCTACAAATGGGTCCGGAACAAGCATCACTCGCTTCGTCGGCAACCAGCCGGCGCGGTGGGCAAGGCACTTTGTGGGTAAAAATATAAGGATCGTACGGCCGGCAGAAAGTTTCGAGGTGCACTTATGCTCGATCGTGAAGGGTTCCGCCCCAACGTCGGCATCATCCTGCTGAACGCCAATAACGAGGTGTGGTGGGGCAAGCGGGTGCGCGAGCACTCATGGCAGTTTCCGCAAGGGGGTATCAAATACGGCGAGACGCCGGAGCAGGCGATGTACCGCGAGCTCGAGGAAGAAATCGGCCTGCGCCAGGAGCACGTCAAGATCGTGGGCCGTACCCGCGACTGGCTGCGCTATGAGGTGCCAGATCACTTCATCAAGCGCGAGATCCGCGGCCACTACCGTGGCCAGAAGCAGATCTGGTTCCTGCTGCGCATGATGGCGCGCGATAACGACGTCAACCTGCGCCTGACCGACCATCCCGAGTTCGATGCCTGGCGCTGGCACGACTACTGGGTGCCGCTGGACGTGGTCATCGAATTCAAGCGCGATGTCTACCAGCGCGCCTTGCAGGAACTGTCGCGCTTCCTCACCTGGCCGGCCAAGGGCCCGAACGGCGAGCGCCGCCACAGCGCACGCTACCTGCGCCAGCCGCATGGCCGCGCGCAGGGCACCGGCAAGGGGACGTCGCCGCAGCCGGCACTGGCGGCAGCGGCCACCAAGCCGGCGACGCCGGACTCGCTGGTGCTGGTGCCGGACGAGTAAGCAAGGGGGAGCCTGACTCTAGTCGAACCAAATGTGAGCTGAGGTGTCCAAACGTGATCATGGAAATCACGATAGGGATCGGACAGGCCGCGAGGCTGGTGGGGGCCACTGTGACGCTGCAGCGCTGGGACCGGGAGGAGCGGCTCGTCCCGGCAGCGCGCACCGCCAGCAACCGGCGCCGTTACACCGAGCGCCAGCTGCGACCGACCCTGGAAAGCCATTATGTTGCTGGCGCACCGGATCAGGATTGACGCGAGCGCAGCCCAGCGCGACTATTTCGCGCGCGCGGCCGGCACCGCCCGCCGCGTCTGGAATTGGCCCCTGGCCGAATGGCGGCGCCAGGCCGCGCTGGGCTTGACGCCGAACCAAGCTCACCACCCGACTCTGTGGCCAACGTGCGCCTGTCGCGCGCGACCGCCGACGTCGGTTTCTACGAAATCCGGCGGCAATTGCAGTACAAGGCGCAGCGCTACCGCACGGAGCTGGTGCTGGCGGACCGCTGGTATCCGTCCAGCAAGCTGTGCTCCCGGTGTGGCACGAAAAACGGCACTCTCACCCTCGGCCAGCGCAGCTGGACCTGCGGCGGGTGCGGCGCGACCACGACCGCGACGTCAACGCCGCGCTCAATCTGCCGCCGGCCTGGTGCCGGCGGGAGGCGGGAAAGTCACGCCTGTCAGGTACGAGCACGGTCAGGAGGACGGCTCGGGGCAGGAAGAGAACGATGCACACTTTTGTCCACGTTTTCGATAGCAGCAGCCTGCTCCCCCTTTTTCTGCGCCCCTGTCGGTGGCGCTTGCCCGCCAGGCCCCGTTTATGCGGGTCGAATTGTCAAAAGCACATATAGTCATGACAATGTCCGGATGAAATTATCCGCCAGCCTGCTCGCCTTCATCGCCCTCGTTGCCACGCTTCCGGCCCATGCGGACGAGGCGCTTCCCAAGGGCTGCAAGTACGTCAACGTCGCCAGCGTTCCCTTGCGTTATACCGGGCCAGGGCTTGAACTGACGATGGAAGGCTCGCTCAACGGCACGCCGGCCACCCTGCTGGTCGACACGGGCGCCAGCGACACCGCACTGACGCGTACCGGGACCGAGCCGCGCAACATGACACTGTGGAATACCGGCACCAGCGTCAGGGGTGTCGGCGGCTACAGCCGCGTCTACAACACGCGCTTCAAGGAATTCCGTGTCGGTCCGGTTTCCTCCAAGCCAGGCACGCTCAGGGTGATCCACGATTTCGGCATCGCCCCGGCGCAGGATGGCATCATCGGCGCCCCCTTCCTGCTGCAGGCCGACCTCGAATTCTCGCTGGCGGAAAAGCAGCTCCGCTTCTTCCGGCCGCTCGACTGCCGCAATGATTTCCTTGCCTACTGGGATCCGCAGGCGACGGTCATCCCCTTCGGGCACAGCGACAGCCGCAGTCCGAATCCCCATTTCACGGTCCTGCTGAATGGAAAGAAGCTGAACGCCATCATCGACAGTGGTGCCACCACAACCCTGGTCACGCTCGATGCCGCCAAGCGCGCCGGTCTCAAGCTCGA
The DNA here is from genome assembly GCF_059685865.1 of Telluria sp. ZB4P36. Taxonomy (NCBI): domain Bacteria; kingdom Pseudomonadati; phylum Pseudomonadota; class Betaproteobacteria; order Burkholderiales; family Oxalobacteraceae; genus Telluria; species Telluria sp. ZB4P36. The sequence goes on from NZ_JCASIE010000004.1 coordinate 117,648, forward strand.
CGCGCCTGGGGTCGAACGCGCAGGTTATGGCGCCGGCATCGGCGACGCCCTGGTGGCACGCTGGGTGACCGTGTTCGACACCCTGCAACTGGGCGCCGAGACCATCCGCAACGCGCGGGTCGGCGTCATCGATACCGACCTGCGCGACATCGACGTCCTGCTGGGGGTGGACTTTTTGCGCTCGCACCGGGTCCTGTTTGCGATGAGCCAGGAAAAGCTCTATATCAGCTATATCGGCGGCGAGCCCCTCGGGCAGCGGCGCGGCATCGAGCCCTGGATTCAACAGGAGGCGGACGGCGGGAATACGGACGCCCAGATGATGCTGTGGCGGCTGTACCAGAGCGGCCAGGGCGTGGCGCGCGACACGGTGCAGGCCAAAGCCTGGCTCGACCGCGCCGCCGCAGGCAACAACCCATTCGCCAATTTCTTCATTGGCCGTGGCCACATGTCGCGGCGCCAGTATGCGGAAGCAGCGCGCCACCTGCGCCTGGGCCTTGAGAAGCTGCCGGGCGACCGCAGCGCCGCCCTCTGGCTCTACCTGGCGCGCCTGCACCTGGGCGAAGCCGATGCGGCCCGGGCCGACCTGGAAAAGGTCTTCGCGCGCGACGACCGGGACCAGTGGCCGAATCCGATTGCGCGTCATTTCCTCGGCAAGCTGGACGAGCAGGAATTGCTGGAAGAAGCGCGTGACGACAAGGTCCGCGCCAAGGGCCAGGTCTGCCTCGCCAAGACCATGATGGGGGAACGGGCGGCGGCCATGGGCGACATGGAGAAGGCCAAGTCGATCATGTTCCACCGCCCCGAATGCGGAGCGACGCCGGCGCCGGAGAAGACCACCTGAAGCAGGCTGCGGCGGGAAGCGCTAGAATGCGGGCTTCCTGCCTTTTACCCTTCCCTCCAGCCATGTTTACTCCGTCCTCGCACGACGTACGCCGCTTTTTCTGCGAAGCCCTGCGCAAGCAGCGCAAGGGCGAGATCCTGACCCCGATGGACGCCATCGCGGCCGACTGGATCGTCCAGCATCCCGAATACCACGCCGAGCTCGAGGACGTGGAAGCGGCGATCGCGCGCGACTACTCGGTCGAGGGCGGCAAGCCGAACCCCTTCCTGCACCTGTCGATGCACCTGTCGATCGCCGAGCAGGTGTCGATCGACCAGCCGCGCGGCATCAAGGCCGCCCACGATGCCCTGGTCGCCAGACGCGGCGAGCACGACGCCCACCACGAGATCATGGAATGCCTGGGCGAGATGATCTGGGCTTCGCAGCGCAACGGGGTGCCGCCGGATACCGAGGCCTATATCGACTGCGTGCGCCAGCGCGCCGGCCGCTGAGAGAGCGCTGAAGCAAGCGATACAACAATGCGCCAGATGCCGCACTTTTTGTATGTATTTATGCACGGAGAATTGCATTAAAAGAAATTCTCCTTTTAGATGCATAGATGAACCCGACCTTCTCTCGCCCCCTCCTGCGCCTGGCCCTGGGCGCCGCCTGCATTCTCGCTCCTCTCGCCCACGCCGAGCCCGCCAAGTGCACCTACACCCCGATCGGCAAGCTGCCGCTGCGGTATAGCGGTCCTTCGCTGGCGATCACGACCGAGGGCACGATCAACGGCAAGCCGGCCGAGCTGCTGGTCGACACCGGCGCTTACGCGACCACGCTGACGCGTACCGGCACCGAGCGGCGCGGCATCCGGCTGTATGCCACCGGCCGCCACGCCAGCGGCTTCGGCGGCAGCTCCCCGATCTATGCCTCGATCGTCAACGAATTCATCGTCGGCCCGGTGCGCGCCGGCCGCAGCAACATGCCGGTGGTGGGCAGCTTCGGCGACACGCCCTCCTACGACGGGATCCTGGGTGCGCCCTTCCTGTTCCAGACCGACGTGGAAATCTCGCTGGCGTCTAAGCAGCTGACCTTCTTCGTGCCCGAGAAATGCGGCGGCACCTGGCTCGGCTATTGGGGCCAGGACGTGCAGGAAATCCCGCTGCGCCGCCATGACCAGCAACACAGTAATCCCAAGTTCTTTGTACGCGTCAACGGCAAGGAACTGGAGGCGATGATCGACACCGGGGCCTCGATCAGCGTGATCACCGCCGATGCGGCCAGGCGCGCCGGCATTTCGCTCGACGGCCCGAATGCCAGGCGCAACGGCGAGATCGCCGGCGTCGGCAACTATACGGCCTCGCTCTGGCAGGTGACGACCGAGTTCCAGATTGGCGAGGAAACCGTCAAGAACGCCGAAATGGGGGTGGAAAACTCCGGCCTGAACATGGCCGACGTGATCCTGGGCGCCGACTTCCTGCGCGCCCACCGCGTGCTGTTCGCCCTGAGCCAGAACAAGCTGTATTTCTCGTATGTGGGCGGCGAACCCTTCGGCCAGCGCCGCAAGCTCGAGCCCTGGATGGTGGCCGAGGCGGAAGGCGGCAACGCCGACGCCCAGTTCGCGCTGGCCAGCATCTACCGCAGCGGCGAGCTGGTCGCACAGGACAAGGAAACCTCGGCCGCATGGCTGGACAAGGCCGCCAGGGGCGGCAGTCCGTATGCCAACCTGTACTCCGGACGGGCGCTGCTCGTCAAGCGCGACTACGCCGGCGCCGCAAGCCGCCTGAGCAGCGCGCTCGACAGGCTGCCGGCCGAACGCCAGGGCGCCCTCTGGCTCTATCTCGCCCGCGTGCGCGCCGGCCAGCCGGATCTGGCGAAGTCGGAGCTGGCGGCCATCTTTGCACGCACCGAGCGCGACGAATGGCCGAAGCCGATCGGCGAGTTCTATCTCGGCACGCTCTCCGCCGAGAAGCTGCTGGCGGAGGCGGGAGACAGCCGCAGCAAGGGCAAGCAGCGGCGCTGCCAGGCGCTGGCGGCGATGGGCGACTGGTACCGGGCGCATGCGCAGGCGGAGGGGGTGAAAACCGTCGATGCCCAGATCAAGGACAGCTGCGACACCCCGGAACTGACCTATACCAGACTGGGCGACTGATCAGCGCGCGTCGGCCGCCAGCCGCGCGCGCTCGACCTGCTTGCCGCCCACCCACAGCGTGACGATGCTGTCCCAGGCCTGCACGCTTTCCAGGGGCGAGCGCCTCAAGAGGAGCAGGTTCGCGTCCTTCCCCACTTCGATGGTGCCGGCCCGCTCCAGGATGCCGAAGGCGCGCGCGTTGTTGAGGGTCGCGGCGCGGAACACCTGGGCCGGCGACATGCCTGCCTCCACCAGGTGCCCCATCTCCAGGTAGCCGTTCAGCCCCGGCAGGTTGCCGTAGGTCGGCGAGGACGGCGTGTCGGTGGCGAACAGGATGTTGGCGTCGCGCGCGGCCAGGTAGCCGACCACCTGGCGCAGCCGGCGCAACGGCGCTTCACTCGACTGCAGCATCTTCGCGTGGCTATGCCCTTCCGCCAGCTCTTCCCCGAACCAGCTGCCGGCCGGCGTCGCGAACCAGTCCGCCAGCGCCTGCGGCACCACCTTGCGCACGCCGGGGTGGCGCAGGTAGGCCGGGTCGAAATAGGCGTTCAGGCCGACCAGTACCCGCATGGTCGGCTGGTAGCCGGTCTTGTCGGCGACGATCCGGTCGAGCAGCGCCCGGATCTCGGCCGGCAGCTCCTTCTGGCCATTCAGGCTGCCCCAGTGCCACATGCCGTGCGCCAGCACGTCGGCCCGGTTCTCCACCGCGAAGCGCTGGCCTTCGAAGGAGTTGGCATGGGTGACCAGGGTCATGCCCGCGGCGCCGGCGGCGGCGCGCACCTCGGCGAACAGCGCCGGGGTCCACACCGGCAGATTCCTCTCCCGGCCGAAACCGCGTTCGAAGTGGGTCTTCACGCAGACGCCCCCATCCGCCCTGGCCCGCGCCACGCCGGCCGCCGGGGTGTGCTCCTCGGGACGGTAGCCGGCCGGGACGCTCGTGGGCTGGGCCGGATCGACAACCGAATTCGGGAAGGCCGCGAAGCGCGTCGCGGCCGGCAGGAAGGACATCGGATAGCCGTTCGCCATCGGCAGCGGCTGGCCGCAATGGACCAGGTCCGGGGCCAGGGGCGCGCTCCGGAAGCGCTCGATCACCTTCATGTCGGCCACCGCCAGGTCGACCACGGTGGTGTAGCCGTAATACAGGAAGGAGCGCGGCAGCTGCCGTGCATAGGCCTCGGCCAGGGCGCGCTCCTGCTTCGCCTGGTCCAGGCTCATGCCCGGCACCGCATGCAGGTGGACGTGGGAATCGATCAGGCCGGGCGTGAGGTAATAAGCCTTGCCGTCGACGCGCCGGGCGCCGGGCGGCATGCGCCCACCCTTGCCGCGGTGGACGGCGGCGATGCGGCCATCTTCCACCAGCACGCTGCCCGGCTCGACGCGGTCGAGTTTTTCGGGCGAGACCAGTTTGACATTGGTGATCCAGACCGCCTCGGCGGCGGCTTGTGGGACCTGCAGCAGGCCGGCCAGCAGCACGGCGAACAAATACTTGTACTTCATGCGAACACTCCATCGTCACGTTGAAACGAGTCTCGAGTGTGGCCGGACAGGGAGGTTAAGGCGTGGCGAATCATGATTCGGGACCTTCAGGCGCTTGATAACACCCGTTCCTGGGCCGGTTCACCGCGCCGGTATTCGCCCGGGGTCATCCCGGCATGCGCCTTGAATACCCGGTTCAGGGCGCTCTTGCTGTTGAAGCCCGCCGCCATGGCCAGGTCGAGGATGGTGCGCTCGCGCTGGGCCGGGTCGCGCAGCGCTTCCTTGAGCGCCTCGACCCGGTAGCGGTTCAGGTAATCCTGGAAGTTGGCGCCGCAAACGCCGTTGATCAGCTGGGACAGTTCGTGCGCGGTCATTGCCAGGCGCTCGGCCAAGCCTTCCAGTTTCAGTTCGCCGTCGCGCCAGGGCTGCTCGCCCGTCATGCAAGCCTCCAGGCGCGCCAGGAATTCGCTGCGCTGGTTCTCGGGCAGCAGTTTGTCGCCGTAGCGCTGTTTCGGCGGCGGCGCCGCTTCGGGCAAGCCGTATCCCAGCGGCTGGCGAATCGCCAGGTAGGCGGTCGCGTACAAAAAGTACAGCAGCACCAGCGCCCCGGTCACGTCCGCGGAAACCGGCAGCTCGAAGGGCGCGAACTCCAGAATGAGGACCAGCATGCTCAGCAAGCCGCCAAACAGCCAGATTCCCAACAGGCGGCGCAGGCCGGGCGCCAGCGGATGGGCGGCCGCGCCGACCAGCCGGTAACAGGCGCGCACATAGGCGAGGAAGAGCAGGAGTTTGGCGATAGCTGCCGCCCCCAGGTACCACGGCGGACCATCCAGGCCCTGCATCCAGGCCAGCTTGGCGGCGGCCGGCTGCAGGTAGAAAGGCAGCAGCGCCAGCGTGACCAGGGCGAAGGGAAGGAAGTGCGGCAGCCGGCGCCGGCCCAGCGGCTGCTCGAGCAGGAGTCGCGTGAAGTAGAGGTAGAGCAGCGGCCCGGTCGCGAAGCCCAGCGGCAGGACGATCAGGGCGCTGTGCGGCCAGCTTCGATACAGCCCGGCCATGCCCAGCCAGGCATGGCCGACGACGGCCACGCACACCAGCATCAGGGCGGCGAGCAGCCCGTTTGCGCCCCGCACTTCCGGCCGGCGCGCGCCCAGCAACAGGAGGACGGCGGCCAGGAACAGGCCCTGGCCGATGGCCAGCAGGAAGAGTCCGGACAGGATGGTCGTCAGCACGCGCGCGTCAAGCTCTGCGAATTGGTGATCCGGCCATTCTGCCCGAATCAGCCCAGCTTGTCGTCGGCGACGTGGTAGCGCGGGTCTTCCGGCAAGTTCACTTAGATCATGTCCTTCGCCTTCTCCAGCAGTTCGCGGCAGTCCGGACTCAGGTGGCGCAGGTGCAGGCGCTTAACCCGGCGCGCGGAAGTGGTCGGCCACGCGCGCTTCGGGGACGAGCGCGAGGGCGACGATCAGGCCGCTGAGCAGCTTGGATCTGATGTGGGAGGGGACATGGAATCGGTCGATACAAAAACAAACCCCCCGCCGGCTGCCCGGTTCGGGGGGATCGACAGTTTACCAGCTGGACGCCGGTAAAGCTGTATGAAGGCTTGGTGAGGGCTTATTTGCTGACGACGAAATTCGACGGCAGGCTGGCGAGGTAGGCGCCGATGTCCGCCATGTCCTGGTTCGACAGCGGCTGTACCTGGCCCGCCATGATCGGGTTGGTGCGGCCGTTGGTGCTGGCGCCGCGCTTGTAGGCGCGCAGGGCGTGGGTCAGGTAGTCGGCATGCTGGCCGGCCAGCTTCGGATAGCTCGGGTCGATCGGCTTGTTGTAGTCGGCGCCGTGGCAGGATGCGCAGTTGTACTTCTTGGCCAGGGCCTCGCCTTTCGCGACGTCGGCGGCCGAAGCATTCAGGCAGAAAGCGCCGGCAACCAGCGTATAGATCAGTTTTTTCATCGGCTGGTCCTCAGCGTTTGGCGGTGGCGGGAGTCTGCTGCGAATAATAGGCGGCGACGTCGGCGATGTCCTGGTCGCTCAGCGAGGCGGCGATGCCCATCATCGACGGGTTCTTGCGCTCGCCCTTGCGATAGGCCTTGAGTGCGCCCTCGATATACTTGGCCGACTGGCCGCCGATCATGGGAACGCGGTAGACCTCGGGGAAGCCCGACTTGTAGCCCGGGATGCCGTGGCAGCCGATGCACATTTCGATCTTGGCCGGTGCTGCTTTCGGATTGCCGACAACTTCCGCCGCGGCGGCCGGGGTGACACTGGCGGCAAACGCTGCCAATACCAGTAGTGCTAAAGATGTTTTCATGGGTGTGGCTCGTTAGTTGTAATTCGAATACCGCAAACGCACAAAAAGTTAGCAAATGGACTACCAACCTGTCGATTCTATCTGAAGAGTTGTCCCCAGTCTACAAACGCACGCCACCTGTCCGGCCTGCGGTTCTGGAATATACTCCCCTTCATTTCACTCGAATCCAGAACGCCCATGCACGCTTCCCAACGCTTCGAAGGCAGCGACAACTACGTCGCCACCGCCGACCTGAAACTGGCCGTCAACGCCGCCCTGACCCTGGGCCGCCCCCTGCTGATCAAGGGCGAGCCGGGCACCGGCAAGACCATGCTGGCCGAGGAAGTCGCCGCCGCGCTCGACATGCCGCTGCTGCAGTGGCACGTGAAGTCGACCACCAAGGCCCAGCAGGGCCTGTACGAGTACGACGCGGTGTCGCGCCTGCGCGACTCGCAGCTGGGCGACGAACGGGTGCGCGACATCCACAACTACATCGTCAAGGGCGTGCTGTGGCAGGCCTTCACCGCGCCGGAGCCGGTCGTGCTGCTAATCGACGAGATCGACAAGGCCGACATCGAGTTCCCGAACGACCTGCTGCGCGAACTGGACCGCATGGAGTTCTACGTCTACGAGACCCGCGAGATGGTGGTGGCCAGGCACCGGCCGTTGGTGATCATCACTTCGAACAATGAGAAGGAACTGCCGGACGCCTTCCTGCGCCGCTGCTTCTTCCATTACATCAAATTCCCGGACCGCGAGACGATGGCCGACATCGTCAAGGTCCACTTCCCGACCCTGAAGCAGGACCTGCTGGCCGCCGCGCTGCAGAGCTTCTATGAGCTGCGCGAGGTCGCAGGCATCAAGAAGAAGCCCTCGACCTCGGAATTCCTCGACTGGCTCAAGCTGCTGCTGGCCGAGGACATCCCGGCCGAAGCCCTGCGCAGCCAGGACAGCAAGGCCATCGTGCCGCCGCTGCACGGCGCCCTGCTGAAGAACGAACAGGATGTGCACCTGTTCGAGCGCCTGATCGCCATGTCGAGGGCCAACCGATGATCAAGCTAGCGCCGGTGACGCTCGAGTTCAACGGCCTGCGCCTGGAACCGCTCGCGCCCCACCATGAGGACGGCCTGCGCGCGGCGGCCAGCGACGGCGAATTGTGGAAGCTGCGCGTGACCAGCGTGCCCGAGCCGCACGACGTCGCCCGCTACATCGGCACCGCCCTCGATACCCGCGACCGGATGGCATTCGCCGTGATCGACGCCTATACGGACGTGCTGCTCGGCACGACCAGCTACCACGACATCGTGCCGGCGGCAGACCGCGTGGAGATCGGCTACACCTGGTATGCGAAACGCGTCCAGCGCAGCCACGTCAACACCAGCTGCAAGCTGCTCCTGCTGTCGCACGCCTTCGACACCCTCGGGGCCGGCGTGGTCGGCCTGCGCACCGACTGCGAGAACTTCGCCTCGCAGGCCGCGATCGAACGCCTGGGTGCGAAGAAGGATGGGGTGATCCGCCACCACGTCCTGCGCCGCGACGGCACGGTGCGCGACACCGTCATGTACAGCATCCTGCGGTCCGAGTGGCCCGCCATCAAGAGCGCCCTGCACGGGCGGCTGGAGCGGCACGCGCGGGGGTGAACCTATGCTGATCGATTTCTTCTATACGCTGCGCGATGCGAAAGTCCCGGTCACGATCAAGGAATTCCTGACCCTGCTGGAGGCCATGCAGCGCGGCATCACCGCGCCCTCGCTCGACGAGTTCTATTACCTGGCGCGCCTGACCCTGGTGAAGGACGAAGCCCATTTCGACAAGTTCGACCGTGCCTTCGGCGCCTTTTTCCACGGCGTGAACGCGGTGTTCGACGAGAAGGCCGACATCCCGCTCGACTGGCTGCTCAAGCGCTTCGAGCGCGAGCTCACGCCGGAACAGCGGGCGGCGCTGGAAAAGCTCGGCTACGACAAGCTGCAGCAGCGCCTGGAAGAACTGCTGAAGGAGCAGAAGGGCCGCCACGAAGGCGGCAACAAGTGGATCGGCACCGGCGGCACGTCGCCCTTCGGGAACGGCGGCACCAACCCGGAAGGCATCCGCATCGGCGGCCAGAGCCGCAACCGCACGGCGGTGAAGGTGTGGGAACAGCGCAGCTACCGCGACTACGACGACGAGCGCGAACTGGGCACCCGCAACATCAAGGTGGCGCTGCGCCGCCTGCGCCGCTTCGCGCGTCAGGGCGCGGCCGAAGAACTGGCGCTGGACGACACCATCCGCGCCACCGCCAGCAATGCCGGCTTCCTCGACATCCGCATGCAGCCCGAGCGCAAGAACCGCATCAAGGTGGTGATGCTGCTGGACGTCGGCGGTTCGATGGACGACCACATCGAGCGGGTCGAGGAACTGTTCTCGGCGGCCAAGAGCGAATTCAAGAACATGGAGTTCTATTACTTCCACAACTGCGTCTACGACTACCTGTGGAAGAACAACCGGCGCCGCCACAGCGAGCGCTTCCCGACCTGGGACGTGCTGCGCACCTACCCGCTAGATACCCGCGTGCTGTTCGTGGGCGACGCCACCATGAGTCCCTACGAGGTGCTGGCGCCGGGCGGCTCGGTCGAGTACAACAACGAAGAAGCCGGCGCGGCCTGGCTGGCGCGCTTCACGAATGCCTTCCCCAAGTTCGCCTGGCTCAATCCGGAGCCGGAACACCTGTGGCAGTACCGGCAGTCGATCGCTGTCATCAAGCAGATCATGAACGACCGGATGTTCCCGATTACGCTCGAGGGGCTGGAACGGGCGATGCGCCTACTCAGCAAGTAGGACGCTTCGCACATCAATCGTGCGCATCGCCCCCTCTTGTAGAATTGGCAAAAATACCACATGCCGATGAGGGGAACCGATGCCCGACCTGCTGCCTGCCCTGACCAGCCTCGCATGGCCGATCGCGCTCGCGATCGCCTGGCTGGCCGGCGAATTCGGGCAGCGCTGGACCGGCCTGCCGCGCATCAGCTTCTATGGCCTGGTCGGCTTCGCGCTGGGCAGCTCGCAGATCGGCGTGCTGCCGCCGCCCGACGCCGGCCCGGTGGCGCTGCTGGCCGACATCGCCTTCGGCCTGATCCTGTTCGAGCTGGGCTACCGCATCAACCTGCGCTGGCTGCGCCACAATCCCTGGATCGGCGCGGCCGGACTGCTTGAATCCGGGCTCACTTTCGTGCTGGTCTACCTGGTCGCGATCGCCTTCGGCAGCTCGCAGCTGATCGCGCTGATGATGGCCGCGCTGTCGATGGGCACCTCGCCCGCCACCATCGTCCGCGTCATCAACGAGCAGCGCAGCTCGGGCCAGGTCACCGAGCGCGTGCTGCACCTGACGGCGCAGAACTGCGTGCTCGCGGTGTTCGCCTTCAACGCCATCATCGGCTTCTGGATCTTCCGCACCTTCGACGCGGTGGGCGAAGCCCTGTGGCAGAGCCTCGTGATGCTGGCCGGCTCCGCCCTGGTGGGGGCGGTGTTCGGCGTCGTGGTCCCGGCCCTGCTGCGCGCCATCCACAACCCGCGCCAGGACGCCACCGTCGCCTTCGCGCTCGCCATCGTGCTGCTGGTGGCGGTGTGCGACGCCGGCACGCTCTCGCCCTACATCGCCACGCTGGCCTTCGGCCTGACGGCGCGCCACCGCCGCCTCGCCTTCAGCCAGGCGCAGCGCAACTTCGGGGCGCTGGGCGAAGTGTTGACCGTGCTGCTGTTCATCTATGCCGCCTCGACGCTCGACTGGCGCCAGATCGCCGCCGGCAGCGCGCTGGCGGTCAGCGTGGTGCTGGTGCGCCAGCTGGCCAAGACCGTCGGCGTGACCGCCCTCGCCCACCTGTCCGGGGTCTCCTGGCGCAAGGGCGCGCTCACCGGGCTGGGACTGGCGCCGCTGTCGGTATTCGTGATCCTGCTGATCGAGCACGCGCGCCACGCGGGCGTGCACGTGGTCGAGGAACTCCGCGCGATGGCGGCGGTGACCATGCTGCTGGAAGTGTTCGGTCCCGTCATCATCCAGCGTGCGCTGGTGTGGGCGCGCGAATCCTCTCCCGACCTGCCGGAGCAGACCCATGCCGCTTGAAGCCTTCACCGCCTCCCGGCCGCTCACCTTCGGGGTGGAGCTGGAACTGCAGCTGGTCAGCCTGTCGGACTTCGACCTGACCGCCGCCGCCCCCGACCTGCTGCACCTGTTGAAGCGCAAGCCCTTCCCGGGCAACGTGACGCCCGAGATCACCGAGAGCATGATCGAGATTAACTCGAGCGTGCACACGTCCTACGGGCCCCTGCTGGCCCAGCTGCTCGAGATCCGCGACACCCTGGTGGCGGCCGGCGACCTGCTCAACGTCGGCATCGCCGGCGGCGGCACCCATCCCTTCCAGCACTGGTCGGAACAGAAGATCTCGAGCAAGCCGCGCTACGAGTACCTGTCGCAGCTGTACGGCTACCTGGCCAAGCAGTTCACGGTGTTCGGGCAGCACGTGCACATCGGTTGCGCCGACGGCGACGACGCGCTCTACCTGCTGCATGCGCTGAACCGCTACCTGCCGCACTTCATCGCGCTGTCGGCCTCCTCGCCCTTCGTGCAGGGCCACGACAGCGGCTTCGATTCGGCGCGCCTGAATTCCGTGTTCGCCTTCCCGATGAGCGGGCGCGCGCCCTTCGTGCACACCTGGCAGGAGTTCAGCGATGTCTACTTCGCCAAGATGGAGCGCACCAACATCATCAAGAGCATGAAGGACTTCTACTGGGACCTGCGGCCCAAGCCGGAATTCGGCACCATCGAGCTGCGCGTGTGCGACACGCCGCTGACGGTCGAGCGCGCGGCGGCGATCGCCGGCTACCTGCAGGCCCTGTGCCGCTACCTGCTCACCCGCCCGGAAGAAGCGCCCGCCGAGGACGACTACCTGGTCTACAACTACAACCGCTTCCAGGCCTGCCGCTTCGGGCTGGAAGGCGCGATCACCCATCCGAAGACCTACGAATCGATCCCGCTGCGCGACGACATCCTGGCGACGCTGGAAAAGATGATGCCGCACGCCGAGGCGCTTGGCAGCGTCGACGCGCTGCAGCACCTGGCCCTGGCGGCGCGCGAAGGCAGCGACGCCAGCCAGTTGCGGCGGGTATTCGAGCGCGAGGGCAGCGTGGAAGGTATGGTCAATGCCGCGATCCAGCGCTTCCGCGGCGACCGCCGCATGCGCATCCGCTAGCCCTCCCCTTCAATCATGTACGGCGCGCGAGTCCGGCGGCGCCCCGTCGCGCGCCTGCAGGCCATAATCGCGCACGACCTCGGCCACCCGCAGGCGATAGTCGCTGAACACCCCGGCGCGCCCCTGGGCCTGCGCCGCCCGGTGCGCCTCCAGGCCGCGCCAGCGCGCCACCGCCGCTTCGTCGCGCCAGAACGACAGGGACAGGATGCGTCCGGGCCGCGACAGGGATTCGAAACGCTCGATCGAGACAAAGCCGTCGATGCTCTCCAGTTGCGCGCGCAGGCCGGCCGCGAGCTCGAGGTAGGCCTGGCGCTGCCCCGGCGCCGGCTCCACCTCGAAGATCACGGCGATCATGCCTGCGCCTCGCGCCCCAGCGTCCCCTCGACGACTTCGGTGAAGCTGCGCCATTCGCGCAGGATGAAGCGCTGTTCCTGCGCCAGCGCGAAGTTGGCGCGGGCTTCCGGGTCGGTCTTCAAACGGCCGCGGTAGGCCTCGTAGGCGGCCAGGCTGTCGAAGGCGACCAGGCCCCAGGCTTCGTCGTTCGTTCCCTCATGCGGCAGGAAGTAGCCGAGCAGCTGCCCGCCGAGGCGCGGAATGATGCGGCCCCAGTTCTCGGCATAGTGGCGGAAGTGCTCGCGCTGGAAGGGGTCGATCCGGTAGCGGATGAAGCAGGTGATGGTCATGTGAGTCCTCTCGTGGTGGAAGCGCCCATTCTGGCCGTTTGCGCCCGGCGATGCTTCGGCTAAGATCGAAGCATGGGACCGAATATCACGAACATCGCCGCACTGATCGGCGACCATGCCAGGGCAAGGGCGCTGACCGTGCTCATGGCCGGCCGCGCGCTCACGGCCACCGAACTGGCCGACGCCGCCGGCGTCACCCGGCAGACCATCAGCACCCACCTGGCGCAGCTGGTCGACGCCGGCTTGCTGGCGGTGGAAAAGCAGGGCCGCCACCGCTACTTCCGCATCGCCGATCCGGAGGTTGCGCAGATGCTGGAAACCCTGATGGGGGCGGCCGCCGATGCCGGCACCCGCGGGCCGCGGCCGGGGCCGCGCGAGCCGGCCCTGCGCAAGGCGCGCGTCTGCTATGACCACCTGGCCGGGGAACTCGGGGTGCTGGTATATGAACGCCTGGCCCAGCGCGGCGCCTTCACGCTGGGCCCGGACGGGATCGTGCTCACGCCGCAGGGCATGCAGGCGGTCGCGGCGCTGGGCCTGGACCCGGACGCGCCCGCGGAGGGGCGCCGGCCCTTCTGCCGCACCTGCCTCGACTGGAGCGAGCGGCGCCATCACCTGGCCGGCACGCTGGGCGCCAGGCTGCTGGGCCGCTTCGAGGCGCTGGGATGGGCCGGGCGGGTGCCGGACTCGCGGGTGCTGGCCTTCAGTCCCGCCGGGGAGGCGGCGCTGCGGGCCTGGCTGGATTGAGTCAGCCGGCGGCGACCGGCTTGCCGCCCCAGGACGCCTTCATGAAGCGTGCCAGCAGGGCTGGCCTGGCCGGCTGGGCGGGCGGCAGCTTCTCGTCCACCAGGCCGGCCCAGCGCTCGGCCAATTGCTCGCAGGTGGCGCGCAGCACCGGATCGATGTCCGGCAGGCGCGCCAGCGCACACAGGTGCCGCTCGATGACCGACGCCAGTTTCACGCAGGGCTGCTCGGCGTCGCCGCGCGCGGTGTAATGCGACATCAGGTGCAGCAGCGACGCCACCAGCAATGCGTCCTGGCTGCGCGGCGGCTGCGATGGCAGCGCCGGATCTGCAAATGGAGTGGTCATGCACGCCCTTCTCACGAATACGCGGTCAAATGAATGAGAATGATTCTCATTCATTATTGTACGACCTCGAAATGAAAGCAAGCGTTTTTAGAGCCGCGTTTCGCGCGCGGCGCGCAGGAACTCGTCCAGCACCGGCGTGCAGTCGAGCAGTTCGGTGCCGCCGGCGCGGTGGAATTCCGGGTGCCACTGCAGGCCCATGACGAAGTCGGCGCGCTCGTAGCGGATCGCCTCGACGATGCCGTCGGGGTCGGAATAGGCCTCGATACGGATGTCGCGCCCCAGTTCCTTGACCGCCTGGTGGTGGATCGAATTGACGATCGGCCTTTCCACGCCCGCGAACATCTTGCCCAGCGAAGAGCCGGGCGGAAAGCGGATCGCGTGCCGGTGCGCGTCATAGAGTTCGTGCACGTGGGCCAGCGCCTCCGGCACGTTGGTGGCGACGTCCTGGTGCAGCGTTCCGCCGAAGGCGACGTTGATCAGCTGGCAGCCGCGGCACACGCCCAGCACCGGCTTGCCGGCATCGACGAATTCGTGCAGCAGCTCGAGTTCGTAGACGTCGCGCGCCCGGTCGCCGCTCCATTCGGGCCGGGTCGGAAATTCGGAGTAGGTCTGCGGCGCCACGTCCGCCCCGCCCTGCAGCACCAGCCCGTCGAGGTGGCGCGCGTAATGGCGCAGCGTGATGTTACTGGGGTGGAAAAGTCCACTCGTGTTCACGGTCGGGATCATGAACACCAGCACGTCGCGCGACATCACCCATTGGGCGATGGACTCTTCGAGGTATTGCAGGTTCTTGCTGAGCAGGCCCCTGGCGCCCGGCTCAGGATGAAAAATGCGGGCCGATACCCCGATGTGCAGGGTGCGGTGCATGAAGTCGCGGTTGAAGCGCTCGCGCAGCGCGCGCCAGCGCGAAGTCAGGACCCGCCCCGCCAGCGCCAGCGGCGTGTCGCCATCACGTTGATACTTTGCGTGGCCGCGCATGGTCTGGCCTTGCGTCGCGCGCCGGTCGGGCACCCGTACCGGCGTCTCGGGACGCTTGTCGATGGGGGGGCCGGGCTTGTCCTCGGGTGGTTTTTGTTCGTCTTCCGCCATATCTGCCAATATAGCCCTGGTATGGCCGCGCACGATTTGAAGTTGTTAAAAAAACCATCATCCGCGACTGCTCATCCATACAACAACGCCGCCTTGCGGGGATCGGGTTTTTGGTTAATACTGTATGTAATTACAGTGGTTTTAGCTTGGCAGTGCCAGCAGCTTCTGGAAAGTGGCCAGCAGGTGGCGGTCGGCGACCGGCTTGTCGAGCAGGCCGCGCACACCCGCATCGCGGGCGCGCAGGCTGTCGTACTTGAAGGATTGTCCCACCAGGAAGAGCACGGCGGTACGCCCTGCCCCCTCCTGGGATTTGATGGCGCTGCTCAGGCTGTACGGTTCGATGCCCGGCGCGCAGGTATTGATCATGACGAGCGACACCGGCGTCTCGTCGCACAGGCGCACCGCGGCGCGGCAGCTGTCGGTCCATTCGACCGGCCGGCCGCCGGCGCCGGGCAGCGTGCAGGCGGACTTGCCGGGCGTCGTGTTCAGTGTCGTGCCGAGGGTGTTGGCGATGGTATTGGCGACGACGCGCGCCACGTGGTCGCGGAAGGCGCCGCCCTTGTCGATGATGAGCACGGCGCCGTCGGGCGGTCCCTGGCGCAGGCGGGCATAGTAGGCCGGAGCCTCGGTATCCGGCTCCAGCCTCGGCCTTCGGCGCCGCTCGGGCAGGCAGCGCTCGCCGCGTGCGGCCAGGGCGGCCAGGGCCTGCACCCGGCTGTCGAGCAGCTCGGCCAGGGCATCGAAGAGGCTGGCCGGATCGACCGGACGCGGCAGGGTGCGGCGGCTGCTGGCGCCGTCGCCGCCGATGAGCAGGATGGGCTGCAGCGCGCCGGGCGGCAGGCAGGACAGCCGTGCCAGTGCGGCCGGGTTGCCGCCGTCGGCGAGGTAGAGGTCGGGTTCTTGCAGGCTGTCGTCGTGCAGGCAAAAATACGACGGCCCCGGAAGCGGAGCCTGTGCCAGCAAATGCTCGAGCTGTGCGCATTCAGCCGGCGCAAAACCGACCAGGCGGACAGAGAACGGATATCTGGGTGCGTGCATCGCTTTTCCAGCCTTTCCTTAGCACTTCCGGGTCACATCATTTTAATCTAGCACAAAGGTGCGAACTACCAAGCACGTTTTGGCATTCGCTTGAAAAGATCAATTTTTTCTGCCCGACAAGATAGAATGCGCAAGCATTGAATTAACCAAGATAAGCATGGCTTCCAAGAAACCCGCATCCGACTACAGCGAATCATCCATCCGCGTCCTCAAAGGACTCGAGCCCGTGAAACAGCGTCCGGGCATGTACACCCGGACCGAAAACCCGCTGCACATCATCCAGGAAGTGATCGACAACGCCTCCGACGAGGCGCTGGGCGGGCACTGCAAGAACATTGCCGTCACCCTGAACACGGACGGCTCCGTCACGGTCGAAGACGATGGCCGCGGGATCCCGGTTGGACTGCATCCGGAAGAAAACGTGCCGACCGTCGAAATCGTCTTCACCCGCCTGCACGCGGGCGGCAAGTTCGACAAGGGCTCGGGCGGCGCCTATGCCTTCTCGGGCGGCCTGCACGGCGTCGGCGTCTCGGTCACCAATGCGCTGTCGACGCGCCTCGAGATCACGGTCTGGCGCAAAGACGACGACGGCAACGGCGTGCACGACCTGGCCTTCGAAAACGGCGATCTGGTCGAGCCCCTGAGCTCGCGTCCGGCCGAGCGCGGCGGCAAGAAGAACGGCACCCGCGTCACCGCCCGCCCCGACCCGAAATACTTCGATTCCCCGAACATTCCGCTGGCCGACATGCAGCGCCTGCTGCGCTCGAAGGCCGTGCTGCTGCCGGGCGTGACCGTCACGCTCACCAACGCCAAGACCGGCGACGTCCAGACCTGGCGCTACGACGAAGGCCTGCGCGGCTACCTGCTCGAGGCGCTGAACCAGACCTCGGGCGGCCAGACCGTGATTCCGCTGTTCGAAGGCGCGCAGTATGCAGCCAGCGGCGACGAAGGTTTCGCCGAGGGCGAAGGCGCGGCCTGGGTGGTGGCCTGGACCGAGGAAGGCTCGGTCGTACGCGAGTCCTACGTCAACCTGATCACGACCGTCAGCGGCGGCACCCACGAATCCGGCCTGCGCGACGGCCTGTTCGGTGCGGTGAAGGGCTTCGTCGAGATGCATTCGCTGCTGCCGAAAGGCGTGAAACTGCTGCCGGAAGACGTGTTCGCGCGCGTCTCCTTCGTGCTGTCCGCGAAAGTGCTGGACCCGCAGTTCCAGGGCCAGACCAAGGAGCGCCTGAACTCGCGCGACGCGGTCAAGCTCGTCTCCACCTTCACCAAGCCGCCGCTCGAACTGTGGCTGAACCAGCACGTCGAATACGGCAAGAAGCTGGCCGAACTGGTCATCAAGCAGGCCCAATCCCGCCTGCGTTCGCTGCAGAAGGTCGAGAAGAAGAAGTCCTCGGGCGTGGCCGTGTTGCCGGGCAAGCTGACCGATTGCGAATCGACCGACATCACCCGTAACGAGCTGTTCCTGGTCGAGGGCGACTCGGCGGGCGGCTCGGCCAAGATGGGCCGCGACAAGGAATTCCAGGCCATCCTGCCGCTGCGCGGCAAGGTGCTGAACTCCTGGGAGACCGAGCGCGACCGCCTGTTCGCGAACAACGAGATCCACGACATCGCGGTGGCGATCGGCGTCGACCCGCACGGCGTGGACGACAATCCGGACCTCACCGGCCTGCGCTACGGGAAGATCTGCATCCTGTCCGATGCGGACGTGGACGGCTCGCACATCCAGGTGCTGCTGCTCACTTTGTTCTTCAAGCACTTCCCCGCCCTGTTCCGCAGCGGCCACATCTGCGTCGCCCGTCCGCCGCTGTACCGCGTCGACGTGCCGGCACGCGGCAAGAAGCCGCTGCAGAAGCTGTACGCGCTGGACGACGGCGAGCTGCTGGCGATCGAGGACAAGCTGAAGAAGGAAGGCCTGAAGGAAGGCGTGTGGAGCATCTCGCGCTTCAAGGGCCTGGGCGAGATGAACGCGGAACAGCTGTGGGAAACCACCATGAACCCGGATACCCGCCGCCTGCTGCCGGTCGCTTTCGGCGAATACAACCTGGCCGAATCGGCAGCGCGCTTCAACATGCTGATGGGTAAAGGCGAAGCCGCGGCGCGCCGCGCCTGGCTGGAAGAACACGGCAACGAAACGGAAGCCGACATCTGATGTCGCCCGCGGGCCGAACAGAACGAACTAAATCATGACGACGCAAGCAAGCCTCTTCGAACAACAACACGAGCCGTCCGACGACGTCGAAACGCTCACCCTCTCCACCTTCGCCGAGCGCGCCTACCTCGACTACGCCGTCTCGGTGGTCAAGGGCCGCGCCCTGCCGGACGTCTCGGACGGCCAGAAGCCGGTCCAGCGCCGCATCCTGTACTCGATGCACGAACTGGGCCTGGGCCACACCGCCAAGCCGCGCAAGTCGGCCACCGTGGTCGGCGACGTGCTCGGTAAACTGCACCCGCACGGCGACCAGTCGGTGTACGACGCGCTGGTGCGCATGGCCCAGGACTTCTCGCTGCGCTATCCGCTGATCGACGGCCAGGGCAACTTCGGCTCGCGCGACGGCGACGGCGCCGCGGCGATGCGTTACACCGAAGCGCGCCTGACGCCGGTGTCGCGCCTGCTGCTCGACGAACTCGACATGGGCACCGTGGACTTCCAGCCGAACTACGACGGCTCGACCACCGAACCGCGCCAGCTGCCGGCGCGCCTGCCGATGGTGCTGCTCAACGGCGCCTCGGGCATCGCGGTCGGCATGGCCACCGAGATCCCCTCGCACAACCTGCGCGAAGTGGCGTCGGCTGCCGTGGCCCTGATCCGCAACCCCAAGATCACCCACGCCGAGCTGATGACCCTGATCACCGGCCCGGACTTCCCGGGCGGCGGCCAGATCATCACCCCGGCCTCGAACATCGCCGACATGTACGCCTCCGGCCGCGGCTCGATGAAGGTGCGTGCGCGCTGGAAGATCGAAGAACTGGCGCGCGGCCAGTGGCAGGCGGTGGTCACCGAGCTGCCGCCGGGCACCTCGGCCCAGCGCGTGCTGGAAGAGATCGAGGAACTCACCAACCCGAAGATCAAGGCGGGCAAGAAGACCCTGCTGCCGGAACAGCTGGCGCTGAAGCAGACCATCCTGGGCGCGCTCGACACCGTGCGCGACGAGTCGGGCCGCGAAGCCGCGGTGCGCATCGTGTTCGAGCCGAAGTCGAAGAACCAGGACCAGGGCGAGTTCATGCTGATGCTGCTCGCGCACACCTCGCTGGAAACCTCGAGCCCGATGAACCTGGTGATGATCGGTGGCGACGGCCGCCCGCGCCAGAAGGGCCTGCTGGAGATCCTGCAGGAATGGGTCGACTTCCGCTTCGTCACCGTGCGCCGCCGTACCGAGTTCAAGCTGGGCAAGGTCAACGACCGCATCCACATCCTGGAAGGCCGCGAGACCGTCCTGCTGAACATCGACGAAGTCATCGCGATCATTCGCAATTCGGACGAGCCGAAGGCGGCGCTGATCGAGCGCTTCCGCCTGTCGGAGCGCCAGGCCGAGGACATCCTCGAGATCCGCCTGCGCCAACTGGCGCGCCTGGAAGCGATCAAGATCCAGCAGGAGCTGGCCGAGCTGCGCAGCGAGAAGGAAAAGCTCGAGGACATCCTCGAGAATCCGTCGAGCATGAAGCGCCTGATCATCCGCGAGATCGAAACCGACGCCAAGCAGTACGGCGACGAGCGCCGCACCCTGATCGAGGAAGCCGAGCGCGCCGTGGCCGAGCAGAAGCTCATCGACGAGCCGGTGACCGTGATCGTGTCGGAGAAGGGCTGGGTGCGTGCGCGCACCGGCATCGGCCACGACCCGGCGCAGTTCACCTTCAAGGCCGGCGACTCGCTGCTGCGGGCCTTCGAATGCCGCACCGTCGATTCCCTGATCGGCATCGGCAGCAACGGCAAGACCTTCTCGGTGCCGGTGGCCGCCCTGCCGGGCGCGCGCGGCGACGGCGTGCCGATCACCACCCTGGTCGACCTGTCGGGCGGCGTGCGCATCCTGCACTACTTCGCGGGTAACCCCGACACCCGCCTGCTGCTGGCGTCCTCGAACGGCTTCGGCTTCATCGCCAAGGCCGGCGACATGATCAGCCGCCTGAAGGGCGGCAAGTCCTTCATCACCCTGGACGACGGCGCCGTGCCGCTGCCGCCGCGGATCGTCAGCGACACCGCCGGCGCCATCGCCTGCCTGTCCGAGAAGGGCCGCGTGCTGGTGTTCGGCATCGACGAGATGAAGGTACTGACCAACGGCGGCCGCGGCGTGACCCTGATGGAGCTGGATCCGAAGGAAACCCTGCTGGCGGTGCAGCCGATCAACCAGAAGGGCCTGAACGTCATCGGCACCTGGGCCGGCTCCAAGCCGCGCACGGTGGAGCTGTTCGCGTCGGGACTGGAGCCGCACTTCGGCAAGCGTGCGCGCAAGGGCAAGCCGCTGTCGGCCAAGCTCAAGGCGCAGGACCTGGCGATGCGGGCGAACGAGGCTTGATCGTTTGAACGCACCATGAAAAACGCCGGCGCGATGCCGGCGTTTTCATTTGAAGCAGCGCTGCTTAGTGCTTGGCAGCTGCCTTGTGCACCTCGGCCGTCGCCTCGGCGCGCACCTGCTCGGTCTTGGCTGCGGCAGTCGCCTTGTCGGCCGCCGCCTCGACCTGGGTCTTGAGCAGCTTCTCGTCCGCCTTGATCATCTTCTTGTCGGCCTTCAGGTTCGCGTCCGCGATCTTCTCGCCGGCCTTGGCGGCTGCCTTGGCACGGTCTTCCGGATCAGCCTTGGTCACCTTCTCGGCAGCATCGGCGTGGGCTTCGGTAGCCTTGTTGAGAGCCTTCTGCTTCTTCTCGTTGGCATCGGCCACGGCCTTGTTCACCTTCTTGTCGGCCTTCTGGACGACCTTCATTTCCTTCGACTCGGCCTTGGCGATGTCTTCCTGCGCCTCGGCTTCTGCCTTCACGACGGCCTTGGTGGCGACCGGAGTGGTCGTGGTCTGGGCGTTGGCGGCGGTGGCCAGCAGGCCGGCGATGAGGGTAGCGATCAGTTTGTTCATGGTATTTCCTTTCCGGTGAGTGGTCACGCAAGTCGATGCGTTTGCGCTGTGTTTTTTGTTTGACGACGCATCCAGAATACGGACTCTCAACCACGTGGGTCTGTTAGCAAACCCACTTAGGCACCGGCGATTTGTAAGCAAACTTTACGGTCGGGCCGCTCCCGCATACAGGTCGATGATCTCGCTGACCCCGTCCCGGCACACCGGGCAGAAGGCTTCGCTGCGGTCGAACATCAGGCACTGCATCGCCGGGCGGTAGTAGCCGCTCGCTTCGTAGTTCGCGCCCTCGAAGGCGCCGACCGCGTGGCGGTGCGGCTTGCCCGCGAACAGAGCCTGGGTGGCCTTCAGGTCTTCGTGAAACAGCGCGTTCATCTCGCTCTCCGGCCGGTTCACGGCGCGCAGGGCCGCCCGCTTCTTCTGGTAGGCGCGCGAGGCGTCCTCGTAGGCGGCCTTGGGCCAGGGCGTCGGCAGCGGCGTGCCGGCCTTCACGTGGCGCTTCCACTTGATGTTGGCCGGGTCGCGCAGCGCGGTGACGTTCGGCTCCCAGGGTTCCATGCGCGTACTGGCGGCCGCATAGGCGACCGGCGAGGTGTAGTACTCGTCGGCCAGGCCGGCGAAGTGGTGGCCGAATTCGTGCACGAACAGGTAGTTGGCCCAGGCGTTGCCGGCCGCCGCGGTACTGAACTGGCCGAAGATGCCGCCGCCGCCATAGGTCTCGTTGTTCACCAGGATCTCGATGAACTCGTAGGGCGCATGCTGGGCGATGTCGCGCAGCGCGCGGTTGTCCAGGGTGAGCACATAGCGCTCGCTGCCGAAGATGTCGTAGCGCGTGCCCAGCGCGGAGGCGCGGTGCACGCCGGTGGACGGGCGGCTGATGCCGGATTCCGCGGTCGGCACCGCCAGTGCCCACACGTTGAAGTCCTTGGCGCGCTCCTTGAACGGCGAGACCGAGAACAGGTATTGGGTCAGGCGGCGCGCGTCCGCCTCGAACTTCTTCATGTCGGCGGCGGTGTAGCCGTCGCCCATGACCAGCAGGTCGACCTTGTCCGGCGAAGGGCCGCTTGAGTGGATCGGGATCGGCTTCGCGGGCAGCGCGGGCTGCTGCTTCACGACTTCCTGCGCGTCGGGATCCACCTCGACGCTCCAGGCCACCGAGAACTGGTTGCGTTCGTCGCGCTGGAGGATGCGCACGCGCACCGGACGGTCCGGCTTGGGAAAGCGCACCGATTCCTGGAAGCTGCGGCTCATCTTGTTCGCCTCTTCCGTCGTGCGCCACTCGCCGAAGACGGTCGAGAAGCCGCGCGAGTACAGCAGGTCGCCGGTCTTCGCATCCACCACCTCGACCCGGTTCTGGCCGCGGTTGGTGTCGTCCAGGTTGCGGGCGGTGTGGCCGGGCCAGGGCAGCGGCTCGATGACGACGCGCTCGAGGGCATACTGGTCGGAGAGCGCATTGCCGCTATGGGCGTAGTCGACGCGGACGGTGGCCGGCTGGGCCGCCTGTGCGATGCCGGCAGCGAGTGCCAGCACAGCCGCAAGGATGCGGGAAGCGAAACGGATCATGGATGGTCCTCATTACAGGAAGGTCATCCATTGTAATGCGGGGGCTCCCCTATTTGCTGGCCTCGGCCGCCACGCTCTCCACCTGCCGGTACTGGTACAGCGGCCGCTGCACCACGATCGGCCGGATGTCGAGCCGCATGTTGTAGACCGAGTACTGCTCGGTGAGCGAGGACATGTAGCCGACGCTGTCGCCGGTGCGCGTGAGCCTGAACTCGAAGCCGAGCTCGGGCTGGATGCCGTTGGGGCTGTCGAGCGAGAGGCCGATGGCTTCCGGCTGGTCGCTGTCGATCAGCTTGGCCATCAGGTCGACCACCGTGCTGTTGCCGAGGATGTCGGCCGAGAACAGGGGCTCGCGATAATAGGGCCGGGCCGGGTCGACCCGGTTGTCGAGCTTGTCCGCCGAGGGCGTGAAGGTCTGGGTGACCAGGTGGAAGCGGTCGCCGTTGTCCAGGTAGCTCAGGCGAACGTTGCTGATGCTCAGTGGCCCTCCCTTCTGTCCCTCCTGCGGCACCGCCTTCGACAGGTCGACCAGCAGCGCGCCGCGGTAGCCGATGACTTCCACCTCGCGGCTCGGCCCCACGATCATGGCCGTGTTCTCGTCGATGCCCAGGCCGAGCTTGTAGCCCTTCTTGAGCATGACCGGCACCATGCGCGCGAAACGGCCGCGCACCAGCAGGTGCTGGTCGATGAAGACGTCGTCGCCGATGAAGCCGAGGCCGGGCGCGATTTCCTTGCCGTCGTCGAGGCCGAGCTTGAGGGTGGCGAGCACCGTCCTGGGGCGGCCGAACATGGTGCTGCTCATGATGGCGGCGCCGGCGCTGGAGCCGGCGATCATGCCGCCGCGGCGGTACATGTCCCACAGGGCGTCGAGCATGCGGGTATTGCTGCCGTCTTCGCGCCGCAGGGCGCGCGTGATGCGGCCCTGGTCGCCACCGGCAAAGTAGGCGCCGCCGGCCGAACGCACCGCGGCGGCCAGCGCCGGATCGTCGGCGGCGGCCTGGTAGTCGATGCCGGACAGGCGCACCGCGACCGGCACGAAGAAAGCCCTGGCGCCGTACTGGTTGAAGCGCTCGACGAGGAATTTGCCGGCTTTCTCGGGACTGGCCGAGGCCGAGGCGAATACGGCGATGCGGGCGCCCTTGCCGCCCGCAAGCTGGACCATGCGCTCCCAGACGGCGGCATTGTCGGCGCGCAAGGCGCCGCCGATGATGACGAGCGAGCCCTTGGGCTGAGGGGCTTGCGCCGCCGCAAGCACAGGGCTCGCCGTCAGGGCAAGGACGAATAGCGCACGGAACACAATGCGGACGACAGCGCCAGGCATACGAATCCTCTCAGTGGAGATGATCGTAAGCCTGATTCCAGAAGGGCGTCGCCGTCTTGAGTATGCTCAGGATAAATATATGTTCGGAAAGTAACGCTCCATCATGGTCTCGGGACGCTGGAGCGGCGTGAACCCGAAGCGTTCGTACAGCCCGTGCGCGTCCGTGGTGTTGAGCGTGAAGCGGCGCAGTTTCTGCAGGCTGGGGTGGCGCAGCACCACCCCGATCAGCTGCTTGCCGTAGCCGCGGCCGCGGTATTCCGGCACCACGAACACGTCGACCAGGTTGGCGAAGGTCGCGAAGTCGGTGATCACGCGCGCGAAGGCGATCTGGCGCCCGTCGAGGTAGCCGCCGAAGCAGAGCGAATTCTCGATGGCGCGCTCGACCACCGGACGCCCGATGCCGATTGCCCAGGTCGACTGCTCGCTCAGGAAGCGGTAGATCATCGGGATGTCCAGCTGTGTCTGGTCGGTACTGACCTGGAAGCTCGAATCGTTGGTAATCATGGAAGCTGTCAATCCGGCTCAAAAAACCAATTCTAGCGCCGTTCCTGGATGCCACATTTTCAATTGAACGGCGCTCCCGGCCCCTTCCTCGCTACTGCTCAGCCGTTACGCAGATAGCGTTCCGGCAACTGCAGCTTCGGGTCTTCGGCGCGCCAGATCAGGCTCAGCACGTACCAGCGCTTGCCGTCGTGGACCAGCTGGATGCTGTTGATGCCGCGCATGAAGGGCTTGGCATCCTCCTTGGCGTGGCGCGCCTCGTAGGTGCTGAACACATGGGCGATCTGGCCGAAAGTCTCGGTGGTGCGCGCCTTCTCGGTCTCGAAGAAGCCCATGGTGGCGAAGTTCTTGGTGTTGCGGGCGATGTAGTCGTCCGGCGTCAGGGTGCGCAGGACGAAGCTGCCGTCCGGGCGTGCGCCGACCGCGCCCATCCGGCCCTCGGGCGCGAACAGCGAACGCATGCGGTCCCAGTCGCGCGGCGCGCCGGCCGGGCCCGAGATCACGTCATAGACCGCGGCGATGATGGCGTCGATCGAGGCGACGTCCGCCGGGCGGGCTGCCGGCATGCTGGCTGCCGCAGGGGCGGCCGGTGCGGCCTGTTGTGCCATGGCCGCCGGTGTGGTCAGTGCCAATGCCAGGCCAAGCTGGGCCAATCGATGCATGTCTCCCCCTTATTGTTGTCATTTATTGAACAAGTGCGCACATGATTGCGCATTTCCGGGCGCTTGTCATCCACCACGGATGGGGTTTCTCAGGCCAGTTATAATCGTCGGATAGCAAAAGGGATCCCACCATGAACGAACAATTCTCCAAGAAAGCCGAAGCCTGGTCGGCGCGCTTCTCCGAACCCGTTTCCGACCTCGTCAAGCGCTACACCGCCTCGGTGTTCTTCGACAAGCGCCTGGCGCCCTTCGACATCCAGGGCTCGCTCGCCCATGCCGAGATGCTGGCCGCACAGGGCATCATCAGCGAACAGGACCGCGCCGAGATCGAGCGCGGCATGGCGCAAATCAAGGGCGAGATCGAGGCCGGCAGCTTCGAATGGCTGCTCGACCTGGAAGACGTGCACCTGAATATCGAGAAGCGCCTGACCGAACTGGTGGGCGACGCCGGCAAGCGCCTGCATACCGGCCGTTCCCGCAACGACCAGGTGGCGACCGACATCCGCCTGTACGTGCGCGCGGCGATCGACGACATCCTCGGCCTGCTGGCCAGCCTGCGCGGCGCGCTGACCGACCTCGCGGAGCGCCACTTCGACACCATCATGCCCGGCTTTACCCATTTGCAGGTGGCGCAGCCGATCACCTTCGGCCACCACATGCTGGCCTACGTCGAGATGTTCGGCCGTGACGCCGAGCGCATGCAGGACGCGCGCCGCCGCGTCAACCGCCTGCCGCTGGGCGCCGCCGCGCTGGCCGGCACCACCTTCCCGATCGACCGCCTGCGCGTGGCGAAGACCCTGGGCTTCGAGGACGTGTGCCACAACTCGCTGGACGCCGTGTCCGACCGCGATTTCGCGATCGAGTTCACCGCTGCGGCTTCCCTGATCATGATGCACGTCTCGCGCTTCTCGGAAGAGCTGGTCATGTGGATGAGCCCGCGCATCGGCTTTATCGACATCGCCGACCGCTTCTGCACCGGCTCGTCGATCATGCCGCAAAAGAAAAACCCGGACGTGCCGGAACTGGCGCGCGGCAAGACCGGCCGCGTGTATGGCCACCTGAACGGCCTGCTGGTCCTGATGAAAGGCCAGCCGCTGGCCTACAACAAGGACAACCAGGAAGACAAGGAACCGCTGTTCGACACCATCGACACGGTCACCGATACGCTGCGCATCTTCGCCGACATGGCGGGCGGCATCACGGTGAAGGCCGAGAACATGCGCGCCGCGGCGCTGCAGGGCTACGCCACCGCCACCGACCTGGCCGACTATCTTGTCAAGAAGGGCCTGCCCTTCCGCGATGCGCATGAAGCCGTGGCGCATGCGGTGCGCGCCTGTGACAGCGCCAAGTGCGATCTGTCGGAGATGTCGCTGGAGAAGCTGCAGGAGTTCTCGCCGCTGATCGAGCAGGACGTGTTCGCGGTGCTGACGCTGGAAGGTTCGGTGGCGGCGCGTGACCACGTCGGTGGCACGGCGCCGAACCAGGTGCGCAAGGCGATCGAGCGCGTGCGCAAGCAACTCTCGTAATCGTAGGATGGCCGGCTAAGCCGGCCACCGACTACCCTCCGCGTTTGTCTCGGCCGCGCTGCTTTGCGGCCTTCATCAACACTTTCCACTTGCCCCGCTCGGCAATCCGATCCAGCGCGGTCTGCTCGGCACGCCTCACCTCGCGCAAGAGCTTGCGGTAGTTCTGCAGCCTGTCCGCATCCACCACCTCCCTGACCGCGCACCCCGGCTCGCTCTCATGGCTGCAGTCGCGGAACTGGCAGCCTTCGGACAGCGCAGCGATGTCGTTGAACGACAGCTCCAGCTCGTCCTCGTCCGCATCCGGCTGCCACGCGCGCAGGCCGGGCGTGTCGATGATGCATGCACCGCCCGGGCAGCGGTGCAGCGAGCGCGCCGTGGTCGTGTGGCGGCCGCGGTCGTCGCCGTGGCGGGTGCCGCCGGTGGCCTGGGCAGTGCCCGCCAGCGCGTTGGTGAGCGTGGATTTGCCCACGCCCGAGGAGCCGAGCAGCACCAGGGTCTGGCCTGCCCCCAGCCAGGGCGCCAGCACGCCGTCATCCCGCTGCTCCGAGGGAATCAGCTGCAGCAGCGGCACATCAATCGGGATGCGCTGGCGCAGCTGGGCGATCCGGTCCTCCACCGCGCTGCCGATGTCGGGTTTGGTCAGGATCATGACCGGCGCCACGCTGCAGGCGCGCACGATGGCAATGTAGCGCTCCATGCGGCGCGGATTGAAGTCGTTGTCCAGGCCCATCAGCAGCAAGGCGGTATCGACGTTGCTGGCCAGCACCTGGCGCCCGGACGGGGTCCGCCTGGACAGCTGGGTGAAGGCCTCCAGGGGGGCGTCGATCCACCAGTCGCCCAGGCCGTGGGTGACGAGCACCCAGTCGCCCACCACGGGCTGGCCGCTCGACACGAAACGGGCGCTGCGCGCCGGGAAAGCCTCGCGGCCGTCGTCGAGCGTCAGCCAGTCGCGCTGGACGGAGGTGACGCGGGCAAGCCGCTGTTGCGGCGATGCATCCGCGCATTGTGTAAGGAAGTGCTGTTTGAAACCGATCCCGTGCAGGGTCGGGAAATCGAAGTCGATCATGACGATGTGTTTTCCAGTCTGATGGCGCAACAGGCGTGCGCGGGCAGCCGCGGCAATGGCGGCAGGATCAAGGAATGGAAGGTCGGCGCGCTGGCGCGCTCAGGACATCGTCGGGATGGACGAGCGGATCAGGCGGCCGACCGGAGGGCGGTATCAGGCTGGTTCATGCGGCGTCTCCGTGGGTCGATTGAAGGAAAGGCTAGTGTGGCAGGGCATTGCCACAGCGTCAAGGGACTGGCGGACGAAAGCTTCCTGCCGTTTGCGCTATGCTGCACGATTGTCCATCCAGCGAGATTGTTTCCGTGACGCCAACCAACCCCTCTGTCCTGCCCTCCCGCGAATATGCTGCTTTCCTGTTCGACATGGACGGCACCATCCTGACGTCGATCAAGTCCGCCGAGCGGGTCTGGACTGCGTGGGCAATCAGGCACGGCCTCGACCCGGTGAGCTTCGTGCCGACCATCCATGGCAAGCGCACCGAAGACACCATCCGCCATCTCGGCCTGCCCGGTGTCGATCCGGTCGCCGAAGCGCTGGGCATTGCCCTGGCGGAGATCGAGGACGTGGACGATATCGAAGAAATCGCGGGCGTAGGACGTTTCCTGGCCAGCCTGCCGAGCGACCGCTGGGCCATCGTCACCTCGGCCTCCCGTGCCCTGGCGACGGCCCGCATCGCCGCTGCCGGCCTGCCCCTGCCGCCCCTGCTGGTATCGGCCGATGACGTCAAGCGCGGCAAGCCCGCGCCCGATCCCTTCCTGCTGGGCGCGCAGAAGCTGGGCGTGGCGCCCCAGGATTGCCTGGTGTTCGAGGACACGCCGATCGGCCTTGCCGCGGCGGAAAGCGCGGGCATGGACAGCATCGTCGTGACCGCCACCCACACCCATCCGGTCGAGACGCGCTCGGCCCCGGTGCCGGACTATGCGGACCTGGTTGCTGTGCGAACAGAAAGTGGCTTGCTGAAGGTGCTGCGCAAGATCGGTCACTGAGAACACGCTTGTACAGACGCGATCGACACCCATATACCGGGTATCGACGTAATCCAGGGAGGCGCACATGCACCGCTACCGCAACACGAGCGGCGAATCCGGCGTCGTTGCCTATGACATCGACAAGGACTCGATCACCATCCAGTTCAGCGGCGGCGATCGCTATCTGTACACCGAGCGCAGCGCCGGCGCCGAAAACATTGCCCGGATGCAGGAACTGGCCCGCGAAGGCCGCGGGCTATCGACCTTCGTGAGCCAGCACATCCGCAGCCGCTATGCGCGCAAGCTGAACTGATTCAGCCGCGTGGTGGATAGGGTGTGCCGTCCCTGTGCGTGAAGGAATTCGTGGCGCCGTCGTAGCGGAGGTCGACGTCAGGGTAGCTCGCCACATCCTCCTTCACGCGCGAGCCCACGCACAGGAACACGCCCTGGCCCCAGCTGCGGTTGATCAGGTGGTGCCCGTTCGGCTTTCCCGCCGGGAAGGCCGCGCAGTCGCCAGCGCGCATCAGGGTCTCGCCTTCGTCGGTGACCAGCACCAGTTCGCCCGACACCACCATCACGAACTCGTCCTCGTGCGAGTGCCAGTGGCGCTGCGAGGACGCCGCGCCGGGCTGCAGCTCGACCAGATTGACGCCGAACTGCGTCAGGCCGCCGGCATCGCCCAGCGCCTGCCTGGTGCGCCCGTCCACCAGTTCGGCAAAAGGCTCGGGATAGCCGGTGCCGCCCACCACGGGAATGCTGCTCAGGTCCAGTCTCGACATGCGATAAGTCTCCTTGGTTGTGGCAGCGGACGGCGCCCTCGCGTCGTCCTAGCCGCGTTTTTGTACCAGCGTCAGGATATCGTAACTCGCCACCAGCTCGTCGTGTTGATTCGTTACCTGCACGTCCCAGGCCACCACGCCCTGGCCGCGGCCCTGTTCATCAAGCCGGTTGCGGTCGACCTTGCGCTTGCAGGTCAGGCGCGCGCGGATGGTGTCGCCGATCGCCACCGGGGCCACGAAGCGCAGGTTGTCCAGGCCGTAGTTGGCCAGCACCGGACCCGGGGCCGGCGACACGAACAGGCCGGCCGCCGCCGACAGCACGAAGTAGCCGTGGGCGATGCGCTTGCCGAACTGGGTGTCCTTGGCCGCAATCTCGTCGAAGTGCATGTAGAAGTAATCGCCCGAGACGCCGCCGAAGTTGACGATGTCCGCCTCGCTCACGGTGCGGCGGTGGGTCAGCAGCGAGTGGCCCACTTCGAGGTCTTCGAACCAGCGGCGGAAGGGGTGGATGTCGGTTTCCTTGACGGCGCCGCCGCGCACGTACTCGCCGGTGACTGCGCCCAGCATGGTCGGCGAGCCCTGCACCGCGGCACGCTGCAGGAAGTGCTTGACGGCGCGGATGCCGCCCAGCTCTTCGCCGCCGCCGGCGCGGCCCGGACCGCCGTGCTTCAGCTGCGGCAGCGGCGAGCCGTGGCCGGTGGAATCCACCGCCGATTCGCGCTCGAGGATGTGGACACGGCCGTGCGAGGCCGCGGCGACCGGCACCGCATGCGCCGCGATCGCCGGGTCCTTCGTCACCAGGGTGGTCACCAGGCTGCCCTTGCCGCGCGCGGCCAGATCCAGCGCCTCGTCGATGTCGCCGTAGGTCATCAGGGTCGAGACCGGGCCGAAGGCTTCGATGTCGTGCACGGCCTCGTTGACCGAGGCATTGCGGCACAGGAGCAGGGTCGGCGCGAAGAAGGCGCCGTTGGCACAGCCCTCGCCTACCGGGTTGAAACCGTCGCGGGCGCTGAACAGCACCTCGTTGCCGCGCGCGAGCATCTCCACGCGTTCCGAGACGTCGCGGTGCTGGTCCATCGAGGCCAGCGCGCCCATGCGCACGCCTTCCATCTTCGGATTGCCGACCGTGATCTTGGCCAGGCGTTCGCGCAGGCGCTGGCCGACGGCGTCGACGTGCTGTTCCGGCACGATGACGCGGCGGATCGCCGTGCACTTCTGGCCGGCCTTGCCGGTCATCTCGCGTGCGACTTCCTTCACGAACAGGTCGAACTCCGGATCGTCGGGCGTCACGTCCGGCGCCAGGATGGCGCAGTTGAGCGAGTCGGCTTCGGCGGTGAAGGGAACCGATGCGCGGATCAGGTTCTGGTTCGCCTTCAGCTTGGCGGCGGTGTCGGCCGAGCCGGTGAAGGTGACGGCGTCGAAGCCGCCCAGACGGTCGAGCAGGTCGCCGGTCGAGCCGATGACCAGCTGCAGCGCGCCTTCCGGCAGCAGGCCGGACTCCATCATCATCTTGACGGTGGCGTGGGTCAGGTAGCTGGTGGCGGTGGCCGGCTTGACGATGCAGGGCATCGCGGCCAGGAAGCTCGGCGCGAATTTTTCCAGCATGCCCCAGATCGGGAAGTTGAAGGCGTTGATGTGCACCGCCAGGCCGCCGCGCGGCACCATGATGTGGGTGCCGGCGAAGCCGCCACGCTTGCCCAGGGCGATGGCCGGGCCTTCGTGCAGAACATTCGAAGAAGGCAGCTCGCGCCCGCCCATGCTGGCGTAGGCGAACAGGGTGCCGATGCCGCCTTCGACGTCGACCCAGCTGTCCGGACGGGTGGCGCCGGTCAGGTGCGAGATCTCGTACAGCTCTTCCTTGCGCTCCATCATGTAGAGGGCCAGGGCCTTCAGGCGCTGGGCGCGCTTCTGAAAGTCGAGCCCCATCAGCCCTTTCACGCCGGTCTTACGGGCGTAGGTGACGGCTTCGTCGAAGTCGATTTTTTCGGCGTGGGTGTGGAAGATCAGTTCGTTGTTCAGCGCGCTGTGCAGCGGGGTATGTGCTTCAGTGCCGTGCCAGCGGCCGGCGATCAGGCTTTGCAGGGTTGCGATGTTGCCCATGTTCTCAGTCTCCGTTCTTGTCTCTTCAGGTTTTTGGCTTGTGCATGCCGTCGGGAGCGAATTCGATGCGCTTGCGCCCAGGCTCGACCTCGCCCAGCGCCTCCACCTCGCGCATCGTCTGCAGCGAGCGCACATTCAGCTCGTGGTACTGGCGCGTCCCGAAACTCTTCCACTTCACGTCGTCATCGGTGAGTTCGCGCATGATCCTGGCCGGCGTGCCCATCACCATGCTGCGCGGCGGGATGATCATGCCCGCCTTCACGAAGCTCATCGCGGCCACGATCGATTCTTCGCCGACGACGGCCTTGTCCATTACCACGGCATTCATGCCCACCATCGCATTGCGCTTGATGCGGCAGCCGTGCAGCACCGCACCGTGCCCGATGTGGCCATCGACTTCGACCACCGTGTCTTCGCCCGGGAAGCCGTGCATCACGCAGGTGTCCTGCAGGTTGGCGCCCTCTTCCAGGATCAGGCGGCCGAAGTCGCCGCGCATCGAGGCCAGCGGGCCGACGTAGCAGCGCGGGCCGACGATCACGTCGCCGATCAGCACCGCCGACGGGTGCACGTAGGCGCTGGGATGCACCACCGGCCGCACGCCGTCGATCTCGTACACCTTGACCATGCTTACACCCGCTCGACGATGATCGCGATGCCCTGGCCGACGCCGATGCACATGGTGCACAGGGCATAGCGGCCGCCGGTGCGGTGCAGCTGGTTGACGGCGGTCGTGATCAGGCGCGCACCGGATGCCCCCAGCGGGTGGCCGAGGGCGATCGCGCCGCCGTTCGGATTCACGTGGGCGGCATCGTCGGGCAGGCCGAGGTCGCGCATTACGGCCAGGCCCTGGGCAGCGAAGGCTTCGTTCAGTTCGATGACGTCCATCTGGTCGAGGCGCAGGCCGGTTTGCAGCAGCAGCTTCCTGACGGCCGGCGCCGGGCCGAAGCCCATGATGCGCGGCGCCAGGCCGGCGGTGGCCATGCCGACCACGCGGGCGCGCGGCGCCAGGCCGTTGCGTACGGCGGTCGTCTCCGAGGCCAGCAGCAGCGCGCAGGCGCCGTCGTTCAGGCTCGAGGCGTTGCCGGCGCTGACCGTCCCAGCGGGCATGACGACCCCCTTCAGTTTCGCCAGCGCGTCCATGCTGGTCTCGCGCGGCTGCTCGTCGGTGTCGAACACGCGCGACTCGCCTTTTTTCCCATGGATCGTGACCGGGACGATCTCGTCCTTGAAGAAGCCGTCGACATGGGCGCGTGCCCAGCGCTGCTGGCTGCGCAGCGCGAACGCGTCCTGGTCCGCACGATTGATGTTGAATTCCAGCGCCACGTTCTCGGCGGTCTCCGGCATCGAGTCGATGCCGTACTTCGCTTTCATGAGCGGGTTGACGAAGCGCCAGCCGAGGGTGGTGTCCTCGATCTTGGCCGCGCGCGAGAAGGCGCTGTCGGCCTTGCCCATCACGAAGGGCGCGCGGGTCATGCTTTCGACGCCGCCGGCGATGATCAGGTTCGCTTCGCCGGCGCGGATCGCGCGTGCGGCCGTGCCGACGGCGTCCATGCCCGAGCCGCACAGGCGGTTGATGGTATTCGCCGGCACTTCCTGCGGCAGCCCGGCCAGCAGCGCGGCCATGCGGCCGACGTTGCGGTTGTCCTCGCCGGCCTGGTTGGCGCAGCCGTAGAACAGGTCGTCCACGGCGCCCCAGTCCACGTCCTTGTTACGGGCGATGAGGGCGGCGATGGGCAGCGCACCCAGGTCGTCGGCGCGCACGCTCGACAGCGAGCCGCCGTAGCGGCCGAAGGGGGTGCGGATGGCGTCGCAGATGAAGGCGTCGGTCATGAAAGTCTCCTTGTTGTTCAGTTCTTCGGGCGCTTGTCGACCACGCGCCGGGCCTTGCCGGTCAGCGTGCGCTCGATCCCGCCGGGCGGGGTCAATGTCACGCGCGTGCTCACGCCCACATAGGTCTTGATGCAGTGCTGGAGTTCGCGGCACAGCGCGTCCATGTCAGCTTGGGAAAGTGAGGCCTCGCGCAGCTCGCCCAGCACTTCCAGCGTATCGAGGTGGCCGTCGCGTGCCACCACCAGCTGGTACTGCGGCGCCAGCGCCGGCATCTTGAGGATGATTTCCTCGATCTGGCTCGGGAACACGTTGACGCCGCGGATGATCAGCATGTCGTCCGAACGGCCGGTGATGCGGCCCATGCGGCGCATCGAACGCGAGGTCGGCGGCAGCAGGCGGGTCAGGTCGCGGGTGCGGTAGCGGACGATCGGCAGGGCTTCCTTGCTCAGCGAGGTGAACACCAGCTCGCCCTCCTCGCCGTCGGGCAGCACTTCGCCGGTGTCCGGGTCGATGATCTCGGGATAGAAGTGGTCTTCCCAGATGGTCGGGCCATCCTTGCTTTCGATGCATTCGCTGGCCACACCCGGGCCCATCACTTCGGACAGGCCGTAGATGTCGACCGCATCGATGCCGGCGCGGGTTTCGATCTCCCTGCGCATGGCGTCGGTCCAGGGCTCGGCGCCGAAGATGCCGACCTTCAGCGAGGAAGCGGCCGGGTCGAGGCCCTGGCGCGTGAATTCCTCGATGATGTTCAGCATGTAGGAAGGCGTGACCATGATGATCGAAGGCTGGAAGTCCTGGATCAGCTGGACCTGCTTCTCGGTCTGGCCGCCCGACATCGGGATCACGGTGCAGCCCAGCTTCTCGGCGCCGTAGTGCGCGCCCAGGCCGCCGGTGAACAGGCCGTAGCCGTAGGAGATGTGCACCATGTCGCCGCGACGTCCGCCGGCGGCGCGGATCGAGCGCGCCACCACGCCGGCCCAGGTGTCGATGTCCTTCTGCGTATAGCCGACCACGGTGGCCTTGCCGGTGGTGCCGCTCGAGGCGTGGATGCGCACCACCTGCTCGCGCGGCACGGCGAACAGGCCGAAGGGGTAGTTGTCGCGCAGGGTCTTCTTGTCGGTGAAGGGGAACTTCGCTAGGTCGGCGAGCGACTTGAGGTCTTCCGGGTGCACGCCGGCGGCATCGAAGGCCGCGCGGTAGTGCGGCACGTTCTCGTAGGCGTGGTGCAGCGACCACTTCAGGCGCTCCAGCTGCAGGGCCTGCAGTTCGTCGCGGCTGGCACGTTCGATCGGTTCCAGCTCTTCTGGCACCGGATTGCGTTGGACCATCTCGACCTCCTAGTCTTTACTCAAGCTCTGCGACCATGCCGCTGACGCGGTGCGACTTCCCGCGGAACAGCGCCACCGTGCGTCCTTCCTGGTTGCTCACCCTGATGTCGTAGACGCCGGTCTTGCCCTGCAGCGCCTGCTCCACCGCTTCGGCCACCAGCAGGTCGCCTTCGCGGCCCGGCGCCAGGTAATCGATCGTGCAGCCGGCGCCCACGGTATTGAAGTTGTGCGAGTTGCAGGCGAAGGCGAAGGCGCTGTCGGCCAGCATGAAGATGTAGCCGCCGTGGCAGGTGGCGTGGCCGTTGAGCATGTCGCCGCGCACGCGCATCGACATGCGGGCGTAGCCGGGACGGATCTCGTCGAGCGTCATGCCCAGGGCCTGGCTGGCCGGATCGCGTTCGTACATGGTCTTGCCGGCCAGCTCGGCCAGCGCCTGCGGATCGCTATGCATGGAAGCTGGCTCCGTGCGGATTGGCGGCCAGCTTGCGGCGCAGCAGCGGCGAGACGCGGTAACGGTCTTCGCCATAGGTGGCGGCCAGGTTCGACAGGACGGCCACGATGTGCTCCAGGCCGACGCTGTCGGCCCAGGCCAGCGGCCCGCGCGGATAGTTGACGCCCTTCTGCATCGCGATGTCGACCGCGGCCGCGCTGCATACGCCCTGGTTGACGGCATCCGCCGCTTCGTTGGCCAGCATGGCGACGGTGCGCATCACGGCCATGCCCGGCACGTCGTCGAGGCGTGTCACGGCAAAGCCGGCGGCCTGGAACATGCCGACCACGGCGTTGTAGGCCTCGTCGCTGCACTGGTCGGCGCGCGCCAGCGCGATACGGGTGGCGCCGGCAGGGTCGAGCAGCAGGTCGTAGACGACGGTGTCGTCGTGCCAGCTTTCGGCGGCGCGTTCGGTGGCGCTGCGGCCATCGGTGAGATACACGGCGGCGCCCTGGCATACGAAGCCCGGCGTGCTGTCGAGGGTCTCTTCGTGCGGCAGTTCGTAACCGGCAGCGGTGAGGCGCGCCGCCAGCGCCGCGATCGCGCCTGGTTCGCCGCCGACGATAGCCACCGATGCGGGCCGCGCCTGCGGCGCTTCGGTCTGCACGGGGGGCTTCTCGATGCCGTCGCCGTAGCGGTAGAAGCCGCGCCCGGTCTTGCGGCCCAGGAAGCCTGCATTGACCAGTTCCTGCTGCAGGATCGAGGGCGTGAAGCGCGGGTCGCCGAAGTAGGCGTCGTAGACCGAGTTCGTGACCGAGAAGTTGACGTCGTGGCCGATCAGGTCCATCAGCTCGAAGGGACCCATGCGGAAGCCGCCGCAGTCGCGCAGCACGGCATCGATGGTGGCCGGTTCGGCGGCCTGCTCGAGCAGGAGGCGCAGGGCCTCGGCGTAGTACGGCCGGGCAACGCGGTTGACGATGAAGCCGGGCGTGGATTTCGCATGCACCGGGCTCTTGCCCCAGGCTGCGGCCGTGGCGTAGGTGGTCTCGGCGACGGCCTTGTCGGTGGCGATGCCGCTGATGACTTCGACCAGGGCCATCAGGGGCACCGGATTGAAGAAGTGCATGCCCACCAGGCGTTCCGGACGGCGCAGTTTGGCCGCGATCGCGGTGACGGAGATCGACGAAGTGTTGGTGGCCAGGATGCAGTCGTCGCTGACGATGCCTTCCAGTTCCGCGAACAGGGCGCGCTTGGCGTCCAGGTTCTCGACGATGGCTTCGACCACCAGCGCGGCCTGGGACGCTTCCTGCAGCGTAGCGATGCGCTTCAGCCGGTCATGTGCTTGGCTTGCCGCGGCGGCGTCCATGCGGCCCTTTTCGACCAGCCTGGCGTAGGTCTTGCCGATGTCGGCGATGGCCTTGTCGGCGGCATCTGGACGGGTGTCGAACAGCAGCACCTGGTGGCCGGCCGTGGCCGCGACCTGGGCGATGCCGCTGCCCATGGCGCCGCTGCCGACGACGGCGATGATGCTGTCTTGCGGGAGTGCCTGCATGGTCTTACTCTCCCTTGAAGTGCGCCGGGCGCTTGGCGATGAAGGCGGCGACCCCCTCGCGGTAGTCGTGGCTGTAGCCCAGTTCGCGCATCATCTCGCCTTCCAGCTTGAGCTGCTCCGGCAGGGTGTTGGCCCAGCTGGCCTGCAACGCCTTCTTGGTGAAGGCCAGGCCGCGGGTTGGCGCAGCGGCGAAATGCTCGGCCATGGCCATGGCCTGGTCCATCAGGGCTTCGTCCGGGACGCAGGCCCAGATCAGGCCCCATTGCTCGGCCTTCTCGGCGCTCAGTTTGTCGCCCAGCATGGCCAGGCCGGTGGCGCGTGCATGGCCGATCAGGCGCGGCAGGTGCCAGGTGCCGCCGGTATCGGGGATCAGTCCCAGCTTGCAGAAGGCTTCGATGAAGCTGGCCGATTTTGCGGCCAGCACGATGTCGCAGGCCAGGGCCAGGTTGGCGCCGGCGCCGGCGGCCACGCCGTTGACGGCGCAGATGACCGGCATCGGCAGCGATTTCAGGGTCAGGACCAGCGGGGCGTAGAACTTCTCGACGGATTCGCCGAGGTCGACGCCTTTCCCGCCAGGTTCCACGGCACGGTCCTGCAAGTCCTGGCCGGCGCAGAAGCCGCGGCCGGCGCCGGTGAGGACCAGGACGCGGACCGACTTGTCGGCCTGCAGCTTGTCGAGGGCGTCGCGCACTTCAAGGTGCATGGCCTGGGTGAAGCTGTTCAGGCGATCGGGACGGTTCAGCGTCAGGAGGGCGATGCCGTTCTCGATCTTGAACTGGATGGATTCGTAGCTCATTGGTGTCTCCACATTCTTATTGTTGTTGGATGCGCCTTATTCGGCGATGTCGAAATCGACCACCACCTTGTCGGTGATCGGGAAGCTCTGGCAGCTCAACACGAATCCGCGCGCCACTTCGTAGTCTTCCAGCGCATAGTTCACGTCCATTTCCACCTGCCCGTCGAGCACCTTGCAGCGGCAGGTCGAGCACACGCCGCCCTTGCACGAGTAGCGCATGTCGATGCCCGCGCGCAGGCCGGCGTCCAGCAGGGATTCCTTGTCCTTGTCCATCGTGAAGCTGGCCGCGTTGCCGTCCATGATGACGGTGACTTCGGTCTGGTGCTGCTGCCCGGCTTCCAGCTTGCGCGGCTTGTGCTCGTGCTTCGGGATGCTGGCGGCGAACAGCTCGATGCGGATCTTTTCCTTGGCCAGGCCGGCCGCCTGCAGCGAACGCGAGACGCCGTGCATCATGTCTTCGGGGCCGCAGATGAAGGCCACGTCGATGTCGCGGATGTCGATCCAGTGCTTCAGGAAATGGCCGCACTTTTCTTCGGTGATGCGGCCGTTGAACAGTTCGATGTCCTGCTGCTCGCGGCTCATCACATACACCAGCTTGAGCCGCTCCATGTAGCTGTCCTTGAGATCGGTCAGCTCGTCGCGGAAGATCACGCTGGACGAGGCGCGGTTGCCGTACACGATGGTGAAGCGGCTCTTCGGCTCGGCCTTGAGCGTGGTCTTCACGATCGACAGGATCGGCGTGATGCCGCTGCCGGCCGCGAAGGCCAGGTAATGGCGTTCGCTGTCGGGGTCGAGCGGCACGTTGAAGTGGCCCATCGGCGGCATCACCTCGATCGTGGCGCCCGGCTTGAGGCTTTCGTTGGCCCAGGTCGAGAACCGGCCGCCGCTGACGCGCTTGATGGCCACGCGCAGGGTATCGTCCTGCACCGCCGAGCAGATCGAATAGGAACGGCGCACGTCCTCGCCGTCGATCAGCGCGCGCAGGGTCAGGTGCTGGCCCTGCTGGTAGGCGAATTGGGCTTTCAGCTCGGGCGGGACGTCGAAGGTGACGGCGATGGCGTCGCGGGTCTCGTGCTTCACCTTGGCCACGCTCAGTGGATAGAATTTGCTCATCTTAATGACACTTGAAATAGTCGAAAGGCTCGCGGCAGTCGAGGCATTTGTACAGCGCCTTGCAGGGCGTCGAGCCGAACTCGCTGGTCAGCTGGGTGTGCGGCGAGCCGCAGTGCGGGCAGGCCACCTCGGGCGCGGCGCGGCGCCGGATGCCGGCGTGCAGGCCGCTGATGTCGATCGCCTGCTGCACCGGGGGCGCAATGCCGTAGCCCTTCAGGGCGGCCTTGCCGGCCTCGCTCATCCAGTCGGTGGTCCAGGCGGGCGCCAGGCGGCTGAGGATGCGCACGTGCTCCAGGCCGTGGGCCTGCAGGGCTTCCTTCACCGCATCCGCGATCACCTGCATCGCCGGGCACCCGGAATAGGTCGGCGTGATCGTCACGACGCAGGCATTCCCCTCGAAGGCGACTTCGCGCACGATGCCGAGGTCCACCACCGAGATGACCGGGATCTCCGGATCGGCGACCTCGCCGAGCCAGCTCCACACCTGTTCCGTCGTGACGCCAGCGAGGCTCATTACCACTGCGCTCCGGGATAGGCGCGCTGCAGGAACTGCATCTCGGCCAGGATGTAGCCGAGGCGCTCGCTGTGGCGGCCCTGTTTGCCGCCGCGCTGCATCCAGGCGTCCGGCGACGGCATCGTCAGCGTGGCTTCCGCCAGCACTTCCGCCAGGTGATCGAGGCACATCTTGCGCAGCGGCTCGGCGGCCGGGGCGACGCCCTGCTCCACCATCGCGTTGTCGACCGCGTCGTAGAGGAACATTTCGCCGCTGTACATCCACAGCTCGTCCAGCGCCGACTGCATCCTGGCGTGACTGACGTCGGTGCCGTCGCCCAGGCGCACCACCAGGTCGCCCGAGCGGCGCAGGTGGTAGGTGACTTCCTTGATCGATTTTTGCGCGATCTCGGCGATGCGCGCATCGTTTGACCTGGTCAGGCCGTCCATCAGGAAGTAGTGCCAGGTATCGAACAGGAACTGGCGCATCATGACCTCGGCGTAGCTGCCGTTCGGCTGCTCGACCAGCAGGCAGTTGCGGTAGTCGTGGGCGTCGCGGTGGAAGGCCAGGCGGTCTTCGTCGCGGCCCTTGCCTTCGAGTTCGCCGGCGTAGCTCAGCCACATGCGGGTCTGGCCCAGCAGGTCGAGCGCGACGTTCGACAGCGCCATGTCTTCTTCCAGCGCCGGGCCCTTGCCGCACAGCTGGCACAGCTGCTGCGACAGGATCAGCGCGTTGTCGCCCTGGCGCAGGAGGTACTCGATCTTTGCGTCCACAGCCGACCTCACAGGTTCTTGACTTCTTCCGGCATCGGGAAGAAGGTCGGGTGGCGGTACACTTTGCTGTTGGCCGGCTCGAACAGGGCTTCCTTGTCGTTCGGGCTGCTGGCGACGATGTCCTGGGCGCGCACGACCCAGATCGAGACGCCTTCGTTGCGGCGGGTGTAGACGTCGCGCGCGTTGTTGACCGCCATCTCGGCGTCAGGGGCGTGCAGGCTGCCCACGTGCTTGTGGGCCAGGCCGTGCTGGCTGCGGATGAAGACTTCCCACAGTGGCCATTCTTTGCTCATTTGCTCTCTCCGGATTCTTATGCTGCCGCCTTGGCTGCGGCTTTCTTGTCGGCGTGGGCGACCAGGGCGTCGCGGAACCATTCGCCGTCTTCATAGGCTTTCACGCGGGTGCGCAGGCGCTCGCGATTGCAGGGGCCGTTGCCCTTCAGGACGTTGTGGAACTCGCTCCAGTCGATCTCGCCGAAGTCGTAGGAACCGCGCTCTGCGTTCCACTTGAGGTCGGGGTCGGGGATGGTCAGGCCCAGGTATTCGGCCTGGGGCACGGTCTGGTCGACCATGCGCTGGCGCAGCTCGTCGTTCGAGAACAGCTTGATGCGCCAGGCGGTCGATTGCGCGCTGTTGACCGACTCGGCATCCGAGGGGCCGAACATCATCAGCGACGGCCACCACCAGCGGTTCAGCGCATCCTGGGCCATCGCCTTCTGCTCCGGCGTGCCCTTGGCCAGGGCCATCATGATGTCGTAGCCCTGGCGTGCGTGGAAGGACTCTTCCTTGCAGACGCGGATCATGGCGCGCGCATACGGGCCGTAGGAGCAGCGGCAGAGCGGGATCTGGTTGATGATGGCCGAGCCGTCCACCAGCCAGCCGATGGCGCCCATGTCGGCCCAGCTCAGGGTCGGGTAGTTGAAGATGCTCGAGTATTTCGCCTTGCCCGCGTGCAGGGCCTGCAGCAGCTCGTCGCGCGACACGCCCAGGGTCTCGGCGGCGCTGTACAGGTAGAGGCCGTGGCCGGCCTCGTCCTGGATCTTGGCCAGCAGGACCGACTTGCGCTGCAGCGTCGGGGCGCGCGTGACCCAGTTCCCTTCCGGGAGCTGGCCGACGATCTCGCTGTGCGCATGCTGCGAGATCTGGCGGATCAGGGTCTTGCGGTAAGCCTCGGGCATCCAGTCCTTGGGCTCGATCTTGATGCCGGCGTCGATGCGCGCCTGGAACGCCGCTTCGTCGGCGCTCATGTCTTCCTCGGTACGGACTTTCTTGAGCCCGGTCTCCACCATCTGTGCATACATGTCTGGTCTCCATTGCAAACCTACTCAATCCATAATACGATACAAAAAATCGGATGTACACCAAATTTTTGAATCATATTAGGGTCTTATCAAGATGACACGACTGACCAGCGGCGAGTGGATCGACCACTTCCTGACGACTGATCCGCCGCGCCACAAATCGCTGGTGATGACCCTGTGCGGCGACGCCATCGCCCCGCATGGCGGCGCTTTCTGGCTGGGCAGCATGATCGAATTGCTGGCGCCGCTCGGGGTCAGCGACCGGCTGGTGCGCACCAGCGTGTTTCGCCTGGTGCAGGAAGGCTGGCTGGTGGCCAGCCGCGAGGGCCGGCGCAGCCGTTATGCGCTGGAGCCGAAGGCCCTGCCGCGCCTGGCGCGCGCCAACCGCCGCATCTATTCGCCGCCGGGGCTGGACTGGGACGGCCGCTGGCGCTTTGTGCTGGCGCCTACCAACAGCATCGACGGCGACCTGCGCGCGCTGCTGCGCAAGGAACTGGAATGGGAGGGCTTTGCGATGCTGGCCACGGGCGTGATGGCGCACCCGGCGCCGGACGGCGATACGCTGCGCGAGATCCTGGCCAGGTCGGGCGCCGCGGGCAAGGTATTCGTGTGCGATGCGGCCGAGCTGCCCGGCGTCGGTTCGCGGGCGCTGCCCGAGCTGGCGGGCGACGCCTGGGATTTGTCCGGCGTCGTAGCCGGCTACCGCGGCTTCATCGACAGTTTCTCTCCACTGCTGGACACGCAGGCAGATCTCACGCCGCAAGACGCCTTCTCGATCCGCACCCTGCTCATCCACGCCTATCGCCGCGTGCAGCTGCACGACCCCATGCTGCCGCTCGAACTGCTGCCCG
Source organism: Telluria sp. ZB4P36 (assembly GCF_059685865.1). Taxonomy (NCBI): domain Bacteria; kingdom Pseudomonadati; phylum Pseudomonadota; class Betaproteobacteria; order Burkholderiales; family Oxalobacteraceae; genus Telluria; species Telluria sp. ZB4P36. Next base: position 159,503 of record NZ_JCASIE010000004.1, read on the forward strand.
ATCCGTGGCCGGGGACCGCCGCCTACGAACTGGCGAAGCAGGTCTACCGGCTCAGCTACGCCCGCGCCGAGGAGCACGTCATGCGCTTGCTGGGCAAGGAGGACGAGCACACGCCCCCGGCCGACGACAGCTTCTACGGCCGCTTCGGCGGTTTGGCTTAGTCGCGCACTACGCGGTATGATCAGCGTTTTACCCAACATCCATACCCAGGACACACCATGTCTATCAAGATCAGCAGCCAGTTCGACGCTGGCGCCATCGAGGTCGTGAACGCCACGAGCGCGAACGCCATCGACCTGAACATTCGCAAGGATTCCCACGCCGACATCATCCAGTGGTTCTACTTCCGCCTGCAGGGCGCGCAAGGCGAAGCCTGCAGCATCCGCTTCCTGAACGCCGGCCAGGCCGCCTATCCGGCCGGCTGGGAAGGCTACCAGGCGATGGCGAGCTACGACCGCGTGAACTGGTTCCGCGTGCCGACGTCCTACGACGGCCAGGTGATGACGATCGAGCACACTCCGGGCATGGACAGCGTCTACTACGCCTACTTCGAGCCGTATTCGTGGGAGCGCCACCTGGAGCTGCTCGACCGCGCCCAGATGTCCGAGCAGGTGCGCATGCTGGACCTCGGCTCCACCGTGGACGGCCGCGACCTGAACATGCTGGTCATCGGCGAACCGTCGCCGGAGAAGAAGAAGGTGTGGGTGATCGCACGCCAGCACCCGGGCGAGACCATGGCCGAGTGGTTCGTGGAAGGCATGCTCGACGCCCTGCTCGACCCGGCCCATCCGTTCGGCCGCCAGCTCTTGAAGGAATCGGTGTTCTACGTGGTGCCGAACATGAACCCGGACGGCTCGGTACGCGGCAACCTGCGCACCAACGCGGCCGGCGCCAACCTGAACCGCGAGTGGATGAACCCGACCATGGAGCGCAGCCCGGAAGTCTTCCTGGTGCTGAAGAAAATGCATGAGACCGGGGTCGACCTGTGCCTGGACGTGCACGGCGACGAAGGCCTGCCCTACGTGTTCGTGGCCGGCAGCGAATCGCTCCCGACCTGGAGTGAACAGCAGGCTGCGCAGCAGCAGCGCTTCATCGAGGACTTCAAGATCGCCAGCCCGGACTTCCAGGACGTGCACGGCTACGGCAAGACCCCGTTCACCGACGAAACGCTGACCATGGGTTCGCCGCACATCACCCACGCCTTCGGCTGCCTGTCCCTGACCCTGGAACTGCCGTTCAAGGACAACGCCAACGACCCGGATCCGCAGGTGGGCTGGGACGGCGCCCGCAGCGCACGCCTGGGCGGCGCGGTGCTGCAGCCGGTGCTGAACGCGGTCCGCGCGCTGGGTAAAGCATGACGGTCTTCGCCGCTTCCGTATTCGACGCCACCGTCGTCTTCGAAGGCCAGGAGCTGTTCAAGGGCCGCGGTGCGGCCCAGACCTGGGCCGAGAAGGTGGCCAGGGAGCTCGAGGTCGAAGTGACGGTCGAGAAGATCGGCACCGGCTGGGCCTTGAAGGCGACCGTCGATGGCGAGCCCCGTACCTGGGGCATCTATGGCCAGCGGCTCAGCCGGATCGAGCAGGCCGGCTAGCCGTTCTTCCTCTGCAAGCGACTGCAAACGCCCCGGTTTTCCGGGGCGTTGTCATTTCCGGCCCCACCCGAACGCCGATGTATGCAGATGGCATACGCGGGATTCTGTTGCATTTTTTTCTAGACAAGCACTGCTGAGTCAGTAATAGTTTCGGCTACTCTTCAGCCCGAGGATCCCATGCGCCGCGCTGCCCCGCTTTCGCCTCCTATCCTCCTCCGGGCCACCATGTCGGGCTCCTCGGCATCCACCGCAGACACGCAGGGACCAGTCCTGGTCGGTCGGCCGGACGGCTCCTCCTACATTGCCGACGGCAGGCTCGTCTTCATCTTCGACGAAGCGATTTTCTCGGGGACAGGTACGCTGAGCATCCAGGCCGGCGTCAATGTCGTCTTTTCCGGCCTTGTTCACACGGACAGCGCCATCCGGTTATCGGGCAATACCCTCGCCCTGACCCTATCGAAGCCCCTGCAGTACGGGACCACCTACACGGTCACACTCAGCCACGATGCGCTCAAGGACGCCGCCGGCAACGGGCTGTCTCCATTGACATTCGACTTCTCGACCGCTTCCAGCCCGCCGTCCGTGAACCGGACCGGCACGGCGGAAGCTGACATCCTGTACGGCAGCGACCATGGCGACGCCCTCGGCGGTGGCGCGGGCGACGACGTCCTGTTCGGCCTGGGCGGAGCCGACTGGATCAGCGGCGGGGCCGGGAACGACCTGCTCGAAGGCGGCGACGAGACCTGGGGCGGCGATGAACTGTACGGCGGCACCGGCGACGACGTACTGCGCGGCGGCGGCGGCGACGACCTCCTGATCGACAAGGACGGCTACAACACGCTCGACGGCGGCGCCGGCAAGGACACCCTCCAGGCTGCGGCGCCCGACCTGGGCGGCGCCGGGATCAAATCCCGCATCCTCGGCGGCGACGGCGACGACGATATCGGCGCCGGCGACACCATCGACCGCATCGAGGGTGGCAGCGGCAATGACCGGATCTCCATCGGGAGTGTTTTCACGCGGGCCACGCGCTGGGAGCAGGCGCTGCAGGTCGATGCCGGCGGCGGCGACGACCTGGTCGTGCTGCGCGGCGCAGCCACCGGCTCGCGCCCCGTCGAGGCGGCCGGGGGCGCCGGCAGGGACGTGTACGTGTTCGACGGCCAGGCGATCCTGCCGGTGGTGACGATCTCTGACTTCGAGACCGGCAGCCAGGGCGACGTCATCGACACGTTGTCGATGCTGGGCGTGACGCCCGCCCAGGACCTGGTCAATCCCTTCGGCCCGTCCGGCAGGCTGCAGCTCATCCAGCGCGGCACGGACGTGGTCCTGCAGCGCGACGCCGACGGCACTGCCGGCACGGAAGGCTGGCGCGATGTCGTCATCTTCACCGGCAAATCGCTGTCCTCCTTCACTCGGGAAAATGTCGGTGACGTGGACCCGGGCGGTTCACAGAAAGGCCATGAGCGCCAGGGGACCGCGGGAGCCGACGACATGCGGGGCGGGGGTTTCGACGACACGCTGCATGGCCTCGGCGGCAACGACACGCTCAATGGCTACGGGGGCATCGACGTCCTGTACGGCGGCGACGGCAACGATAGCCTGGATGGCTTCAGCGGTAACGACCGGCTCGACGGCGGCGCCGGCGACGACTGGCTGAATGACGACGATGGGGACAACACACTGCTGGGCGGCGCGGGCAAGGACCTGCTGTCGGTGTACGGCGGCGGCGCCAGCCTGCTCGACGGAGGCGAAGGCGACGACACGCTGGCGATCGGCGCCTCGGGCACGGTCACGGCACGCGGCGGCAGCGGCGCCGACCTGTTCCAGCTCGACGGCGATCTTGGCCACGTGACGATCGCCGACTTCAGTGTGGCTGCTGGCGACCGGCTCCAGCTGCATGGCCTGTTCCCATTCACGCCGGACGGCAATCCTTTCGGCCGCCGGGCTTTCCTCAAGCTGGAACAGTCGGGCAAGGACGTGCTGCTTTATGTCGACGTCGACGGCGCAGCGGGAAGCGCGCACGGCTTCCGTCTCGTCGCCACCCTGACCGGGGTCGATCTGGCGAAGCTCACCGACGCGCACATTATTGGGCAATACCATCCTGACGGCAACTTCACCGGCCAGATGATCACCGGGAGCGCTGGCATCGACACGCTGACCGGCGGAGAGCGCGACGACATCATTCGCGGCCTGGGCGGATCCGACCGGATCGCGGGCGGCAGCGGGGACGACGTGATCGAGGGGGGTGACGAAGACGCCATCGGCGACGACCTGGCGGGCGGCTCCGGAGACGACATCCTCCGCGGCGGCAAGGGCGCCGACAGCCTGCACGGCGAGAGCGGCAACGACAGACTCGAAGGGGGCGACGACGACGACCGGCTCGAAGACGGGGACGGCGACGATAAGCTCTTAGGCGGCAACGGTAACGATTATCTGTTCGACCAGGCCGGCGGTGGGCTGATCGATGGCGGCGCCGGCGACGACTGGATCCGGGCCGGACTGCAGAACCCCAACCAGTATGCCGTGTCGGGCACCATGCAGGTGGTGGGCGGCACGGGCAACGACACGATCGACGCCGCATTCAGCGTGGCCGGCATCGATGCCGGCGCCGGCAACGACCGGATCGAACTCTCCGTCCACGGCGGCGCCGACAGCACGCAAGCCTTGCGGGTCGCGGCCGGCGACGGCGACGACTTCCTCGAGCTGTCCGGCGGCCAGGGCAAGGCGCCGGTCGAGGCAAGCGGGGGCGCCGGGCAGGATACCTACCGCTTCGCCTACTTTTTCGATCTTCCTCTGTTGACGGTGACCGACTTCCGGGCCGGCGCCGGCGGCGACGTGCTCGACCTGTCAAGGGTGTTCATCGATTCGCTCGGCAGCGCCAACCCCTTCGGAGCGGCCTGGAACCTGCTGCGCATGGTCCAGCGCGGCGGCGACGCCGTCCTTCAGCGCAACGATGCGCGGGATGGCACGCCGGCCATCTGGATCGATACTGCCGTGCTGCGCAATACCTCCACCGCCGCGCTGACCAGCGAAAACTTCAGCGACGGCCTGCACATCGACGGCTCGTCGGATGGCTGGGAGCGCACCGGGACGGTCTCAGATGACACGATGAGGGGCGGACGCATGAACGACCGCCTGCGCGGCGCCGCCGGAGACGACAGGCTGTATGGCGAGAACGGCGACGACACCCTGCACGGCGAAGGCGGCCGCGACATCCTGTCGGGCGGCCCCGGCAACGACGAGCTGTGGGGCGGTGACGGCGACGACCGGCTGGATGGCGGCGAAGGCAGCAACCGGCTCGAGGGTGGGGGCGGCAACGACAATCTGAACGGCGGCGGCAGCGACGACATCCTGCGTGGCGGCGAGGGCAAGGATTTCCTCGGCGCATATGGAAGCAGTGCGCTACTCGATGGCGGCGATGGCGACGACCAGATCTGGGTCTCGCCGCGCGCTCCAGCGTCGGGCACGGCGCTCTCGTTCACGGTCCACGGCGGCGCCGGCAGGGACAACATCACCATCTGGACGGCGAACTTTGCAGGCGCGAGCGTCGTCGTGGACGGGGGCGCCGGCAGCGACACCTACATCATCGAAGAACGCCAGGCCGGCAGCATCCGGATCCAGGATTTCGCACCGGGCGAAGGCGGCGACGTGCTCGACCTGACCAAGCTGTTCTGGCATAGCTGGGATAGCGCCAAACTGAATCCCTTCGCCGCCGGCGGCGCGCTCAAGGCCGTCCAGCGCGGCGCCGATACGGTATTGCAGCTGCGCGTGACGATGGATGGCACCACCAGCTACGAAGACCTGCTGACGCTGGTGAATGTCGACAAAAGCAAGCTCGGTGCCGCCAACGTTACCATGGGTTTCAACCCGGACGGCACGATGACGGGGCGCAATATGCTGGGCACGGCCGGGGCGGACCAGCTCGCCGGCGGGTGGCTGGACGATACTATCGACGGCGGGGCCGGCGACGATAGCCTGTCGGGCGGGGTCGGTAACGACCAGTTGCTGGGTGGCGACGGCAACGACGCGCTCGATGGAGATACCCAAGAAAACGCCTCGCCGCCACTCGGTTTTCATACGCAGAAGACCGGCAACGACCTCCTCGACGGCGGGGCGGGCGACGACACCCTGGTCAGCAGCTGGGGCAGCGACGTGCTGCGCGGCGGGGAAGGCCGGGACACGCTGCAGCTGGTCTGGAACCGCAATGCCGCCCGGGGCGCCGAACGCGTATCGATGCATGGGGGCGCCGGCGACGACCAGATCTCGGTGCGTATCGCTTCCTCCTTTGGCGAGCCAGTCGCGCTCGATGTCACGCTCGAAGGCGGCTCCGGCAAGGACCATTTCTACAGCAACTGGTTCCCGCTCTACGGCACCGGCTCGCTGACCATTCTCGACTTCAAGGCCGGCGCCGGCGGCGACGTGCTCGATATCTTCGACACCGTGTACATGGGCGGTTCCCCCTTCGCCAGCGGGCAGCTGGTGCTCCAGCAGGACGGCGCCGACACCGTGTTCTGGCTTGATCCCGACGGATCGCGCGGCAATTGGGGCCACCACATCCTGCTCAGTCTCAAGAACGTCGAAGCCGCCAAGCTCACCGCCGCCAACATGGCCCATGGACTGCATCCCAACGGCAGCACGACGGGCATGACCTGGAACGGCACCAGAGGTAACGACAGCTTCGACGGCGGCTGGCTGGACGACACGCTGTACGGCAACGATGGCGACGACGTTCTCAACGGCCATTACGGCAACGATGTGGTCGATGGCGGCGACGGCAACGATACCCTGACCAGCTACCACGGCGTCGATAGGCTGCTCGGCGGCGCCGGCAACGACCATCTCCAGTCCAGCGGCAGCGGCTCACTGCTGGGCCAGGACGGCGACGACCTGCTCGTCACCGTGCGCGGTAACGCGAGGCTGGACGGCGGCGACGGCGACGACACCCTGCGCGTGACGTGGAGCGGCGATTCCGAGCCTGCGGCGCTCACGACCCTGCTGGGCGGGGCGGGCGCCGACCTGTTCGAGGTCGGCGCCAGCTCGGGACCCTACCATGCAAACCATGTCGCCATCGCCACCGGTGGAGCCGGGCGGGATATCTTCGAAGCGAGCCGCCAGCCCTACACCGTCACAGACTTCCAGGCAGGCGCCGGCGGCGACCGCATCGCGCTGGGCAGGCTTGGCATCAATCTGGGGCTTGTACCGGATCCCTTCGGTGCGGGTTACCTGCGCCTGGTGCAGGACGGCGCCGACGTGCAACTGCAGGCCGACCTGGACGGCGCCGGCAGCTATGCCGGCTTCGAGACCGTCATGGTGCTGAACAAGCTGAAGGTGGCGGACATCACCGCGGCCAACTTCGTCGAGGCCGTGAGCGTGCCGGCGCCGCCACCGCCTGTAACGCCACCGGTGACGCCTCCAGTGACGCCGCCGGTAACGCCACCGGTGACGCCGCCCTCACCGCAGGACAGGACCGGCACCAGCGGTACCGACCAGCTCCTCGGAGGCGCGGGCAACGACCGCCTCGACGGTGGCGAAGGCGACGACGTGCTGACTGGCGGCGCCGGCAACGACACCCTGATCGGCGGCGTCGGCATGGACAGCGCGCGCTACACCGGCAACAGCACCGATTACACGGTCACGCGCACGGCAGACGGCTTCCGGGTGGTCGACAAGCGCAGCGAGAGCGGCAGCGGCGGCGACGGCAGCGACATCCTGGCCGGCGTCGAACGCATCGCCTTTGCAGACGGCGCCATGGCACTCGATACCGAAGGTGTGGCCGGCCAGGCCTTCCGCATCTACCGCGCCGCCTTCGACCGCTCCCCGGACCTGGGCGGCATGGGTTTCTGGCTGCAGGCCATGGACAAGGGCAGCACGCTGCTCGAGATCGCTGCCGGTTTCGCAGCGTCGAAGGAGTTTGCCGAGGTATACGGCAGCGCGCCGACCAATGCCGAGATCATCACGCGCTTCTACACCAACATCCTGCACCGCGCGCCGGAAGCCGCCGGCTACGCCTACTGGCTGGATATTCTGGACAGCAAGAAGGCGAGCCTGCCGGCGGTACTGGCAGCGATCAGTGAAAGCACGGAAAACCAGGTTGGCGTGGCCGAGCTGATCGCCAACGGCATTCCCTACACGCCCTACGGCTGAATCATGCAGGGTACTGCGCCCGGGTGGCCGCGGCCGCCTCGGCCACCAGCTGTTCCAGCACGCCGAGGTCGACATCGTCCAGCCGGCGCACGTACAGGCAGGCCTTGCCCATCTTGTGCTTGCCCAGGCGTTCGCGCAGCGCGTCCGTCGGCGGCACCTCGCAGGACAGGTAGATGCTGATGTCGCCCTTGCGCGACGAAAAACCGGCGAGCGGCGCATCGCCTTCGCGGCCGCTGGCGTATCTGTAGTGATAGCTGTCGAAGCCGACGATGCTGTCGCCCCACATGACGGGCGGCGCCCCCGTCACCCTGCTCATCATCGCCACGATGGTTTCGCAGTCCTGGCGCCGTCCGGCATCGGGAATCGCATCGAGGTAGCCGCGCACGCTGGCGCCGTTCGCCTTGGTTTTATTCTCAGCCATAAGGTGTATATGAGAAGCCGTTGGCGATCAGCGCCGCCGAACCGTTGATGTTCTCGGCGCTTTCGCTGATCCCGGCCAGCACCTCGGCGCGCGCCACGCCGCTGTCGAGTTTCGCGACCCAGAAGTCGAGGCCGGCCTGTTCCGGCGCGCGGTCGAGGATATTCGTGTAGTAGCGGGTGACGAGATCGCGGTTGCTCATGGCGGAACCGTAGGCGTCGCGGTATTCCTGCGAGTCGATGAAACCCTGGGCCACCGCCGACACCGACACGCCCGCGTCGAGTTTGCCGATCCAGAAGCCGACCCCGGGGGCGTCCGGCCTGCGGTTGAAGGCGGCCTCGTACAGCCGGTAGGCGCGCCCGCCGATCTCGCCGGCGCCCACGTCGAGCGCCACATTGGTGTCGGCAAAGCTGAGCCGCTCGACCTCCACCAGCACGTCCCTGCCCTCCGCCCCCGCGCCGTCCGCCACGCTGACGCCTTCAGGCGTGCGGGTGACGGTGTAGCCGGCCCGGCTTCCCGCATACAGGGCGAAGTCGCTGCCGCTGCCGCCGGAAATCCAGTCGTCGCCGCCGCCGCCGCGAATGCGGTCGTGGCCGGCAAAGCCCATCAGGCCGTCGGCGCCGGCGCTGCCCCCGATGCTGTCGTTGCCGGCCAGGAAAGGCTCGTAGAGGCCGCGCAGGTCGCCCTTGCGCTCGACGTAGGGCGCCAGCAGCACTGCGTCATGGTCGAGGCCGGTGATGCTGTAGACCAGGGCGTCCTTGATGAAGAAGGAAGTAGTGGCGACCTTGCCGTTCAGGCTGCTGCCCGGCCCCAGGGGGAAGTCGCCGCCGAAGCTCTGGCGGTAGGTGGTGTCCGCCACCGAGATACGGGAGAAATTGGTTTCCCGCACCAGCCAGGTCCAGGCCTGGGCGCTGCGGAAATCGAAGGCTTGCGACAACGCGACATTGGCCATGGTGCCTCCGCCTGCCGGGCAAAAGGTTTAGAGTTCGACGCCTAGGTGCTTGTACACCCAGCTGCTGGCGTCGGCGAGCGAATCGAAATGCAGGGTGGCGATGGTGGTCTTGTCGGGCGCCAGGAAGGTCGCATAGGCCTTGCGGGCCTCGTTGCCCGAGCTGAGCAGGTCGGACGGTTGCGACAGCTCGACCGTGGCCACCAGGTCGAGGTTGAGCAGGACGCTCTTCTGGCTGTTTTCCTTGTCGATGCGAACGAATTTACTCATGCCTACTCCTGTTTAGCTGCCAGCAATGACCATCTTCTCGATCAGGATCGAGCCGGTGGACTTGTTGCCGCGGGTGAGGACATCGTTGCCGATAGCCACGATTTGCGTGAACATCTCGCGCATATTGCCCGCGATGGTGATTTCTTCCACCGGGTACTGGATGACGCCGTTTTCGACCCAGTAGCCGGAGGCGCCGCGCGAATAGTCGCCCGTGACGTAGTTGACGCCCTGGCCCATCAGCTCGGTGACCAGCAGGCCGGTACCCATCTTGCGCAGCATGCCTTCGAAGTCGTCGGCCCGTTTGGTTTGGGTCGAAACCAGGTCGAGGTTGTGCGAACCGCCGGCGTTACCGGTGGTCTGCATGCCCAGCTTGCGCGCCGAGTAAGAAGACAGGAAATAACCCTGCAGCACGCCGTTGTCGACCACCTTGCGGCGCGCGGTGCGCACGCCTTCCTCATCGAAGGGTGCGGAGCCGACCGCGCCGATCAGGTGCGGGTCTTCGACGATGTTGATGTGGTCCGGGAACACCTGCTTGCCCAGGGTATCGAGCAGGAAGCTCGACTTGCGGTACAGCGCGCCGCCCGAGGTGGCCTGCACAAAAGCGCCGAGCAGGCCGGCGGCCAGCGGCGCCTCGAACAGCACCGGGCAGGTGCGGGTGTCGAGCTTGCGCGCGTTCAGGCGCGCCAGCGCGCGCTCGGCGGCATAGCGGCCCACCGCCTCCGGCTTGGCCAGTTTCTTGGGGTCGCGCGCCGAGGTGTACCAGTCGTCGCGCTGCATCTTGTTGCCCTTGCCGGCGATCGGCGCCACCGAGATGGTGTGGCGCGAGAACGGGTAGCCGCCGATGAAGCCGCGCGAATTGGCGCCCACGAAGTGCGACTGCTGCACGTAGACGCTGGCGCCTTCGCTGTTGCCGATGCGCGGGTCGACCTCGAAGGCCGCGTTCTCGCAGCGCTGGGCGAGTTCGACGGCTTCTTCCGTGCTGATCTGCCAGGGGTAGAACAGGCGCAGGTCGCGCGGATCGGTTTCCAGCAGCGCGGCGTCGGGCAGGCCGGCGCAGTCGTCTTTGGCGGTGAAGCGGGCGATGTTCCAGGCCGCTTCCACGGTATCCTTCAGGGACTTGGTGGAGAAATCGGAGGTATTCGCGTTGCCGCGCCGCTGGCCGTAGTAAACGGTGACGCCGATGCCCTTGTCGCGGTTCTGCTCGATGGTCTCGATTTTGCCTTTACGCACGGAAACCGACAGGCCGCTTCCTTCGCTGATCTCGACCGAGGCATCGGTGGCCCCCTGCTCTTTCGCGAACGCCAAAACGTCGCGGGCGAGCTGTTTCAGCTGGTCCTGGGTGTGGGTAAAAGCGGAGTCGTTCATGTCGTGTTTTTCGTAGCGAGCCCTAAAACAGTTATCATAGCAGCCGTTTACAGTTTTCACTGATCGGCTCCCTGCCAATCGGATCAATCAATATCATGCCTAATCCAAACCGCGGCTCCGTCGGCTTCCAGTCCAACGAATTCGAGCAAGAATACGAACGCCCGTCCAAGTCAGAAGCCAAGCGCCAGTCGAACGAGCTGCAAAAGCTCGGCGAACAGCTTGTCGACGCGCCGCGCGACCGCGTCAAGCGCGTCGAGATGCCGGAAGACGTCAAGGAAGCCATCCTGACCTGCCAGAGCATCAGCAACCACGAAGGCCGCCGCCGCGCCCTGCAGTTCGTGGGCAAGAAGATGCGCACCCTGGACGAGGAAGAAGTCGCCGTCATCCAGCGCACCATCGACAGCTGGAAGGGCGCCTCCAAGGCCGAGACCGCCGCGCTGCACGCCCTCGAGCGGCGCCGCGAAAAGCTGCTGGCCGACGACAAGGCCCTGACCCAGCTGCTCGAAGAAAACCCGGAACTGGACGTGCAGCACCTGCGCACCCTGATCCGCAACGCGCGCAAGGAACAGGCGGAGAACAAGCCGCCCAAGGCCTACCGCGAAATCTTCCAGATCCTGAAGGACCTGGGCAAGAAGGCCAAGCAGGCCGACGCCGGCGACGAGGAAGCGGTCGATGACGAGTCCGACGACGAGTGACGCCGAACTGGTGATCGGCCTGGTGTCGGTCTCGGACCGCGCCAGCGGCGGGGTCTACGAGGACAAGGGCATTCCCGCGCTGGCCGACTGGCTGGCGCAGGCGATCACCACGCCCTATCGACTGGAAACCCGCTTGATCCCCGACGAGCGTGCAGCCATCGAAGGCACCCTGGTCGAGCTGGTGGACGACGCACGCTGCCACCTGGTCCTGACCACCGGCGGCACCGGTCCGGCGCGGCGCGACGTGACGCCCGAGGCCACGCTCGCCGTGGGCACCAAGGAAATGCCCGGTTTCGGCGAACAGATGCGCCAGATCAGCCTGCGCTTCGTGCCGACCGCCATCCTGTCGCGCCAGACCGCGGTGATCCGCGAGACCGATGGCCACGCGGCCCTGGTCATGAATCTGCCGGGCCAGCCGAAGTCGATCAAGGAGACGCTCGAAGGCCTGAAGGACGACGCCGGCAATGTGCTCGTCGGCGGCATCTTCGCGGCCGTCCCCTATTGCATCGACCTGATCGGCGGCCCCTACATGGAAACCAACCCGCTCGTCAGCAAGACCTTCCGCCCGAAATCGGCGCTGCGTCCTCCTGCGGCCTAAGGAACCTGAATGACTCAACTGCTGCAAAACATCGAGATCGAAACCGCACCGAATCCGCAAGTGGCGGTCATCTGGCTGCACGGCCTGGGCGCCGACGGCAATGACTTCGTGCCGCTCGTGAACGAACTGGACCTGTCCGGCCTGCCGGGCATCCGTTTCGTGTTCCCGCATGCGAAGACGATGCCGGTGACGATCAACGGCGGCTACGTGATGCGCGCCTGGTACGACATCACCGGCGCCGAGCTGACCCGCCGCGAGGACGAAGGCGGCCTGCGCGCCTCGCAGCGCGACGTGGAAGCACTGATCTCGCGCGAAAAGAACCGCGGCATCCCGGCTTCGCGCATCATCCTGGCCGGCTTCTCGCAAGGCTGCGCGATGACCCTGCAGACCGGCATGCGCCATCCGGAAAAGCTGGCCGGCATGCTGTGCCTGTCGGGCTACCTGCCGCTGGCCGCCTCCGTGGCGGCCGAACGCACCGAAGAAAGCCTGGCCACGCCGATCTTCATGGCCCACGGCACCCACGACAACGTGGTGCCCTTCGCCCGTGCGCGCGAGTCGAAGGAAGTGCTGGTGTCGATGGGCTACCAGGTCGAGTGGCACGAGTACATGATGCAGCACTCGCTGTGCCTGGAAGAGGTGCAGGATATCTCCAAGTGGATCCGGAAGGTGGTGGGCTGAGGCCTTTTTTCTTTACTGCCTCAGCGCCGCCTCCACCGCATCCGCCAGCCTTGACACGATCTCCGACAGATCCGCCGCCGTTGCAATGAAGGGCGGCGCCAGCAGCACGTGATCGCCGTACTGCCCGTCGATCGTCCCGCCCATCGGGTAGACCATCAGCCCGTTCTCCATCGCCTTGGCCTTGATCGCCGCATGCAGCTTGCGCTCCGGCGGGAAGGGCGTCTTGTCGGAGCGGTCCTGCACCAGCTCCAGCGCCAGGAACAGCCCGCGCCCACGGATGTCGCCCACGTGCTCGTGCACCCCGAAGACGTCGCCCAGCATGCGCCGCAGGGTGGCGCCGCGGCTGCGCACGCGCGCCAGCAGGTCGTCGCGCTCGATCACCTTCTGCACTTCCAGTGCGGCGGCGGCCGCCACCGGGTGCCCGATGTAGGTGTGCCCGTGCTGGAACACGCCGCTGCCGCCGCGCAGGCAGTCGACGATGGTCTGGTGCGCCAGCACCGCGCCGATCGGCTGGTAGCCGGCGCCCAGGCCCTTGGCGATCGCGATGATGTCGGGCGCCACGCCGTCCTGCTCGATCGCGTACATGGTGCCGGTGCGGCCCATCCCGCACATCACCTCGTCGGCGATGAACAGGATGCGGTAGCGGTCGCAGATGTCGCGCACGCCCTGGAAGTAGCCCGGCGTCGGGGGGATCGCGCCGCCGGTAGCACCCACCACCGGTTCGGCGACGAAAGCGATGATGTTCTCCGGCCCGGCCCCGAGGATCCGGGTTTCCAGCTCGTCGAGCAGGCCGGCGGTGTAGTCGTCCACGCTCTGGTGCGCGGCGCGTCCGCGGTATTCGTAGCAGGCCCCTACCCGCACCGTGTCCATCAGCAGCGGCGCGAAGGCCTTGCGGCGCCACTCGTTGCCGCCCACTGCCAGCGCACCCAGGGTGTTGCCGTGGTAGCTCTGGCGGCGCGCCACGAACAGCCGGCGCTGTGACTCGCCCGCCTCCACCCAGTACTGGCGCGCCAGCTTGAGCGCCGTCTCCATCGCCTCCGAGCCGCCCGATACCAGGTAGACGCCGCCGATGTCCTGCGGTGCGCCCTGGACCAGGCGGTCCGCCAGCTCCTCGGCCACGTCGGTGGTGAAGAAGGAGGTATGGGCATAGGCGCAGCGGTCGATCTGGCGGTGCATGGCGGCGATCACGTCGGGGTGCCCGTGGCCCAGCGACGACACGGCCGCACCGCCGCTGGCGTCGATGTAGGTCCGGCCGGCCTTGTCGCGCATGCGGATGCCATCGGCGGACACCGCGGTCGGCGGCACCTGGCGCAGGTTGCGGTGGAGGATATGGCTCATTGCGGCTCCCTTCGTCAGAACAAGGATTTGACGATAAGCGTGTCGCGCGCCGGTTCTTTTGATTTTTAGAGAACGCTGTGCAATTATTTTCTAATTACAACATCCAGGCCCATTCCATGAGCGACCGACTCGGACCGATCGCGCCAGACGCCATGACCCCGGCCCAGCGCGCCGCGGCCCAGGCCATCATCGACGGACCGCGCGGCGCGGTGTACGGTCCCTTCGTGCCGCTGCTGCGCAGCCCCGAGCTGATGGAGTATGCCCAGCGCATGGGCGAATACCTGCGCTACCGCAGCGCGATCGGGGTGCGCCTGTTGGAACTGGCGATCCTGGTCACGGCGCGCCAGTGGAACCAGCAGGTCGAATGGGCGATTCACGCGCCGATCGCGGCCCAGGTGGGCATTCCGGCTTCCGTGATCCACGCGATCGCGCAGCGCCAGCGGCCCGCGGACATGCTGGTGGACGAAGCGGTGGTGCACGACTTCTGCGTCGAGCTGCATGAGGGGAAATCGGTTTCGGACCGGATGTACGCCGACGCGCTCGCGCTGTTCGGCGAGCAGGGGGTGGTCGATCTCATGGGGGTCAACGGCTACTACACCTTCCTGGCCATGGTGATGAACACGGCCAGGACGGCGGTGCCGGCGTCGAGCGCGGAGCCGATGCCGGACTAGCGGCTTACTTCGGGAAGGCCAGCACTTCCTGCTGCTGCTCCCCCAGCCCCGCGATGCCGAGGCGCAGCTTGTCGCCCTTCTTGAGGAAGCGCTGTGGAGTACGTCCCATCCCCACGCCCGGCGGGGTGCCGGTGGTGATGATGTCGCCCGGCTCCAGGGTCATGAAGCGCGACACGTAGCTGACGATTTGCGCCACCGTGAAGATCATGTTCGCCGTATTCCCGGTCTGCATGCGCTTGCCGTTCAGTTCCAGGTAAAGGTCGAGGTCCTGCACGTCGTAGATTTCGTCGCGGGTCACCAGGAAGGGACCGACCGGGCCGAAGGTGTCGCAACCCTTGCCCTTGTCCCACTGCGAGCCCATCTCGAACTGGAAGGCGCGCTCGGACACGTCGTTGACCACGCAGTAGCCGGCCACGTACTTGAGCGCCTCGTCTTCGCCCACGTACTGCGCGCGGGTGCCGATCACGACGCCCAGCTCGACTTCCCAGTCGGTCTTCTTCGAGCCCTTCGGCAGCTGGACCGGATCGTCCGGGCCGGACAGGCAGCTGATGGCCTTGGTGAAGAAGATCGGTTCCTTCGGCACCGCGGCGCCGGTCTCGGCGGCATGGTCGGCATAGTTCATGCCGATGCCGATGAACTTGCCGACACCCTTGACCGGCACGCCCAGGCGCGGGTTGCCGGCTACCCGTGGCAGGGTCTTCCAGTCGGTCTTCGCCAGCTTGCGCAGTGCCTTGTCGGAAAGGACCGACCCATCGATGTCGTCGATGATCCCGGACAGGTCGCGCAGGCGGCCTTCTTCGTCGAACAGGCCCGGCTTTTCCTTGCCGGGACGGCCATAGCGTACCAATCTCATTCTTGTCTTCCCCGTGTTGAACAGGCGGCGATGATACCAAAGCTCAGCGGGTGAGGAGATACGCGCTGATATCCAGGGCATCGCGCTCGCTCACGCCCATGTTCGGCATCGCGGTGTCGGGATCGACCGATTGCGGGTCGCGGATCCAGCGCACCAGGCCGGCCTGGTCGGCCGGCACCGCGCCCGCCAGCACCTTGCGCCGCGCCATGTCCGACAAGGGACGGCCGACGTAGACCTTCGATCCCGGCACGCCGGGAATCAGGTGGCAGGACTGGCAGGCATACTGCGTCACCGCGATCTTGCCGCGCGCCGGATCGCCCTGCACGCCCACCGGCGGGCGCTTGGGCGAGCAGGCCGCCAGGACCAGGACCAGGGACAGGATCGTCCAGGGTTTCATGGCACCGCTTTCTGCGCTGTCCATGCCCGATAGTCCCGCGCGCTCATCGCCGGCAGCCGCGTGACGAAGGCCACCACCGCCCACAGCTCGTCCTCGCGCAAGTGGTATTCCCAGGCCGGCATGCCGCTCATCTTGATGCCGTTCCTGGTGACCCAGTACAGCTCGCGCGGCTCCCAGCGCTGGGTCGCGTCCACCAGCGGCCCCGGAATCGGCTGCATGCTCATGCCGATGGTGGACTGGGCAAACCCGGGTCCGCCGTGGCACTGCGCGCACTTGTCGCGGTAGACCCGGGCGCCCAGGCGCAGCTGCTGCTCGTCACCCAGGCGCGGCACCGCGATGTCCTGCGCGTGATTGCGCACCGAATGCTTCATGCCCTCTTCCAGCACCGTGTACACGAAGGGGAAATGCTGGGCCGTGGCACCGATGTTGTACCAGCCTCCGTACAGGACCGCGAGGCCGGCCGCGCCGGCGCTGACGCCTGCCGCCACCAGCGTCAGTACAGCGGTCTTCACGATCAGCCGTTGGCGGTTCGAGGGCATGGAAGGGGGCTGTCCGATTGGGTTCGTTAAAAAAATTGCATCATTCTTTGTGTATTATAAAAGCCACCCCAACAATGTCGATTCCCCAAGCGTGCGCACCTGCCCTTCCCGCGATTCCGTCCGCAGTACCCGGGTACTTGCCGCCATGATGCTGGCCGGCGCGGTGCTGCTCGGCGGGTGCAAGGAAGCGCCACCTTCGATCGTCCCCGGCGGCGAGGTGCGGCAGGGGCTGCGCCTGGTGACCCAGTACCAGTGCGGCGCCTGCCACACGATCCCGGGCGTGCAGGGCGCGGCCGGCCACGAAGGCCCGACGCTCGACCACATCGGCCGCCTGAGCTACATCGCGGGCGGCATCCCCAACCAGCCCGCCAACATGCTGCGCTGGCTGCGCGTGCCGCACGCCGTCAAGCCCGGCACCGAGATGCCGCAAATGGGCCTTACGGAACAGGAAGCGCGCCACATCGCGGCCTTCCTGTACACGCTGCGATGAGCACGACAACCCGCGCCCTGCACTCGGTCCTGCACCCGGCAGGCTGGGACGCAGCCATCATCAGCCAGTTCGCCTGGGTGATGTTCGGCGCCGGCGCCCTGATCTTCGCCGCCGTGATGGCGCTGCTGGCGCTCAGCCTGCGGCGCCGGGAACGGCCGGCGCGCGCGCTGCTGTGGATCGGCGGCGGCGGCATCGCCTTCCCGGTCGTGGTCCTCACCGCGCTGCTGGCCTGGAGCACCTGGCGCAGCACCCAGCTGGCGCCGCAGTCCTCGCACGATGCGCTGACGATTTCCGTAACCGCCAAGATGTGGTGGTGGGAAGTGCGCTACCACGACCCGGCAAGCGGGCGCGAGATCGTCACCGCCAACGAGATCCACATCCCGACCGGGCGCCCGGTCTACCTGGGCCTGAATTCGGCCGACGTGATCCACAGCCTGTGGGTGCCCTCGCTGGCAGGGAAACGCGACATGGTGCCGGGCCGGGTCACCGGCCTGAGCCTGCGCGCCGACAGGCCCGGCATCTACCGCGGCCAGTGTGCCGAATACTGCGGCGCCCAGCATGCGAAGATGGCCCTGCACGTGGTGGCGTCCAGCCCGCAGGACTTCGCGGCCTGGCTGGCGCGCCAGGCGCAGCCGGCCCTGCCGGCGACAAGCCCGGTGCTCGAACGCGGCCGCACGGTCTTCCTGGAACAGCGCTGCCAGGCCTGCCACACGATCCGCGGCGTGGCCGAAGGATCGCGCCTGGGTCCGGACCTGACCCACGTCGGCAGCCGCAACTACATCGGGGCCGGGCTCCTCCGCACCCACCGCGACACCCTGGGTGGCTGGATCGCCGACCCGCAGGCCGCCAAACCCGGCGTCTTCATGCCCGGTTCGCCGGAACTCGACCGCGACACGCTGCGCGCCCTGGCCACCTACCTCGAGCACCTGAAATGAATTTGCCCAGTTCTCTGCCGCGTCCGGACGGCGAATTCGAGCGCCTCAAGGAGGTCTGGCGCACCCCCACCGGCTGGCGCTTCTTCAAGTCGGTCAACAACACCAGCATCGGCCTGCTCTACATCGGCACCGCGCTGCTGTTCTTCATCCTGGCCGGCATCCTGGCGCTGCTGATGCGGGTGCAGCTGGCGGTGCCCGACAACACCCTGCTCGGCCCGGACACCTACAACCAGGTCTTCACCATGCACGGCACGGTGATGATGTTCCTGTTCGCGATCCCCATCGTCGAGGCGATCGCCGTCTACCTGCTGCCGAACATGCTGGGCGCGCGCGACCTGCCCTTCCCGCGCCTCTCGGCCTACGCCTACTGGGCCTATGCCTTCGGCGGCCTGGCCTTCTTCTGCACCATCTTCGTCGGGCTGGCCCCGGACGGCGGCTGGTTCATGTACCCGCCCTACACCGGCAACCAGTATTCGCCCGGCCTGAACGCCGACTTCTGGCTGCTGGGGATCGGCTTCATCGAGATCTCGGCGATCGCCGGCGCCGTCGAGCTGATCGTCGGCATCCTGCTTACGCGCGCGCCGGGAATGACGCTGCGCCGCATGCCGGTGTATGCCTGGGCCATGCTGGTGGTGGCGGTGATGATCGTGTTCGCCTTCCCGGCGGTGATCGCCGGCACCGCCCTGCTGGAACTGGAACGCGCCTTCGACTGGCCCTTCTTCATCGCCGGGCGCGGCGGCGACCCGATCCTGTGGCAGCACCTGTTCTGGTTCTTCGGCCACCCCGAGGTCTACATCATCTTCCTGCCCGCCGCCGGCATGGTCTCGACCATGATCCCGACCATCGCCGCCAGCCGTCTGGTGGGGCGGCGCGCCATCATCGTGGCCCTGGTCGGCGTCGGCTTCTTCAGCTTCGCGCTGTGGGCCCACCACATGTTCACGGCCGGTCTGGGCGTGCTCGAGATGAGTTTCATCTCGGCGGCGAGCATGGCGGTGGCGATCCCGACCGGCATCCAGGTATTCGCCTGGATCGCCACGCTATGGAATGGGCGGGTGCAGATGCGTTCCCCGGCGCTGTTCCTGATGGGTTTCATGTTCATCTTCGTGCTGGGCGGCCTGACCGGCGTGATGGTGGCGGTGATCCCCTTCGACTGGCAGGTGCACGATACCTATTTCATCGTGGCCCACCTGCACTACGTGCTGATCGGCGGGATGGTATTCCCGGTGTTCGCGGCGATGTACTACTGGCTGCCGCTGATCAAGGGCCAGCCCCTGTTGGAAAAGATGGCGCGCTGGGTGTTCTGGCTGATGTTCGGCGGTTTCAACCTCGCCTTCTTCCCGATGCACATTACCGGCCTGTATGGCATGCCGCGCCGGGTCTATACCTATGACGCGCAGCTCGGCTGGCAGCTGCTGAACATGCTATCCACGGTTGGCGCGTTCGTGTTCGCCTTCGGCGTGCTGCTGTTCATCGTCGACGCCGTGCGCACCCTGCGCCGGCCCGGGAAGGAAGTCGGCAATCCCTGGAATGCGCCGACGCTCGAATGGCTCACCTCGGAATCCTACGGCAACCGCAGCATCCCGCGCATTACCTCGGACGATCCGCTGTGGGACCAGCCGACGCTGTCGGAAGAAGTCGACCGCGGCCAGCACTACCTGCCCGGCACCGCCACCGGCCTGCGCGAGACCATCGCCACCAGCCCGGTCCAGGCCGAGCCGCGCTACCTGATGGTGCTGCCGGGCGACAGCTGGCTGCCGGTCATCGCGGCCCTCGGCACCGCCGGCTTCTTCCTGCTGCTGACCGTGAAGGCGATGCTGCTGGCCTGGCTGTTCGGCCTGATGGCGGTGGCCGGCACGGTGGCCTGGCTGTGGCAGTCGGACCGCAAGCCGCCGATCCTGCATGCCCGCGTCGCCGACGACCTGGTGCTGCCGGTGAACGCCAAGACCACGGCCTCGCAGTCGTGGTGGGGCACGATGGTCATGCTGGTGGTCGACGCCTGCATCTTCGCTTCCTTCGGCTACACCTATGTCCACGTGTCGATGCGCCTGCTGGTCTGCCCGCCGCCCGGCGCCGCCCTGCCGGACCTGCCCTGGCAGCTGGCCTCCGGCGGCCTGCTGCTGGCCGGCTCGGCGCTGATGCTGCTGGCGGTGCGCGCGCTCGGCAAGCGCCGCCTGCCCTGGCTGGTGCTGCTGGCGCTGGGCTGCACCGCGGCCTCCTTCATGCTGGACCTGCGCGGCCACCAGTTCGCGGGCCTCGACCCGACCGCCAGCGCCTGGGCCGCCGCGATCGGCGCACTGCTCGGCTACCAGGGCCTGCACGTGGTGGTGCTGGCGATTGCCGGCCCCTACCTGGTTCTACGCGCCTGGCGCGGCCACCTGGGAGAGCACAGCCGCGCCACGCTCGACAACGTCGCCCTGCTCTGGCACTACACGACGCTGCAGGGCCTGGCCGGCATGGCGCTGGTGCAGGGCTTGCCGGCTTTGATGCCGCTGCTGATGGAGTAAACGATGCACGACCAGTTCTTCCGCCAGCTCGTGCGCGGCACCCTGCCCTTGCTGGTATGGGCTGCGCATTTCACGTTCTGCTACCTGCTGGCGGCGGCGCAGTGCACCCCGGCCGCGACGCGCGCGGGCGGGCCGGACCGGCTGCTGCTGGGGGCGGCGACCGGCATGGCGCTGCTGCTGTGCCTGTGGCTGGCCTGGCGTGAGCGCGGCATCCTGCGCGATCCGCAGGATGCCGGGCTGCTGGACTGGGCGGCGGCGCTCGGCGCCGTGCTGGCGCTGGTGGGAATCGTGTGGACCGGGCTGCCCTTGCTGCTCGTCGAAGGCTGTGCCTAATGTGGGTCAACGGCCTGCCGGGGTGACGCGCCAGATCACGTTCCCGACATCGTCGGCGACCAGGATCGCGCCCTGCTTGCCTACCGCCACGCCGACAGGGCGGCCGAGCGCATCGCCGTTCCTGTCGACGAAGCCCGTCAGGATCTCGACCGGCTTGCCGGCCGGCTTGCCCTCCCTGAACGGCACGTAGACCACGTTGTAGCCCGCCAGCGGCTTGCGGTTCCAGGAACCGTGCTGGCCGATGATGGCGCCATTCGCGAACTGGGGCAGCAGCGAACCGGTGTAGAAGGCCAGCCCCAGCGCCGCCACGTGGGCGCCGAGCGCATAGTCCGGCGCGATGGCCTTGGCCACCAGGTCCGGGCGCGGCGGCTTGACCCGCTCGTCCACGTGCTGGCCGTACCAGCTGTAGGGCCAGCCGTAGAAGCCGCCGTCCTTTACCGAGGTGAGGTAGTCCGGCACCAGGTCGCTGCCGATCTCGTCGCGCTCGTTCACGACGGTCCACAGCACACCGGTCTCGGGATTCCAGGCCAGGCCGTTCGGGTTGCGCAGGCCGGACGCGAACAGGCGCGTCTTGCCGGTGGCGATGTCCACTTCGAGGATGGCGGCGCGGTCGACCTCCTTGTCCATGCCGTTTTCGGCGACGTTGCTGTTCGAGCCCGAGGTGGCGTACAGCTTGCGGCCGTCCTGGCTGGCGATGATGTTCTTGGTCCAATGGTGGTTCAGCGGGCCGCCCGGCAGCGGCGCCACCTGCTGCGCGCTCGCGCCGATCTCGGTGTCGCCTTCCTTGTAGGGGAAGCGCACGATGCCGTCGGTGTTCGCCACATACAGCATGTCGCCGACCAGCGCCATGCCGAAGGGCGAATTCAGGCCCTTCAGGAAAACCTTCTTCAGCTCCGCCACGCCGTCGCCGTCGGCATCGCGCAGCAGCGTGATGCGGTTCGCGCTCGGCACACCGGCGCCGGCCTTCGCCATCACCTTGCCCATGACGTAGCCCCGGATGCCTTTCTTGTCGTCAGGGCGCTCCGGCGCATTGCTCTCGGCGACCAGCACGTCGCCGTTGGGCAGCACGTGGAGCCAGCGTGGATGGTCGAGGCCGGAAGCCATGGCATTCACCGCCAGTCCGGCCGCCGCGACCGGCTTGCCGCCCTGCGGCCAGCCCTTGGCCGGGGCGATGTCCACGGTCGGGAAGATGGACTTCTTCGGCGCCACCAGGGTCGGCTGCGGACCGACGTCGGCGCCGGGAGCCAAAGTGGATTTTTCGGCGCAGGCAGCGAGCAGCAGGAGCGTGGCCCCCGCCGACAGGCGGAGCAGGGTGTGGTGGCGCATGGTGTTCTCTCGGTAGGTACGGACGGCGCCCGTTTTGCCGGCATACTAGCCAATCTGGCAATAGTACGCCGTCCGTTACCGCAGAGAAAACCGAGCCTCAGGTAGGCAGCGCCTGCACCTCGTCGGCCACCGGCGCCGCTTTCCGCCGGCGCCGCCGCACGAAGCCGGCCAGGCCCGGCAGTTGCACCAGCACCAGCATCGCGAAGGCGGCGCGGTAGGCCATGGCCGGGACCTGTCCCGCATCGTCGAGCGGCCACAGGCCGATCATCATCCCGAAGCCGGCCTGCACCACGAAGGCGCCGATGAAGATCAACAGGTTCAGGCAGGTCGCCGCGCGCCCGGTCAGCTCGCGCGGCATCGATTGCGCGATGATGGCGTACTCGATCCCGGTGATGGTGCCGACCAGGGTGAACAGCACCGACAGCAGCTGGAAGCTCGGCTTGTAGCTGACCACGAAGGCGGACTGCACCAGCAGGAAGACGGCGATGCCGGCGGCGGCGACGTCGAGCGGGGCGATGCCGCGCCGCCCGGCCCATTCGGTGATCATGCCCACCGCGATGGCGCCGAAGATCACGGCGGCCATTCCCATGTACAGCAGGTAGGCGACGGCGTCGTCGGGAAAGCGCGCCACGTCAGACAGCCAGCGCCCGATCCACAGGCCCTGGATGCCGAAGAACACCGCATGCGGGATCAGGACCAGCGAGGCGGTGGTGCGGAACACCGGCGCCCGGAACACCTGGCGCAAGGCCTCGCCGAACGGCCCGCGCCTGGGCGGCGCGGTCGTGTCGCGCGGGTACAGGAGCGCGATCAGGAGACCGGAGCAGATGGTGAGCGCGGCCAGCATGAGGAACAGGCCGCGCCAGTCGGTGTACTCGAGCACCAGGCGCACCGGCATGGTGGCGGTGGCCGCTCCCAGCCCCCCTACCGCGATCAGGTAGCCGTGCACCGAGGGCAGCTTGCTTGGGGTGATCCAGGTGGAGACCGCCTTGACCGCCGCCATGAAGCAGCCGCCCAGGCCCAGTCCCATGATGGCGCGCGCCGCCATCAGCTGTCCGAAGCCGCTGCCGCGCGAGAACAGCAGCGCGCCGATGGCGCCGACCAGCATCATCGCCAGCTGCACCTTGCGCGGCCCCCAGCGGTCGAGCGCGATGCCGACCGGCAGCTGGACCAGGGCGAAGGCGAAGAAGAAGGCGCTGGTGAGCAGTCCCAGCTCGGCCGGGGTGAGCGCGAGTGCGCCCACCAGGTCGGGGGCCAGCACCGCGTTCACGTTGCGCAGCAGCGTCGACAGGTAGTGTCCCAGCGCGAACGGCAGGAACACGTAGAAAAAAACCGCCACGCCGGACAGGCGTGGCGTGCTGGTCTGTTCCTGCATGGCCGGGCCTCGACCAGGTCTCAGGCCGCGTCCTGGGCCGTGTTGCCGCGCAACTGCCCCGCCGGCACCAGGGGGATGACGCGCCCGCCGGGGCCGCGCAGCGGGCCGCCGCTCTCCTGCTCGAAGAAGAACTTGTCGCGCCCGAAGGCGGGCTTGAGGTGGTCGAGCCAGGTGGCGTCGGCATCGTACTTGGCGAAGAAGGGACGGCGCACCCACTCCGGATTGCGCGCCTGCAGGAACTGCAGCGCGAACAGCTTCTCGCCGTTGATCGTGACCACGCCGTCGATCACCACCTTGCCCGGGAAGGCGCTCATCGAGGGACCGCGCACGGTGCGCGACAGGCCCGACACCATCGAATAGGCTTCCTGGAAGATCTGGTGGGCGCGCGCCAGCGGCAGCGCGAAGTAGTCGCGCGGTCCGGTGTCGCGCTCGACGAACATGTAGTACGGGATGGCGCCCAGGCGCACGCCGGTGGTCCACAGTTCGGCCCAGCTCTTCGGGTCTTCGTTGATGTGGCGGATCAGCGGGCCCTGCATGCGCAGCGTGGCGCCGGTGCCGACGATGCGCTTGACCGCCTGCTGGGCTACGGGCGCGCGCAGCTCCACCGCGTGGTTGTAGTGGCCCATGATGGCCAGGTTCTTCCCCGACCTGACCACCTTCTCGAACAGGCGCAGCAAATCGTCGCTGTCCTTGTCCGACACATAGCGCTGCGGCCAGTAGGCCACCGACTTGGTGCCGATGCGGATGTTCTGGATGTGGGCCAGGTTCGGCTCCAGCAGCGGCTCGAGGAACTCGGCCAGCGAACGGGTATTCATGATCATCGGGTCGCCGCCGGTGATCAGGACGTCGGTGACGCCGGGATGGGTCTCGAGGTAGGCCACCAGCTCGCTGCTTTCGCGGGCGTCGAACTTCATGTCGTCCATGCCCACGAACTGCGGCCAGCGGAAGCAAAAGGTGCAGTAGGCGTGGCAGGTCTGGCCCGAGCTCGGGAAGAACAGCACGGTTTCCTTGTACTTGTGCTGCAAGCCCTTGAGCGGAGCGTCGTTCACGCGCGGGACGTTGTGCGTCATCTGGCCGGCCGGGTGCGGGTTCATGCGCATGCGGATGCCGTGCACCAGCTTCGCAATGGCCGCCTCGTCCTTCTTGTACAGCACCAGTTCGCGCAGCTGCTCGTACTCGTTCGAAGGCAGCATGTCGCGGTGCGGGAAGGTGAGCCGGAAGATCGGATCGTCCGGCACCTTGTCCCAGTCGATCAGCTCCTCCAGCACGTAGGCGTTCACGCGGAACGGCAGCACATGGGACACCACCTGCACCGCTTCCTGCAGCTCCGGCGTCAGCCATTGCCACTGGCGCGCCAGGTGGATCGTCTGCCGGGTATAGGGCTTGAACTTGGAGGGAGTCGATTCGGTCGTGATCACGGGAGTTCTCCAGGAAACGAGGGGATGAAATATCCGGCATGGGTAAAACGTTGCCGACAAGAATTCATCTTACGTTGCGGAAATTAGCCCGGATTGCCGTCAATCAATCAGACAGTTCCTACGGTGGGGGTTAGAACAAGAGGAGCATTATTTCGACCCGCGCCGGCGCATCCATTCGGCGAAGTGCCGTCCGACCCGCAGGTCGCCGTCGTAGCTCAGGTGGTTGGCGTCGCGGTACATCAGGCGTCCGTCGATCATGGCGCGGCAGCTGCTGTCGTCGCACAGCGTGCTGGACGAATCGAATCAGGCGATCTGCGGGAATTCCCGGGCGAAGCCGCGCAGGACCTCGCGGTGCTGGCTGACCTGCTGTTCCCATTCGGCGCGCGTGATCGCGCAGGGCACGCGGGTGGCCGATGACGCGACCCCGGCGCGCTTGATGCACGAACGCGGATCGAAGCCGATGTTCGGCACGTCGTTCATGAAGATCACGCGCTTGCCGGCGGCGGTGAAGCGGCGGAAGGTCTCGCGCGCCGCATCCACCGGGACGCGGTGCTC
Organism: Telluria sp. ZB4P36; assembly: GCF_059685865.1. Lineage (NCBI taxonomy): Bacteria > Pseudomonadati > Pseudomonadota > Betaproteobacteria > Burkholderiales > Oxalobacteraceae > Telluria > Telluria sp. ZB4P36. The sequence goes on from NZ_JCASIE010000004.1 coordinate 184,942, forward strand.
GGGACCGGTGCCGAAGCGCAGGTGGGTCGAGAACACCACGGTCTTCACCGAGGGCATGCCGAGGGCCAGTTCCAGCATCGGTTGCGTGGCCTGCTGGTAGGGGTCGCCCTGGGGGTCGAGGCCCCAGTAGGGATGGCGGGTACCCAGCATCAGGAGGTTGTCGCCGACGCCGCTGTAATAGGTCGTCAGGCCGGCGACCACGTGGTAGGCGTGGCTGTCGCCCAGCAGCACCACGGTCGGATCCTTCGCCACGTCGGCCAGCAGGCAGTATTCGTAGGACGAATCGAAGCCGTAGCGCTTCTTGCAGGCCTCGGAATTGGCCTTGTCCTCGACCACCACCAGCGCTTTCTGGTTGGCCAGGTTGTCCTGCACCGGCTTGCGGCCCGGCAGGCCTTCGTTCAGGTAGATATATCCGCCGGTGGCGGCGCAGGCGGCCATCAGCACGCACAGCGCCGCAACCTTGCCGCGTCGGGCGCCGGGCCCGCCGCGCAGCGGGCGCTCCACCACCCGCCAGGTGAGCCAGGCCAGCAGGAGCGCCAGCAACAGCGCACCCGCGCGGATGGCCGGCGCCGGCTCGCGCGACTCGATGATCTGGGCGAAGGACAGCAGCGGCCAATGCCACAGGTAGAGCGGGTAGCTGATCAGGCCGATCCAGACCATAAGACGGTTCGACAGCACGACCCGGTTGAACCAGGCCTGCGGTCCGGCGCCGATGAGCAGCAGCGCACCGAGCGCGGGCAACAGCGCGAACCAGCCGGGGAACTGGTCCTTGCGCGTGATCAGCGCCAGCCCGGCGGCCAGCAGGGCGACACCTAGCCAGGCAAGCAGGTTGGGCGCGAAGCGCGGCAGCCCCATGGACCTGCCGGCCGGGCGCGCATGCAGGCAGGCCAGGCCGGCGCCCAGCAGCAGTTCCCAGGCGCGGCTGGCCGGAGAATAGAAGGTGGCGCTGGCGTAGTGGGCGACGCCGCCGACGTTGAGCGCGAACGAGGCCAGCGCCAGCAGTGCCGCCAGCGCGAGCAGGTTGGCGCGCAGCCGCCAGCCCAGCAGCAGGACCGCGGGCCACAGGATGTAGAACTGTTCCTCGATGCCGAGCGACCACAAGTGCAGCAGCGGCTTGGTGTCGGCCGCGGTGTCGAAGTAGCCGACCTGGGCCCAATAGAAGAAGTTGGCGGCGAAGCCGGCGCCGCCGACCACGTGCTTGCCGAGCTGCTGGTACTCGTCCGGGAACAGGGCCAGCCAGCCGAAGGCCAGGCAAGACCCCAGCACCAGCACCAGGGCAGGGAAGATGCGCCGCACGCGGCGCGCGTAGAAGCCGGCGAAGCTGAAGCTGCCCTGCTCCAGCTCGCGCAGCAGGATGCTCGAGATCAGGAAGCCGGAGATGACGAAGAAGATATCGACGCCGATGAAACCGCCCCGCAGCACCGATGGGAAGGCGTGGAACAGCAGCACCGACAGCACGGCGACGGCGCGCAGGCCGTCGATGTCGCGGCGGTAGGCCAGGTGGGCAGCAGGCGGCGGCGCCGGCGCCTGCCTATCCTCGAAGGGAATCTGTTTCTCTAGCTTCATGCCAACCCACCAACAAAACCGCAGATTCTACATGAGCTAATTTCATTAAAACAACTTTTCTACCTTAAATCCAACACCGCTTTCCACCCTTGCTGCGCAATGCAATTGCGCCACCGCAATCCCCGCCATTTCCACCCCGGTACATTTGCCAATGCACTTTAGCAATATTGGTCCCAAAAATTCCACTCGAGGAGTCAACAATGAAACTGTTCGCATCTACCGCCGCCCTGTGCCTGGCCATCGCCGCCGCCCCCGTCCTCGCCAGTGGCCCGACCGAGAAAGACGCCATCGCGATGGTCGAGCGCGGTGTTGCCCTGGTCAAGGCCAAGGGCAAGGATGAAATGATGAAGAAGATTAATGCGAAGGATGCGGAATACGTCCAGGGCGAGCTGTACATGGACATTCGCGACCTGAAGACCGGCATCGTGCTGGCCCACCCCTACAACCCCTCGATCGTCGGCAAGGACCTGACCGACGTGCCTGACGCGAACGGCAAGAAATACCGCCGCGAGATCATCGAACTGGCCGCCGCCAAGGGCAAGGGCTGGGTCGACTACCAGTACAAGAACCCGACCAGCGGCAAGATCGAGCCGAAGACGACCTTCATCCAGCGGGTCGACGATGTGGTGCTCGAAGTCGGCATCTACAAGAAATAAGCTGTTCGTCCACGCCCGGAGCCAAGCATGCTGAACAAACTACGGATCGGCCCGAAACTGCTGCTTGCCCCGGGCCTGGTGCTGGTGCTGCTGACGATGCTGTCGGCCGCCGCCTATTACGGCATGGTGCGCCAGAACGCCTCGCTCGAGCACATGGTGCAGGTGCGCGCCGCGCGCCTGCAGGCCGTGGCCGACGTGGCGGGCGAAGCGCGCTTTGCCCATGCCAACATCTACCAGCTGCTGGCCTGGGTGAACGGCAGTTTCGCCCAGAGCCGCCTGGCCGCCCTCACCGCCGACATCCACAAGAAGCACGCGTCGATCGCGACCAGGCTGGGCGAGCTGGCGAAACTGGCCGAGCCATCCGAGCGCGCACCGATCGAGAACTCGCTGGCGGCGCTGGCGAGCTACCGCAAGATGGTCGGCGAGACCATCGAGCTGGCCCAGGTCGACCAGTCGATCGCCACCAACTCGATGCAGAAGGCCGAAAAACAGTTCGTGGCGCTCGACGCCGGGCTGCAGAAGCTGGCGGCGCTGGAAAAGAAGCTGAGCGTGGAAGCGCACGCCGCCGCCAAGGCCGAATTCCGCTCGCTCGGCCTCACCATGGCCGGCCTGGTGCTGCTGTCGATCACCCTGTCGCTGGTGGTGACGATGCTGGTGCGGCGCGCCATGCTGGCCGACATCCGCTCGATCGCCACCGTGGTGAACGACCTGGCCGACGGCCGCCTGCGCGCCTCCGGCACGCCGGGCGGCGGCCGCGACGAAATCGCCGACACCTCGCGCGCGCTCGACCACAGCATCACGCGCCTGGACGGCGCCCTGCGCAGCATATTGAACTCGGTGCGCTCGATCGACACCGCCTCGAAAGAGATCGCCAGCGGCAACCTGGACCTGTCGACCCGCACCGAGCTGCAGGCCGGTTCGCTCGAACAGACCGCCAGCACCATGGAAGAACTGACCACGGCAGTCAAGGAAAACGCCAAGAACGCGCGCCTCGCCTCCAACCTCGCGGCCGAGGCGCAGCAGCTGGCCTCGAACGGCGGCCAGGCGGTCGGCCGCGCGGTGGCGACGATGGAATCGATCCAGGCCAGCTCGCGCAAGATCGTCGAGATCACCGGCGTGATCGACGGCATCTCGTTCCAGACCAACCTGCTGGCTCTGAACGCCGCGGTGGAAGCGGCGCGCGCCGGCGAGCAGGGGCGCGGCTTCGCGGTGGTGGCGGCCGAAGTGCGCACGCTGGCGCAGCGCTCGGCGGCGGCGGCGCGCGAGATCAAGGCCCTGATCGCCGACTCGGTGAAGATCATCGAGGACGGCAGCGCCTCGGTGAGCGAGGCCGGCGCCAGCATGGGCGACATCGTCGCCTCGGTGAAGCAGGTGAACGACATCATCGGCCGCATCAGCATCGCCAGCACCGAGCAGGCCGACGGCATCGCCGAAGTGAACAAGGCGGTCGGCCAGATGGACGGCATGACCCAGCAGAACGCGGCGCTGGTGGAAGAAGCCGCCGCCGCCGCCGAAAGCCTGCACGAACAGACCGTCAACCTGGCCAAGGCGGTGTCGATCTTCAAGTTCGACGGTATCGATGCCGCGGCGATCGAGGAAGAGGAAGGCGACGAAGGCTTCCAGGGCCTGCAGGAGCGGCGCGCGCCCGGCAGCGCGATGCGCGGGCGCGTGCTTGCGGCCCTGCCTGCGGCTGGCAAGAAGGCCGAGGCTCAGCGCCGGCGCAGTGCCTGAGGTTTAACGAAACGGACGGCTGACGAAGCGGGATCCGGCCAGGCCGAAGCGCCACGGGACGTCCATCGCCTTCGAAATCCCGATGCGCGGCCCGGTCACGACTTCCAGTCCAGGGGGACCGGGCAGCAGCTCGAAGGGCGCGCCCGACAAGGCCATGCCGTTGTGGGCACGGGTCACGCCCAGGGCCTGGCACAGCTTGCCGGGACCGGAACACAGCAGCCACGCGTCATCCGCATCGCGGCGCCGGCGCATCTCGTCCAGGCCGACGAGCGGCTCGAGCGCCCGGATCAGGACCCCGGCGCCGTGTCCCTCCTCGCGGCACACGAAATTCAGGCACCAGTGGATGCCGTAGGAGCGGTAGACGTAGGCATGGGCGGGCGGGCCGAACATGGCGGCGTTGCGTTCGGTGGGACCGGAAAAGGCGTGCGAGGCCGGGTCTTCGCGGTCGTAGGCTTCGGTCTCGACGATCCGTCCGCCGACGCCGTTTACCAGCACCGTCACCCCGATCAGCTGGCGTCCCACATTCTGCGCCGGCTGGGAAAAATCGATTCCTGCTATTGTCGAAATGGCCATGCGCGGATTCTAACCCGGGCCAATTTTCCTTGTCGCGTTGGTGTAGTGACACAAAATATTGTTCTGAAAATAATACTTTTACATTGCTTTGCTGCAATGAAATCAGCACTGGGGTATAGTGGCACGGTTGTTCGTTTCTCTTCCGCAACTCGCCCTGCCCCTGCCCATGAATACCGTCGCCGATCCCGTCCCGCAGCTCGACCAGGTCGATGCCCTGATCAAATCGATCCGCATCCCACCACGGCCGAGCCTGCTCGCCGACATGCAGCGCGAACTGTCGTCGGAAGACCCCTCGCCTGAAGCGATCGGCAAGATCGTGGCGAGCGACGTCGGCATGTCGGGCGCACTGCTCAAGCTGGCCAATTCGGCGGTCTACGGCGGACGGCGCAAGGCCAAGTCGATCGAGCAGGCGATCCTGTTCCTGGGCATCAACCAGGTCGCGGCCCTCATGACCGGCCTGCTGGCGCGCCAGGCGATTCCCGCCAACAGCGCGGCGCTGGCCAGTTTCTGGGATGTCTCGACCCGCCGCGCCCAGGCCATGGTGTTCCTGTCGCGCCGCCTGCGCATCGGCGAACCGGACGTGGCCCACACCTTCGGCCTGTTCTGCGACACCGGGGTGCCGCTGCTGATGGAGCGCTTCCCCGACTACGCCGCCACCTATGCCGCCGCGTCCCTGGAAGAGCAACGTCGGTTCACGGCGCTCGAGGACGAGCGCCACTCGACCTCCCACACCGCAGTCGGCTGCCTGCTGGCGCGCAACTGGGGCCTGTCGGCCGACGTCGGCTGGGCCATCCTGCACCACCACGATTTCGCCGTACTCGACGATGCCGCGAGTGCCGGCGCGGTGCGCTCGCTGGTCGCCCTGTCGGTGCTGGCCGAGAGCGCGATCTGCCGCTACCAGGGCCATGGCGAGTCGCTCGAGTGGAACAAGGGCGGCGCCGCCGCCTGCGCCTACCTCGGATTGTCGGACGAGGAAACGGCCGAGCTGCTGGACGAGCTGGTGGAAGCCTTCCACGAGGACTAAGCGGTCTTTGACATCGCCCTTGCAGAGGCAGATACTTCGCTGTAAGTACGCCCCCTGGGAGTGAGTCATGAAATGCATCGCCATCCTGCTGTCCCTATCCCTGCTGGCCGGTTGCGCCAGCGTGGAACCCGTCACGGCGCCCCCTCCCCCGCTGGCGGACGCGCGCTTCGCGCCCCCTTCCGAAAAAGTCGGCGCCGACGGCCTGTTCGCCGTCAGTCCCGCGATGCGCTCCTACCTGGAGAGCGCGGCCTTCTCGCGCCACCTGCGCGAGAGCGGCCAGCGCCACGGCCTGGTCAACGCCCTGTACAGCAAGACCGACCTGAAGCTCGAATACGAATCCACCAAGACCCGCACCGCCGCCGAAACCTATGCCGACCGTGCCGGCAACTGCCTGTCGCTGGTGATCATGACCGCGGCCTTCGCCAAGGAACTGGGCATGCCGGTGCGCTTCCGCAGCATCGACGCCGGCAGCACCTGGAGCCGCACGGCCGGCCTCTACCTGGGCAACGCGCACGTCAACATCGCCATCGGCAGCAAGCCGGAAATCGGCCTGCGCAGCAGCGACCTGGGTGAACTGCTGGTGGTCGACTTCATCCCGCAGGACGAAGCGGCCCGCCTGCGCGCGCGCGAGCTGGACGAAGACGACATCGTCGCCCTGTACATGAACAACCGCGCCGCCGAAATGCTGGTGCAGGGCCGCACCGACGATGCCTACTGGTGGGCGCGCGCGGCGGTCGGCAAGCGCCCGGGCATGGTCGCGGCGCTCAACACCCTGGCCGTGATCTACGACCGCCACGGCGACGTCACGCTGGCCGAGCAGACCTACCGCGCGGCGCTCGCGCGCGAGCCGGAAAACCTGATGGTGATGCGCAACCTGCAGCCCTTGCTCGCCGTCCAGGGCAAGCACGCCGAGTCGCAGGCCATGGCGCAGCGCATCGCCAGCATCGAGCCCTTCCCGCCCTACCACTTCTTCGACGAGGGGATGGTGGCCCTGCGCGCCGGCGACTTCGACCGCGCCAAAGGACTGTTCGAGCGCGAGGTGAAGCGCGCGCCCTTCAACGATGAATTCCGCTTCTGGCTGGGGGTGAGCCACCTGCGCCTGGGCGATGTCAAGCACGCGCGCGAGCAGATCGCCAAGGCGGTGGACGCCAGCACGCGGCAGGAGATGCGGGAGCTGTACTCGGCCAAGCTGGCCTATCTGCGGCGTGTCAGCGCGACGGGATCGCGCATCCAGTGATGCCTGGCCGGTTCAGAACAAGGAAGGCTGTGTAGTCGGGGACGCTTCCTGGTCCGGCGCGCCGGCCAGCCGGCGCCAGACCGCCAGCTTCTGCTCGAAGCTCATCGCCAAATGCGCCGGAGAACTCGACGGCAGCACCACGGTCCGATAGCCGGCCGTCGCGAACTGCGGCGCGAACTTCCCCGAAGCTTGGCCGTTGAAGCCAACCGTTTCCAGGTCCGGACACAAGCTGCGCAGGCGCTCGAAATCGTTGGCGGCAGGCTTGCGGATGGCGGAATCGAGGCTGCCTTCGCGTTCGCAACCGGCCAGCACGTCCCATAGGCCGACGTGGTGCGCCAGCAGGCGCCTCAAGCGTGTTTCATACGGCATGCTGGCGAGGTCTTCCCCAATCACCGCCGAGATCAGCGGCCAGAACTGATTGCGCGGATGCGCGTAATACTTGCCCGCTGCGAGCGACGCCGCGCCGGGAAAACTGCCCAGCACGAGGATGCGTACGTCGGCGTCGATGACCGGCGCGAGCCCGGTGAGGGTGGAGGACGGTGGGGTCGTCATGGCCGCATTGTAGCGGCGCCATGCGTGTCCCGCCGTCCTCATACCTTATTTCATCCAGACCGCGTAGTTGCTGCCGGAGGTCTGCAGCGTCCAGCCGGCGCCCGGGCTCCAGCTGTTCGGACCGATCTTCATCGCCAACTGGCGGGTGCTGCCGGTGACGATCGCCGCGTACAGGCCCTGCGTGGCCGCCTGGATCGCGACCGGCGAGGTGGAATGCACGCCCGCCGTCCGGCGCGCCGCCATCAGGGCGCTGATCGGCGTCTTCAGGTTCCAGTTGTAGACGTGCGGGTAGTAGACGGTCGGAATGCCCGGATGGCTCAGGATGTAGGCGTAGCCCTGCATCACTGCGCCGCAAGGCACCGGCCAGTGGTTCTGGCCGGTGCCGCAGCTTTCGGACGGGCCGGTATCGTGGTTGTCGACGAAGGTCACCGCCATCGCCGGCCACCAGCCAACGGCGCCCTGCGGCTTGCCGGAAGCATCGCGCAGGCGCCAGTAATTGCCATTGGCCAGCGCATCGTTGAGCAGGCCCTTGGTCGTGAAATCGAAGGCGCCGCAGCTGTTGCCGGTGCCGTTGATCCAGTTCATGATCTGCTGGCGGTGGCCGTCGATGTTGTTCAGGTCGAGGTCGGTCCACAGCTCGCCCACGCAGAACTGGGCGCCGAAGGCATTCGCGTACTGCCCGGCGTACTGGGCGCCGAAGCCCTTCACGTAATCGAAGCGCAGCCCGCTGAATCCGACCGGCTTGAGGGTGTAGTTGAGCCAGTTGATGATGCCGTTCTGGGTTTCGCCGACATTGGTATGGTCGATGTCGCGGCCGGCGTTGAAGCCCGATCCGGTATCGGCATTCCCGAGACCGCAATTGCATTCGTCGTTATTGGCGATCGTGTAGCGGGTCCAGTTCGGGTTGGTGAAGTCCGACCATCCGGTCGAGCCGACACGGTGGTTGACCACGACGTCGGCGACGGCGTGGATGCCGTTGTTGGTGAAGGCGCGCACCACGTTGGTCAGTTCGGCCGAGCTGCCATAGCTGGAACTCAAGTTGTTCAGCTGGCGCGGCAGGTAGCCCTCTGTTGCCGCCGAGTCGGACGGCGGCGGGAACCACACATGGCTGAAGCCCATGGCCTTCAGGTCGGCGACATTGCCGGCTAGGGTGTTGTACCAGTTCGGGTTGCTGTACCCCGCCGAGTTCCAGTGGAAGCCTTGCAGGACGGCGGAACTGTTGCCGGCCTGGGCCTGCGGCGTGGCAGCGCCGGCATGGGCCGACAGCATCAGGGCACTCGTTGCGAGCAGGGCTGTAACGCTGACTTTCTTCTTCATGCCTCCTCCGTGTTGTTGTTGCGGATTGTGATGAAAATCTTTTTTAGAAAGCGGTAACAACGGTCAATAGCCATGCGCAACCGGTAGTTTAACTACCAGAGCCATCTGACACATTCGTACATACATGGAATTGACGGGGGAATTCTCTGCTCAGCTCGTTACAGTGTCAATTGAATTCTGGATCAGTTTTGTAGTTTCACTACCTCGACATAAAAAAGCGGCGGTGCGCTCACGCGCACCGCCGCAAAGGGCAACAGCCTCAGGAAAAAAATGAATCAGTTGCTGGCCAACGCCACCGCCTCCGGACGGGACGAATCCCAGCCGCCACCCAATGAGCGGATCAGCGCCACCGTAGTCACCGCGCGGTTGCCGCGCAGCTGGACCGCCGTGCGTTCGACCGCCGCCAGGTTGCGCTGGGCATCCAGCAGCTCGAGATAGCTGGAACGGCCGGCGTCGTAGAGCTTCTGCGCCAGGTCGGCCGAGCGGCGCGCCGCCAGCCGCGCCGCCTCGATCTGCTCGGCCTGGCCAGAGAGGATGCGCAGGCCGGCCAGGTTGTCCTCGACTTCGGCGAAGGCCGTGAGCACGCTCTGGCGGTAGCCCCCCACCGACTCTTCCAGCACCGCTTCGCTGCGTTCGACGTTGGCGCGGTTGCGGCCGCCGTCGATGATCGGCATCGAGGTCAACAGGCCCAGCACCCAGGAGCGGCTGCTCCACCTGAACACCTCGGAGAAGGCGCCACCGATGCCGCCACCGGCCGCGCTGATGGTCAGCGCCGGGAACATCGCGCCGCGCGCCACACCGATGCGGGCATTCGAGGCTTCCATCGTGCGCTGTGCGGCGACGATGTCGGGACGGCGTTCCAGCAGCGAGGACGGCAGGCCGGCCGGGATCGCCGGCAGCGTGGTGGTGTCCAGCAGCGGGCTCTGGCCGGCCACGTAATGCGCGGCCGGCTTGCCCAGCAGGACCGCCAGCGCATGCTCTGCGGTGGCGCGCTGGCGCTGCAGGCCGATCGCTTCGGCGCGCGCCGTCGCCAGTTCGGTGCGGGCGCGCGACAGGTCGAACTCGCCGATGTCGCCCAGCTCGAAGCGGCGCTGCGTCACCTTGACGCTCTCGTCCCGCAGGCGCACGGTCTGCGCCAGGGTCTCCAGTTCGGCGTCGAGGGCGCGCAGGCGGAAATAGGTCTGGGCCACGTCGGCCTGCAGGGCCAGCAGCACCGAGCGGAAGTTGGCCTCCGAGGTCGCGGCATCGCTGCGCGCCGCCGACACGCCGGCCGCCACGCGGCCGAACAGGTCGACCTCGTAGCTGGCGCTCAGCTGGGCCGAGTAAGTCGTCGCAGCCTGGGTCGGCGTACCTTGCGGCAGGCCGGATTCCAGTGCAGATGGGCGGGCACGCTGGGCGCCGATGCCGACGCCGACCTGCGGCACGCGGTCCGCTGCCGCAATGCCGGCGATCGCCCTCGCCTGCTTGACGCGGGCTGCGGCCACCGCCAGGTTGGCATTGTTGGCGCTGGCCTCCTCGACCAGCGCGGTGAGCGCCGGGTCATTGAAGGCCAGCCACCACTGGCCGCGCGGCTGCTGCTCGGCCGGTTGGGCGGGCTTCCAGCGCGATCCTTCGATGCCGTCCACTTCCGTGGCGGCAGGCAGTTGCGTGTTACGGAAGGCGGTCGGCGTCTCGACCGACGGCTGCTTGAAGTCCGGGGTGGCGCAGGCGGTGAGCAGCAGTGCCGCCAGCAATGTGGACAATGAGGGTGCCACGCCCCTTGCGATCATGCTTGTCATCTCAATGCACTCCTTCCAGGTCCAGGACCGGGGCTTTCGCCACCGGGGCTTTTTTCTCGAAACGCTTGCCCAGGGTACGCAGCAGGACGTAGAACAGCGGCGTCAGGAACAGGCCGAAGAAGGTCACGCCCAGCATGCCGGCGAACACCGCGACGCCCATCGCGTGGCGCATCTCGGCGCCGGCGCCGGTCGAGAACACCAGCGGCACCACACCCATGATGAAGGCGATCGAGGTCATCAGGATCGGACGCAGGCGCAGGCGGGAGGCTTCCAGCGCGGCGTCGACGACGCTGCGGCCGTGGTCTTCCAGCTCGCGGGCGAATTCCACGATCAGGATCGCGTTCTTCGAGGCCAGGCCCACCAGCACGAACAGGGCGATCTGGGTGAAGATGTTGTTGTCGCCACCGGTCAGCTTGACCCCCACCAGCGCGCACAGGATCGACATCGGCACGATCAGGATCACGGCCAGCGGCAGGGTCCAGCTTTCGTACTGGGCGGCCAGCACCAGGAACACCAGCAGCACGCACAGCGGGAACACGTAGACCATGGTGTTACCGGCCAGGATCTCCTGGTAGGTCAGCTCGGTCCACTCGTAGGCGATCCCCTTCGGCAGCGTTTCCTTGGCCAGCTGCTCCATGATGGCTTGCGCCTGGCCCGAGGACACGCCCGGCGCCGGACCGCCGTTGACGTCGGCCGCCACGTAGTTGTTGTAGCGCTGGACGCGGTCCGGGCCATAGCTGTCCTTCACGCTCATCAGGCTGGACAGCGGGATCATCTCGCCCTTGTCGTTGCGGACCTTGAGCTGGGAGATCTGCTCCGGCTGCGAGCGGAACTGCGCATCGGCCTGCACCCGCACCTGGTAGGTGCGGCCGAACTGGTTGAAGTCGTTCACGTACAGCGAGCCGAGGTTCACCTGCAAGGTCTGGTAGATGGTCGCCAGCGGCACACCGAGCTGCTTGGCCTTGACGCGGTCGACGTCCGCGAACAGCTGCGGCACGTTGATCTGGTAGCTCGAGAACACGCCCGCCAGCTGCGGCGTGCCCCAGGCCTTGGCCTGCAGCGCCTGGGTGGCTTTATACAGCTCGTCGTAACCGAGGTTGCCGCGGTCTTCCAGCATCAGCTTGAAGCCGCCGGTCGTGCCCAGGCCGTTCACCGGAGGCGGCGGCAGCACCATCACGAAGGCGTCCTTGACTTCGCCCATGCGCTTGTTGATCTCGGCGGCGATGGCTTCGGCCGACTGCTCCGGCTTGCCCTTGCGTTCGCTGAAGGGCTTCAGGCCGGTGAACACGATGCCGGCGTTCGGCGCATTGGTGAAGCCGTTGATCGACAGGCCCGGGAAGGCGATCGAGGATTCCACGCCCGGGATTTCCTTGGCGATGGTCGACATCTTGCGGATCACCTCATCGGTGCGATCCAGCGAGGCGGCATCCGGGAGCTGGGCGAAGCCGATCAGGTAACCCTTGTCCTGGGCCGGCACGAAGCCCGGCGGCACCACCTTGAACATGAAGACCGCGGCCACGCCCAATACCAGGTAGACGCCCAGGGTCGCGATCTTGCGGCGCAGGACCGTCTTCACCCCGCCTTCGTAGCTGTGCGAGGCACGGCCGAAGAAGCGGTTGAAGGCGGCGAAGAAGCGGCCGAAGATCTTGTCCATCACGCGCGTCAGGCGGTCCTTCGGCGCATCGTGCGCCTTGAGCAGCGCGGCCGACATGGCCGGCGCCAGGGTCAGCGAGACGAAGGCCGAGATCACGGTGGAAATGGCGATGGTCAGGGCGAACTGGCGGTAGAACTGGCCGGTCAGGCCGGACACGAAGGCGATCGGCACGAACACGGCGCACAGCACCAGGGCGATGGCGATGATCGGGCCCGACACTTCCTTCATGGCCTGGATGGTCGCGTCATGCGGCGACAGGCCGTTGCCGATGTTGCGCTCGACGTTTTCCACCACCACGATGGCGTCGTCGACCACGATACCGATCGCCAGCACCAGCCCGAACAGCGACAGGGTGTTGATCGAGAAGCCGAACATCAGCATCACGGCGAAGGTACCGACCACCGAGACCGGCACTGCCAGCAACGGAATGATCGAGGCGCGCCAGGTCTGCAGGAACACGATGACGACCAGCGCCACCAGCACCACGGCTTCCAGCAGGGTCTTGATCACCGAGTCGATCGACTCGCGCACGAACTGGGTCGGGTCGTAGACGATGCTGTACTCGACGCCTTCCGGGAAGTCCTTGGACAAGGTCTCCATGGTGGCTCGCACATCCGTCGACAACTGCAGCGCATTGGCGTTCGGTGCTTCGAAGATCGGGATCGCGACCGCCGACTTGTTGTTCAGCAGGGAGCGCAGCGCATACGAGCTCGATCCCATTTCCAGGCGCGCCACGTCCTTCAGGCGCGTGACGGCGCCATCCTCGCCGGCCTTGACGACGATCTCGCCGAATTCCTCGACGCTCGACAGGCGGCCCTGGGTGTTGACGGTCAGCTGGAACTGGGCGTCCTTGCTCGGTCCCTGGCCGACCACGCCGGCCGCGACCTGCACGTTCTGCTCGCGGATCGCGGCGACCACGTCGCCCGCGGTCAGGCTGCGCGCGGCCACCTTCTGCGGATCGAGCCAGACACGCATGGCGTAGTCGCCCGAGCCGAACAGCTGGACTTCGCCCATGCCGTTCAGGCGCGCCAGCTGGTCCTTGATGTTCAGTACCGCGTAATTGCGCAGGTACAGGTCGTCATAGCGGCCGTCCGGCGAATTCAGGTGCACCACCATGGTCAGGTTCGGCGAGCTTTTCACGGTGGTGACGCCGATCTGGCGCACCTCCTCGGGCAGGCGCGGCAGCGCGCGCTGCACCCGGTTCTGCACCTGGCTCTCGGCACGGTCGATGTCGGTGCCGATCGCGAAGGTCAGGGTCAGGGCCAGGGCACCGTCCGAGGTGTTTTGCGAAGACATGTAGAGCATGTCCTCGATGCCGTTGATCTGCTCTTCCAGCGGCGCGGCCACGGTTTCGGCGATCACCTTCGGGTTCGCGCCCGGGTACTGGGCGCGCACCACCACCGACGGCGGCACCACTTCCGGATACTCGGACACCGGCAGCTTGAAGATCGAGATCAGGCCGCCCACGAAGACGATCACCGACAGCACGACCGCGAAGATCGGCTTGTCGACGAAGAAGCGTGAGAAGTTCATCGGATTACTCCTTGCCTGCGGTGTTCAGGGCCAGCTTGGTGCCGGACTTGGCGGCGGCCAGGTCGGCATCCATCGGCACGATCTGCGGCGTGACCGGCGCGCCGGGACGCACGCGCTGCAGGCCGTTGACGACGATCTTCTCGCCCGCCTTCAGGCCGGAGCGCACCACGCGCATGCCGTCCACCACCGGGCCCAGGGTCACCGGGCGGTATTCGGCCTTGCCGTCGGCGCCGACCACCACCACGAACTTGCGGCTCTGGTCGGTGCCGACCGCGCGCTCATTGATCACGACGGCCTGGTTGGCCACGCCGCTGCCCACCTGCACGCGGGCGAACAGGCCGGGCGCCAGTGCGCGGTCCGGGTTGGCCAGGGTGGCGCGCATGCGCACGCTGCCGGTACGGGCGTCCAGCTGGTTGTCGACGAATTCGAGCTTGCCCTCGTGCGGGAAGCCTTCTTCGTTGGCCAGGCCGATCTTCACGACCGCGCCCTTGTCACGCTGGGCGCGGGCGCCGACCCGCAAATAGGTCTGTTCGTCGCCGTCGAAGCTGGCATAGATGCGATCGAGCGAGACCACGGAGGTCAGCACGGCGCTGGCGTCGACCAGGTTGCCGAGGGTGATCTCGGCCTTCGACACGCGGCCGTCGATCGGCGCGGTGACGCGGGTATAGGCCAGGTTCAGGCGTGCCGACTCGTATTGCGCCTGGGCGGCGCGGGCATTGGCGTCGAGTTCCTTCTGGGCTGCGGCTTTTTCGTCGAACTCGCGCTGTGCGATGGCTTTGTCTGCCAGCAGGCGCTCGGCGCGCTGCAGTTCGAGGCGCGCCAGGTCGGCGCGGGCACGGGCCGCGCTGGCGGCGGCGCCGGCGCGGTCGGCTTCGGCCTGGTAGGGGCGCGGGTCGATCACGAACAGGACCTCGCCCTTCTTCACTTCGGCGCCCGGCTTGAAGTTGACGGCCGTGATGTAGCCGCTCACGCGCGGACGGATCTCGACCACTTCCACCGCCTCCAGGCGGCCCGAGAATTCCTGGGTCTCGGCCACCGGCTTTTCGATGACGACTGCCGCGGAGACCGGCGGTGCGGCCGGCGCGGCGGCTGCCGCATCGTCCTTGCTGTTGGCATCGGCGCAGCCGGTCAGTACCGCAGCTGCCAGGCCGGCGGCCGCGAGCAGCCCCACGAGAGTTTTTACTGTGCCCATTTGTCGGTTGTTCATGATGAACCTTTCTTATTGAGAGACAAAACAATCCCTATCGCAGCCGGGTTCGCGCCGGATGCGAGGAAAACAGGGGGCCTGTCCGCGCCCGCAGGCGTGGATGCCGTATTCCTTACTGGTCAGGAGGCCGCGCGCTCAGCGCGGCGGCGATACTGGCGTCAACAGCGCATGCTGCGCAGCTGGACGCCGGTGTCGACTGGTGTTCTATTCATGGCACACCTCTTTCGCAAAAACGGTCCCTCACGTCGCGTGGGCGACGACTTTTGGGCAAAACGGGGCCTCCCCGTGCCTGCGGCACGGTGTTCTCGGGAAGGCAGTGTCGGTAAGGGCTGGTGCTGAACGGTCAGCGATCCAGTCCTGCAAGGAAGGTTGCGATCTCCGCAAGCGCGTGCACCTTGCATGCACATTCGTTGCGTCCGCCCGGCTCCACCAGGGGCGCCGGCGGCATGCGCCGTACGGTGGTGCGCACGCCGGCGTTGATCAGTTTGGCGCCGTACTGTTCGGCCTCGTCGCACAATGGGTCGTCCTCGGCGGACAGGATCAGGGCCGGCGGCAGGTTCTTCAAGCGGGTCGAACGCAACGGCGAGGCATACGGGTGCGCACGGTCGGCGGCATGCGGCAGGTAGCCGCGGTAGGCTTCGGCGCAGGTGCTGGTCAGCTTTTCGCGGTCCGGGCACTGGTTCATCTGGCGCATCGAGCAGGTGGACAGGCCCGGGTCGAGCATCGGCATGATCAGGATCTGGCCGGCCAGCTTCGGCGCGGCGCGGTCGCGCGCCATCAGGGCGCACACGGCCGCCAGGTTGGCGCCGGCCTCGATGCCCATCACCACCAGCTTCTTGCCGGACCAGCCGAGCTTCGCCTTGTGCTTCATGGTCCACAGCAGCACGGCGTGCGCATCCTCTACCGCGGCCGGGAAAGGCTTCACCGTCGCCAGCGTATAGTTCGAGGCGAGTACCGCGCGCTCTTCATTGCATTGGGCCATATAGCGCAGGAACTCGTCGGCTTCCTGCAGGTCACCCGAGACGAAGCCGCCGCCGTGGAAGAACACGACCAGCGTGTCGCGCCTGGCCGGGTTGCCGGCCGTGTAGAGGCGCGCCGCCAGCGGGCCTTCGGCGCCGCCGACGTCGAGTTCGCGCACCTCGACCAGGCTGGCCTGGACCTCTTCGAGCACCGCGCTCATGGACGGGCTCCTTCATTGGCCACGGCCCAGCGGTCGGCTTTGGCTTCCGGGCACGCGTCGCACTGCATCTCGACTTGCATCGACAGCGCCTTCAGGCCGCGCGCTTCCGCGCCGGCAGCCTGCGAATAGGCGTCGGTCCCCAACAGGCCCGCCAGCGCTACCCCGCTCAGGGCGACTGCTACCGTGGTGAAGATCCCGTCCCGCATGCTCATGGCCAGCTCCGTATGTGTTTACATTTTGTTGCGATGCACACACTATAGTCTTCAACTACAATCGGATAAAGATGGCAATACCGAATTGATTATTCAGATTGCTGAACAATGCGCGATTCCTGAACGAAAAGGACCATCATGAACAAGCTCCAGGCCATGGAAGTCTTCATCCAGGTGGTCGACTGCGGCAGCTTCACCAAGGCGGCGGAAATGCTGAACCTGCCCAAGGCGACCGTCTCGACCCTGATCCAGACGCTCGAGTCGACGCTGGCGGTCAAACTGCTGCACCGCACGACGCGCCAGGTAATGATCACCTCGGACGGTGCCGCCTATTACGAACGCTGCGTGCAGATCCTGTCGGACGTGCGCGACGCCGAGGAATCGCTGTCGCGCCACCGCCTGAGCCCAACCGGACGCCTGCGCATCGACACCCCGACCGGACTGGCCTCGGAAATCCTGATCCCGGCCCTGCCCACGTTCTTCGAGCGCTACCCGGACATCACCCTGGAACTGGGCAGCACCGACCGGCCGGTCGACCTGGTCGAGGAAGGCGTCGATTGCGCCGTGCGCGGCGGCGAGCTGGTCGATTCGAACCTGATCGCGCGCCGCATCGGCGTGATCAACTTCGTCACCGCCGCCGCTCCCGCCTACATCGAGCGCTTCGGCATGCCGCAGCACCCGCGTGACCTGGAGCGCCACCGCTGCGTGAACTACTTCTCGGCCAAGACCGGCAAGATTTCGAATTGGGATTTCAGCCGCGACGGCGAGCGCATCGAGGTGGCCCTGCCCGGCTCCGTCGCGCTGAACGATTCGAATGCCTACGTGCAGGCGGGCCTGGCAGGCCTCGGCGTCATCATGATGACGGACTACCTGCTGCTGCAGCACATCGCGGCCGGGCGCATGCTGCAGGTGCTGCCCGAGTGGCGCAGCGATCCGCTGCCGGTGCACGTCGTCTACCCGCAGAACCGCCACCTGTCGGCCAAGGTGCGCGTGTTCGTCGAATGGATTTCCGAGCTGTTCGCGGCCCATCCGAACCTGCGCCTGCAGGGGCCGCGGAGCGCGGCGGCGGTAGCGGAACCGGCGCTGGAGACGGTGTAGAATCGTCGCAAACAAGAATGCCGGAGACAGCCATGGACCATACCTCGCAACCCCGCAACATCGACATCCTGCTGGCGCGCTACGCCGAAAGCCACCGCAACCACACCAACGAGATCATCCACTTCGTGTGCATCCCGCTGATCGTCCTGAGCCTGCTGGGCGTCCTGTGGGCGCTGCACCCGGTGGTGGCCGTCGCGGCGACGCTCGCCTCGCTCTATTACTACACCACGCTGTCGCGCGGCTTCGCCATCGGCATGGGCGTGATGAGCGCCGCGATGCTGGGCCTGCTGGCGCTGATGCCGCCGATGACGCTGCTGCCGCTGTCGATCGCGGTCTTCGTGGTGGCCTGGATCGGCCAGTTCGTCGGCCACAAGATCGAAGGCAAGAAGCCCTCCTTCTTCGACGACCTGCGCTTCCTGCTCATCGGGCCGCTGTTCGTGCTGTCCTTCCTGTACCGCCGGATGAAACTCGCGTACTGAATATCGCATCGTGCGGGAATGCGCGGGAGCACGTATACTCGCCCGATGCCATCTTCCGTCCTCTTCACCGTCGCCTCGCTGATCTGGGGCTCCACGTTCTGGGCCATCACCCTGCAGCTGGGCGAAGCGCCGCCCGCCGTCTCGGTGGCCTACCGTTTCTTCCTCGCCGCCGCCACGCTCTTCGTGATCTGCCTGGCGCGCCGCGACAGCCTGCGCCTGCCGCTGCGCACCCATGGCTGGATGGCCGTGCAGGGCGTACTCACCTTCTGCATCTCTTACATCTGCACCTATCAATCCGAGCAGTACGTGGTCTCGGGCCTGGTGGCGGTGATGTTCGCGCTGATGGTGTTCTGGACTCCGCTGCTGAGCAGCCTGTTCTTCGGGACCGTCATCAGCCGCCGCACCATCGCCTGCGGCGTGGTCGCCTTCGCCGGCGTCGCCCTGCTGTTCTGGCAGTCGATCAGCGCCGCCTGGGCCGATTTCCAGGCCGGCGGCAGCCCGGCATTCATCGCCGGCGTGGTCCTGGCGCTGGCCGCGACCATCGCCAGTTCGGCCGGCAGCATCGTGGTCAGCAAGGTGAAGGAAGAATGCGCCAACCTGCCGCTGACCATGGCCTGGTCGATGCTGTGGGGCGCCTGCCTGGTCACCGTGTGGCTGCTGCTGCGCGGCGACCGCTTCGTGCTGCCGTCCAGCCCCACCTACTGGGCCGGCCTGGTCTACCTGTCGATCTTCGGCTCGGTGATCGCCTTCTTCGCCTACTTCACCCTGATCGGGCGGATCGGCGCCCAGAAGACCGTCTACATCGGCGTCATCACGCCGGTGCTGTCGGTGCTGCTGTCGATCAAGCTCGAAGGCTACCGTCCCGGCCCGGTCGAATTCGCCGGCATGGTCCTGTGCCTGGCCAGCGTGGCCTGGGCCCTGCGCGCACCCGCAGCCAAACCTGTGCAATCCGCAAACCTGAACAATCCACTCGAAACGCCATGAGCACTTTTTCCATCCGTCCCGCCGTCCCCACCGACATCACCCACATCCACGCCATGATCGTGGAACTGGCCGTGTTCGAGAAACTCGAACACCTGGTCGTGGCCACCGAAGACCTGCTGCACGAAGGCCTGTTCGGCGAGCGCCCCTCGTGCGAAGCCATCATCGGCGAGGAGGACGGCGAGGTGGTCTGCTTCGCGCTGTTCTTCCATAACTTCTCGACCTTCCTGACCAGGAAGGGCCTGTATCTGGAAGACCTGTATGTGCGCCAGTCGCACCGCGGCAAGGGCTATGGCACCCGGATGCTGACCCGTCTCGCGCAGATCGCGGTCGAGCGCAACTGCGGCCGCTTCGAATGGTCGGTGCTGGACTGGAACGAGCCGGCCATCAATTTCTACAAGCAGATGGGCGCGGACATCCTGCCCGACTGGCGCATCTGCCGCCTGACCGGCGACACCCTCGACGCGCTGGCCGAGCGCCGCGCCTAAGCGCGCAAAGAAAAACCCACGGGGCCGGGAGGCGCCGTGGGCGAACCCATTTTCATCAAATGGGGAGGGGAGATGGTGAATCACACGCTTACACTATAGGCGTGGATCCTTAATGATCAATTAAGCCTTACATTCGGTTACCCTTGTTACGAGCGTGTTTGTGCTGCCCTTGAAGTGATCATTCCTGAGCTGGAATTGCGCGGCTTGACGAGAGTCAAACGGCTTGGATTCTGGAAGGGATTGCTTGTGGATGCGTAAGGAATAAGGGCCGGGCGCGCCTAGACGGCGATGTGCGCCTGCCTGAGGACGCCGCCGTTGACCACGCTGCGGCAGGGATTCGAGCCCATGGCATAGGCCAGGTCGGCCGGACGGGCGATGTTCCACAGGGCCAGGTCGGCACGCTTTCCGACTTCCAGCGTCCCGATGTCGGCGTGCAGGCCGAGCGCCCGCGCCGCGTGGCTGGTTGCGCCTTGCAAGGCTTCCTGCGGCGTCAGGCGCCACAGGGTGCAGGCCATGTTCATGGCCAGCAGCAGGGAGGTCATCGGCGAGGTGCCGGGGTTGCAGTCGGTGGCGACGGCCATCGCCACCCCCGCTTCGCGCAGCGCGGCAATCGGCGGCTGTACGGTCTCGCGCAGGAAGTAGTAGGCACCCGGCAGCAGCACGGCCACCGTGCCCGCGCGCGCCATCGCGTCGATGCCGGCCTGGCTCAGGTATTCGAGGTGGTCGGCCGACAGGCCGCCATGGCGCGCCACCAGTTCGGCGCCCTGCTGGTCGGACAGCTGTTCGGCATGCAGCTTGACCGGCAGGCCCAGTGCACGCGCCGCGTCGAACACGCGCGCGGTCTGGGCATTGGTGAAACCGATCCGCTCGCAGAACGCGTCCACCGCATCGACCAGGCCCTCCTGCGCCAGCTGCGGCAGCATGCGTGTGCACACCTCAATCACGTAATCGTCGGCGCGGCCCGCGAACTCCGGCGGCAGCGCATGGGCGCCGAGGAAGGTGGTGGCCACCCGCACCGGCAGGCGCTCGCCGACCAGGCGCGCGGCGCGCAGCATGCGCGCCTCGGCGTCCAGTTCCAGGCCATAGCCCGACTTGATCTCGAGCGTGGTGACGCCTTCCGACAGCAGCCTGGCCACGCGCGGCAGGCTTTGCGCCAGCAGCGCCTCCACGTCGGCCTCGCGGGTGGCGCGCACGGTGGACATGATGCCGCCGCCCTGGCGCGCAATGTCCTCGTAGCTGGCACCGTTCAGGCGCGCTTCCCATTCGTTGCTGCGGTTGCCGGCGTGGACGATGTGGGTGTGGCAGTCGACCAGGCCCGGCGTCATCCAGGCGCCGCCGCAATCGTGCTCCGCCAGGGCGGCGGGAGCGTCGCGGCGTGGGCCGAACCAGGCGATGCGGCCATCCTTCACGGCCAGCGCGGCGTCGCGCAGCTCGCCGTAGCCATCCACCATCGTTGCCAGGTGCACGCTGGTGAACAGCAGGTCCGCCACTTCACTCATAGCTTTCTTCGTCCTCTTCCTCGTGGTACCAGATGTCCACGATGTAGATCACGCCCTGCCCCGCTTCGAGCCTCCAGCGCGAGCCCGGCTCCAGCACCACCGCGTCGAAGCGCACCAGGCCGATGCGCTCTTCTTCGTTGCGCAGTTCGAGGGCGTCGCCCTCCGCCAGGAACAGCACGGTCACGTCGGCGCGCGCCACGAAGTTCGATGCGGCGCCGGCGTCGCCCAGCAGCCGGCGCCGGCCGAAGGTGTGGTAGCAGCGCTCGCTGCGCGTCATGGCATTGAAATCGGTGCTGCCGCCGCGGTTGAGCTTCGCGATGACCTGCGAGCTGCCGTCGAAGGCCACCACCGGATCGAGATCGGTCACCATGGTCGGCTCGCCGTCGATCTCGAGCGTCATGCCGTGGCCCTCGACCAGGGCCAGGGTGCGGTCCACGCCGGGGAACAGCGAGAAGGCGCCATCCTTCTCGATGGTGGCCAGGCTGACGCGCCAGTCGAAGTCCTCGAAACCGGCGTCCGGCGGACCGATGGCGATTTCGGTCGTGCTGCCGCCGCCGTTCTTCCACGGCACCGGCGACAATCCTGCGAATGGAATCAGTACGGTCATTGGCCCACCTCACTCGACTCACGTAATTCGTTGATGGCCTCGCGGTAGCGCTGCGCGACCCTGTCCTGCGCCACGTGGCGGCCGCCCTGCACTACCCAGCGTCCGCCGCACAGCACGTCGCGCACCAGGTTGTCGTTACCGCAGAACAGGAAGCGCCCGAGCACCTCCTCGTCCGCCACGCCGTCCAGGTTCGGATGGCTTCCGTCCAGCACCAGCAGGTCGGCGCGCATTCCTTCCGCGAGCGCGCCTACCTTGCGGCCCGCGGCCTGGGCACCGCCGCGCAAGGAAGTCTGCCACAAGTACTGGCCGACGTCGCGCTGTTGATGTGCGGGGTTGGTCGATACTGCGATATTGCGGCGCTGGTGGACCAGGCGCTGGCCGTATTCCAGCCAGCGCAGCTCCTCGACCGGGCTTTGCGACACGTGGCTGTCGCTGCCGATGCCGAAGCGCCCACCGAGCTCGATGAAGCGCTGCAGCGGGAACAGGCCGTCGCCCAGGTTGGCCTCGGTGGTCGGGCACAGGCCGGCAACGGCGCCGCTGCGCGCGATCGCCGCCACTTCCTCGTCGTTCAGGTGGGTGGCGTGGACCAGGCACCAGCGCTCGTCCACCGCGAGCTGCTCCATCAGGTACTCGACCGGACGGCGTCCGGAGAACTTGATGCTCTGCTCGACCTCGGCCTGCTGTTCGGCGATGTGGATGTGCAGCGGGCGCCCGGCCGGCAGGCCGGAGACCAGCTCGCGCATCTGCTGGATCGTCGCCGCGCGCAGCGAATGCGGCGCGGCGCCCACTTCCAGTTGCGGGCCGCGCAGGGGCTGGAGCGCTTCGGCGATGCCGAGGATGTCGTCGACACCCGTGCGGAAACGCCGCTGCTCGGGGCGCAGCGGCTGTTCGCCGAAGCCGGCGTGGCTGTACAGGACCGGCAGCAGGGTCAGGCCCATGCCGGTGGCATGGCCGGCGGCGGCCACGCGCTCGGCGGTTTCGGCCGGCCGCACGTAGGTCTCGCCATTGGGCCCGCGCTGCAGGTAGTGGAATTCGCACAGCGAGGTATAGCCGTGGCGCAGGCATTCCACGAACAGCTGGGCGGCGATGGCCTCGATCTGTTCCGGGGTGATGCGGGCGGCGAAGCGGTACATCAGGTCGCGCCAGGTCCAGAAGCTGTCCGGCCCCTCGCCGGCGCGCTCGGTCAGGCCGCCCAGCGCGCGCTGGAAGGCGTGCGAATGCAGGTTGACCATGCCCGAAATGACGTAGTCGGCGCGCGCCACGCCCAGGGGCGCCGCGGCCTGCGCGTCGACCCGGGTCAGGTCGCCCTGCGCATCCCATTCGAGCAGCACGTCGCGCCGCCAGCCGTCGGGGAGCAATGCATGGCGTGCGAACAGGGCTCTCATGCGCGCACCCACTCAGTTGCCCACCCTGCGGCAGCACCGATCATGTCCTGCAGCAGCGGCTGCACCTGCGCCGCGACCTCGGGACGGTATTCGAAGGGCGCCGCTTCATTCATGTACAGGCACTGGCACATCTCGAGCTGGATCGCGTGCACGCCGTCTTGCGGCTGGCCGTACTTGCGCGTGATGTGGCCGCCCTTGAAGCGGCCGTTCAGCGCAATGCTGAACCGGTCCTGGGCGCGGGCGACGCCCACTACCGCAGCTTCCAGTCCGGGATCGCAGGACTTGCCGTCCGCGGTACCGAAATTCAGGTCCGGCAGGCGGCCTTCGAAAAAGCGCGGCACTTGCGATGCAATGGAATGCGCGTCCCACAGCACCACGCGGCCGCTGCCCGACATGCGTTTGAGGCGCGCGAGTTCGGTGCGCAGCTGTTCGTGGTAGGGCATCCAGTAGCGCTCCAGCCGGCGCCGCACCTCGGCCTCGTCGGGCGTGCGGCCCGGCAGGTAGAGGCTTTCGCGGCCGAAGGTGTCGACCGGGCACAGGCCGGTGGTGTCCATGCCCGGGTAGAGATTGGTGTTCTCGGGCGGGCGGTTCAGGTCGATCAGGTAGCGCGACCAGCGCGCAGAGATGGTCGACACGCCCATCTCTTCCAGGAAGCCGTACAGCTCGGGCAGGTGCCAGTCGGTGTCGGCGCGCGCGGCGGCGCAGGGCGCCATGGCGGCCAGCACCTCGTCCGGGATGTCGGTGCCCGCATGGGGCATCGACACGAGCATGGGAAGCTTGCCTGCCTTGAACCGGAAATCCATGTCCTCTCCTGTCGAGATTAAGGGTGCAGTACGGTGAACAGTTCCTTGCACGATGCCGACAACTCGCCGTGCACGACCATCAGGCGAGCGGCCTCGATGTCCGGGGCGAAGAAGCGGTCCGCATCGTAGGGCGCCACGCGCGCGCGCAGCTGGGCGTGCACGTGCTCGAGGTGCTCGGAACTCCGCAAAGGACGGTGGAATTCGATGCCCTGGGCCGCCGCCAGCAGCTCGATGCCCACGATCACGGACGTATTGTGCGCCATCTGGTGCAGACGGCGCGCCGCGAAGGTTGCCATGCTGACGTGGTCTTCCTGGTTAGCCGAGGTCGGCAAGCTGTCGACGCTGGCCGGATGGGCCAGCGACTTGTTTTCCGAGGCCAGCGCGGCGGCGGTGACGTGGGCGATCATGAAGCCGGAGTTCAGGCCGGGTTCCTTCACCAGGAAGGCCGGCAGGCCGGACAGGTTGGCGTCGATCAGCAGCGCGATCCGGCGTTCCGACAATGCGCCGATTTCGGCGATCGCCAGCGCCAGGGTGTCGGCGGCGAAGGCCACCGGCTCGGCATGGAAGTTACCGCCGGAGATGATCGCACCGTCCTCAGGGAACAGCAGCGGGTTGTCGGTGACGGCATTCGCCTCGATCAGCAGGGTGCGGCCGGCGTTGGCGATCAGGTCCATCGCCGCGCCCATCACCTGCGGCTGGCAGCGCAGGCTGTACGGATCCTGCACGCGCTCGTCGCCCACCAGGTGCGAGGCGCGGATCGCGCTGCCCTTGACCAGTTCGCGGTAGATGCTGGCCGCGGCGATCTGGCCCGGCTGGCCGCGCACCGCGTGGATGCGCGCATCGAAGGGTGCGTCGCTGCCGCGGGCGGCGTCGACCGACAGCGAACCGGCCACCATGCCCGCTTCCAGCAGGCGCTCGGCCATGAACAGGCCGTGCAGCGCCAGCGCGGTCGAGACCTGGGTGCCGTTGATCAGGGCCAGGCCCTCCTTGGCGGCCAGGGTCACCGGCTCGATGCCGGCGGCGCCCAGGGCCTGCTTCGCCTCCATCAGTTCGCCCTTGTAACGCACCGGACCCACGCCCAGCATGGCGAGGGTCATGTGGGCCAGCGGCGCCAGGTCGCCCGAGGCACCGACCGAGCCTTGCGAAGGGATGGCCGGCATGATGCCGGCGTTGTACAGGGCGATCAG
Organism: Telluria sp. ZB4P36; assembly: GCF_059685865.1. Taxonomy (NCBI): domain Bacteria; kingdom Pseudomonadati; phylum Pseudomonadota; class Betaproteobacteria; order Burkholderiales; family Oxalobacteraceae; genus Telluria; species Telluria sp. ZB4P36. The sequence goes on from NZ_JCASIE010000004.1 coordinate 209,689, forward strand.
GGTCTCGATGATCAGGGGCCGCACGCCCGAATAGCCGCGCGCCAGGCTGCCGATCTTGGTCAGCACGATCAGGCGCACGACATTGTCGGCGATGAGCTCACCGGTGCCCACCGCGTGCGACAGGATCAGGTTGCGCTGCAGCGCTTCCAGCTGGTCGTTCGGGATGTGGGCCTTGGCCAGGATGCCGAAGCCGGTGTTGATGCCGTAGGCCGGGTCGCCCTTGGCGGTGATCTTTTCCACCAGCGCGCAGGAGGCCTTGACCGGCTCCCAGGCTTCCGGTGCGAGGCTCAGGGGCAGGTGATCGGCCCAGACGGCGCGCAGCTCGGACAGCGTCAGTTCGCCGGGGCGCAGGGTAATGGTGTGGTGCGAGTCGTTCATAGCTAAAACCTTACTTGATCATCGGGAGATTCAGGCCGTTGCGCTTGGCCGTCTCGATTGCACTTTCATAGCCGGCGTCGGCGTGACGCATCACGCCCGAGCCGCTGTCGTTCACCAGCACGCGGGCCAGGCGCTCTGCTGCCGCCTCGGTGCCGTCGGCCACGATGACCACGCCCGAGTGCTGCGAATAGCCCATGCCCACGCCGCCGCCATGGTGCAGCGAGACCCAGGTGGCGCCGCCGGCGGTGTTCAGCAGGGCATTCAGCAGCGGCCAGTCGGACACCGCGTCGGTACCGTCGCGCATGGCTTCGGTCTCGCGGTTCGGGCTCGCCACCGAGCCGGTATCGAGGTGGTCGCGGCCGATCACGATCGGCGCTTTCAGCTCGCCGCTGCGCACCATCTCGTTGAAGGCCAGGCCGGCCAGGTGGCGCTCGCCCAGGCCGAGCCAGCAGATGCGTGCCGGCAGGCCCTGGAAGGCGATGCGCTCGCGCGCCATGTCGAGCCAGCGGTGCACCCGCGCATGCTGCGGGAACAGCTCCTTGATCTTGGCGTCGGTCTTGTAGATGTCCTCGGGATCGCCCGACAGCGCCACCCAGCGGAAGGGACCGCGGCCCTCGCAGAACTGGGGACGGATGTAGGCCGGCACGAAGCCCGGGAAGTCGAAGGCATTCTCGACACCCTCGTCCTTCGCCACCTGGCGGATGTTGTTGCCGTAGTCGACGGCATAAGAGCCCAGGGCCTTGAAGTCGAGGATGGCGCGCACGTGCACGGCGCAGGATGCCGCGGCGGCGGCCTTCAGGCGCGCGTGCTGCGCAGGATCCTGCTGCGCGGCCTTCCACTCTTCCACGGTCCAGCCGGAAGGCAGGTAGCCGTTGATCAGGTCGTGGGCCGAGGTCTGGTCGGTGACCAGGTCCGGCACCAGGCCGCCGGCCTTGGCGCGGCGCACCAGCTCCGGCAGGATGTCGGCGGCGTTGCCGAGCAGGCCGATGGAGACGGCTTCGCGCTTGCCGGTGTATTCCTTGACCATCGCCAGCGCCTCGTCGATGTCCTTCGCCTGCTTGTCGAGGTAGCGGGTGCGCAGGCGGAAGTCGATGCTGCTCTGCTGGCACTCGATGTTCAGCGAGACCGCGCCGGCGAAGGTCGCGGCCAGCGGCTGGGCGCCGCCCATGCCGCCCAGGCCGGCGGTGAGGATCCAGCGGCCTGCCATGTCGCCGCCGAAATGCTGGCGGCCGGCTTCGGCGAAGGTCTCGTAGGTGCCCTGCACGATGCCCTGGGTGCCGATGTAGATCCAGCTGCCGGCGGTCATCTGGCCGTACATGAACAAGCCCTTGCGGTCGAGTTCATTGAAGTGTTCCCAGTTGGCCCACTTGGGCACCAGGTTGGAGTTCGCCAGCAGCACGCGCGGCGCGTCCGCATGGGTGCGGAACACGCCGACCGGCTTGCCGGACTGGATCAAGAGGGTCTCGTTGTCTTCCAGCGTGCGCAGCGAGGCCAGGATCTGGTCGTAGCATTCCCAGTTGCGGGCGGCGCGGCCGATGCCGCCGTAGACGACCAGGGCCTGCGGGTTTTCCGCGACCTCGGCGTCGAGGTTATTCTGGATCATGCGGTAGGCGGCTTCGGTCAGCCAGCTCTTGCAGCTCAGCTGGCTGCCGCGCGGTGCGCGGATCACGCGGGCGGGATCGAAACGGGGGTCGTGGGGCATCGGTGAATTCATGGCGGCTCCTCAGTTGGAATCAGCAATGAGTCTAAGTTGTCTATACAACCAAGTCAATCCATTTTATCAGCCCCAGTCTGCTTACTTTTTGAACACCTGCTTCCCGCCGACCCAGGTCTCCAGCACGCCGGTCTTGAAGATGTCGTAGGTCGGCATGCGGAACAGGTCGCGGTCGATCACGATGAAGTCGGCGTGCTTGCCCGGCTCCAGCGAACCGAGGCTGTTTTCCTGGTGGCCGGCATAGGCGGCGTCCAGCGTGAAGCAGCGGAAGGCTTCTTTCAGCGACATCGCCTGGTTCGGGTACCAGCCCGCCACCGGCTGCCCGGCGTGGTCCATGCGGGTGACGGCGGCGTGGATGCCGAAGAAGGGATTCGGCGACTCCACCGGGAAGTCCGAACCGCAGGCGATGCGCGAACCCTGGTGCAGGAAGCTGCGCCAGGCGTAGGCGCCCTTGATGCGTTCCGGGCCGACGCGGGTCTCGGCCATGTTCTTGTCCGAGGTCGCGTGGGTCGGCTGCATCGAGGGGATGATGCCGAGCGACTTGAAGCGCGGGATGTCCTCGAGCGTCACCACCTGCGCATGCTCGATGCGGTGGCGCTGCCCTGCGCTCTTGGTCGCGCCCAGCTCCTTCTTGTAGATGTCGAGGATCTGCTTGTTGCCGGCGTCGCCGATGGCGTGCACGTTGACCTGGTAGCCCTTGCGCATGGCCTTGCTCATCATGGCGTCCATCTGCGCGGTCTTGAAGAACAGCAGGCCGTGCGAGTGCGGCTCGTCGCTGTAGGGCTTGAGCAGGGCGGCGCCGCGGCTGCCCAGCGCGCCGTCCGAATACAGCTTTACTGCACGCAGCGCATACATGCCATCGGCATAGTTGAGGAGCGGGCCATTTTTTGCCAACTGGTCAAAATCCTTGTCGGTGCCGCCGATCATGCCGTACACGCGCGCCGTCAGCTTCTTCCTATCGGCGTAGTGGCGGTACAGGCGGTCTTCCGCCACGCCGACGCCGGCATCGTGCACGCTGGTCAGGCCCATGCGCGCGATCTCCTGCAGCGAACGGTCCAGCATCGTGCGGCCCTCGGCCTCGGTCTGGGCCGGCATCACCTTGGTGACGAGTTCCTGGGCCGCGTCGACCAGCACGCCGGTGGCTTCGCCGTTCGCATCGCGCATGATCTTGCCGCCGGCCGGGTCGGGGGTGGCCTTGGTGATGCCGGCCAGGGCCAGGGTGCGGCTGTTGGCCCAGCCGGCGTGGCCGTCGACGCGCTCCAGCCATACCGGGCGGTCCGACACCACGGCATCCAGCTCGGCGGCGGTCGGGAAGCGGCCCAGTTTCCAGTTCTCCTGGTTCCAGCCGCGGCCGCGGATCCAGGCGTGGTTCGCGTTCGCTTTCGAATACGTGGTGATGGCCTTGATCGCATCGGCCAGCGAGGTGGTGCCGGAAAGGTCGAGCTGGGTCAGCTGCTGGCCCAGGCCGAACACGTGGCCGTGGGCGTCGATCAGGCCCGGCAGCACGGTGCGGCCCTGCATGTCGACCTGGCGCGCGCCCTTCGCCTTTGCACTGACGTCGGCATTGCTGCCGACGGCAAGGATGCGCCCCTTGTCGTCGAAGGCCAAGGCGCTGAACTGCACCAGCTCGCCCCTGGCGTTCAGGGTGTAGCCGTTGGCGTTGGTGATGACGGTGTCGGCCCGGGCCGACGAGAGGACGCCGAGGCCGGCAAGGACGATCAGTGAAGAGAGGGGTATCTGGCGCACGCGCATGCTTTCTATTCTCCGTTTTTATATGGTGACCGCGCTTCGTGGGCGCGGCACCAGGGAGTGTATAGAAAATCAAGGATGGGGCATAGCCGCGCTCTAGCCCGCGTCGTGGAAGATGATCCCGAGTGTGTGCCGGGTGCCGCGCCGCAGCCGGCTGACCCCATGGCGCATCGCCACCCGGTAGACCCCGCGCGTGCCCTGCACCGGCCGCTGGTTGACCGCGAACACGACCGCATCGCCCTGCCCCAGCGGCACCACCTCGGCACGGGATTGCATGCGCGGGCGCTGCTCCGTCAATACGAATTCGCCGCCCTCGAAATCCTCGCCGGGCCGGGACAGCAGCAGCGCCGCCTGCAGCGGGAACACCAGCTCGCCGTACAGGTCCTGGTGCAGGCAGTTGTAGTCGCCTTCGCGGTAGCGCAGCAGCAACGGGGTCGGCTTGACCTGCCCCGCCGCATGGCAGCGCGCCAGGTAGTCCGCATGCGCGTCCGGGAAGCGGGTGTCGATGCCGAGTACCTCATGCCAGCGGTTGGCGATGCCTGCCAGCGGCGGGTACAAGGCCGTGCGCAGCGCCGCCAGCGGCGCCGGCAGCGGATAGGCGAAATACTGGTACTCGCCGCGACCGAAACCATGCTGCTGCATCAGCACCCGGCTGCGGAACAGCGCGGGACGCTCGTACAGCGCCGCCGCGGCGGCGCAATCCTGCGGCGCCAGCAGGCCGGGAATGACGGCGCAGCCGAAGGCGTCAAGGTCTTCGGCCACATGCTCCCAGTCGACAGCCTTCACTGCCCGGCCTCGCGGTCGAGCAGGGTGCGCTTGCGTTCGATCCCCCAGCGGTAGCCGGACAGCGCGCCATCGGTACGCACCACGCGGTGGCAGGGAATCGCCACCGCCACCGGATTGGCGGCGCAGGCGCCGGCGACCGCGCGCGCCGCCGTCGGCATGCCGAGCCGTTCCGCCAGCTCGCTGTAGCTGACGGTGGCGCCCGCGGGAATCGCGCGCAGCGCTTCCCACACGCGGCGCTGGAAGGCGGTGCCGCGCACGTCGAGCGGCAGGTCGAGCCCGAGGCGCGGCGCCTCGACCAAGCCGACCACCTGCGCCACCGTGCGCTCATAGCCGGCCTCCGCGCCGATCAGCTCGGCGTGCGGGAAGCGTTCCTCCAGGTCCCGCACCAGCGGCTCCGGTTCGTCGCCGATCAGGATCGCGCAGATGCCGCGTTCCGTGCTTGCCACCAGGATGGCGCCGAGCGAACAGGCGGCGACGGCGAAGCGGATGGTTTCGCCCGGCCCGCCCGCGCGGTAGCGGCCCGGCGTCATGCCCAGCAGGCCGGTACTGGCATCGTAGAAGCGCCCGCTCGAGCCGAAGCCGGCCTCGTAGATGGCGTCGGTGACGCTCGGCGCCGCCGCCAGCCCCTGCTGCAAGCGGGCGGCGCGGCGTGCGCCGGCATAGGCCTTCGGCGTGATGCCGGTGTAGGCCTTGAAGATGCGGTGGAAATGGAAGCGGCTCATGCCCACCGCCTGCGCCAGGCTGTCGAGGTCGGGAGCCTCCTCGGCGGCGTCGATCAGGCGGCAGGCCTGCGCCACGGCGGCTGCCTGGCGCTCGGCCAGCGGCGGCTGCCCCGGCTTGCAGCGCAGGCAGGCGCGAAAGCCCGCCGCTTCGGCATCCGCCGGGCTGGCATGGAAGGCGACGTTGGCGCGCAGCGCGCCGCGCGAGGGGCAGGAAGGCCGGCAGTACACGCCCGTGCTGCGCACGGAATAGTAGAACTGGCCGTCGGCGTCGCGGTCGCGGCGCTGCACGGCGGCCCAGCGCGCCTCGTCGGTATCAAAGATGCTGGTCATGGCTGTCATGATGGTTCCCGGTTGCTGATGGATGCACACAGCGTAGCGCCCGGCCTGCGCCGGGGCACTCCGGGTCTTGCTTTCGAATTGCGGTGCTAGAATCCGGTGTCGCGGCAGCTCGCCGCCCATGCTTCCCGGAGAGTAGTTTGGAAGAACCGATCGCGCAAGACAGCACCCCCATTTTCCAGCGAATCAAGGATTACCTGGTCGGCGAGATCGCGTCCGGCCGCTGGAAAGAAGGCGACCTGGTGCCCTCCGAGCAGGCGCTGGTGCGCCAGTTCGGGGTCTCGCGCATGACCGTCAACCGCGCGGTGCGCGAGCTGACCGCCGAGCAGGTGCTGACCCGGCGCCAGGGCTCGGGCACCTATGTGGCGCCGCAGAAGTACCAGGCGACCCTGGTCGAGATCCGCAATATCGCCGACGAGATCCGCGCGCGCGGCCGCGCCCACCGCAGCCATTTGCGCCTGTTGCGCGCCGAGATCGCCACCGACGAGCTGGCGGCCGAGTTCGAGCTGGCGCCCGGCGTCACGCTGTACCACTCGATCATCGTCCACTTCGAGAACGACGTGCCGATCCAGGTCGAGGACCGCTGGGTCAACCCGGACTGCGCGCCGAGCTACCTGGAGCAGGACTTCGGCAGCATCACCCCGAACGAGCACCTGATGGCGGCGGCGCCGCTGCAGGGCGCGACCTATGGCATCGAGGCCCAGCCGGCTCCGCCGGAAGTGGCCGGCATGCTGGCGATCGGCGCAGGCCTGCCCTGCCTGGTATTGCACCGCCGCACTACCTCGGGTGGCCGGGTCGCCTCGGTGGCCACGATGTGGCATCCAGGCCACTTGGCGCGGTTTACGGGCAGCGTTTGAGGCCAGGGTTGTTCAATATCTCCACGAAAGTGGAAAACTTCGCCATAATGGCTCCCTTCCAAACGCCACCTACCCATTCCGCATGAAGCCATCCTTCTCGCCCGCACCGCATGCCGCCCCGCGCCGCGTGCTGCTGCTCGACGATGACCGCTTCATGCTCGATGTGCTGCGCGACATGCTCGACCTGCTCGACACGGGTGACGGGGCCGGTCCTTTCGACATCCATGCCGAGATCGATGCGCGGCGTGCGCTGGCCGCCCTGCCGCGCCACGCGCCCGAGCTCCTGATCTGCGACCTGGCGATGCCCGAGATGGACGGCATCGAGTTCCTGCAGGCGGCGGCGCGCCAGGGTTTCAATGGCCGCGTGATCCTGGTGTCGGCGCTGGAAGACGGCGTGCGCAACGCCGCCACCGAACTGGCGCGCGCCCTCGGCTTGCAAGTGGCGGGGGCCTTCCGCAAGCCGCTGGCGATCGAGCAGTTGCGGCTGGCGGTGCAATGTTGAGATTTTGTACAAACCGACCCACACTTTTTGAAAAAATGGGGTATTATTCGGCACATCCCCGCCTGACACCCCCTGCCGTCTTTCCATATTGAATTTTGCACACAGTGCCTCCACCATTGTGTAGCAGCCAATTATTTGAGACTGCGCGTTAAGCAGTACGCGGAAGCCGGCCAGGACCACGCAGGTTCGGCATTGGCCGCCAGGCGTTAATTGATCCTTACCTCTTTTGAGGAACATAATGAGCGAAAATATTAAACACATCACCGATGCAAGCTTCGATGCCGAAGTGCTCAAGTCCGAGCTCCCGGTCCTGGTCGATTTCTGGGCCGAGTGGTGCGGCCCGTGCAAGATGATTGCACCGATCCTGGAAGAAGTTGCCCAGCAATACGCTGGCAAGCTGGTGGTGGCCAAGGTCGACGTCGACGCCAACCAGGCCGTACCGGCCCAGTTCGGCATCCGCGGTATCCCGACCCTGATCCTGTTCAAGAACGGCGAAGCAGCGGCGCAGAAGGTCGGCGCCATGGCCAAGGGCCAGCTGGTTCAGTTTATCGACAGCAACATCTGATACTGTTACCATGAGCGGCGGCAGCGCGCCCGCGTTGCCGTCATGTCGGGAAGCCTCGGCTCCGGTGCTTCCCAGCTTTGAATAAACCACGTAGTTCCCTCCCCTACCTTTACTTTCCCGTCACGGGACACCCACACAAACATGCATTTATCTGAACTGAAGGCAATGCACGTCTCCGCACTGCTGGAGATGGCCATCGGCCTCGACATCGACAACGCAGCCCGCCTGCGCAAACAGGAACTGATGTTCGCGATCCTGAAGAAGCGCGCGAAAGGCGGCGAACAGATCTTCGGCGACGGCGCCCTCGAGGTGCTGCCGGACGGCTTCGGCTTCCTGCGCTCGCCGGACGCCAGCTACATGGCCTCGACCGACGACATCTACATCTCGCCGTCGCAGATCCGCCGGTTCAACTTGCATACGGGTGACTCGATCGAAGGCGAAGTACGTACGCCGAAGGACGGCGAGCGCTACTTCGCGCTGGTCAAGGTGGACAAGGTCAACGGCGAATCGCCGGAAGCCTCGAAGCACCGCATCCTGTTCGAAAACCTGACCCCGCTGCACCCGAACGAGCCGCTGCGTCTCGAGCGCGACATGAACGGCGCCGAGAACATCACCGGCCGCATCGTCGACCTGATCTCGCCGATCGGCAAGGGCCAGCGCGGCCTGCTGGTGGCTTCGCCGAAGTCGGGCAAGTCGGTCATGCTGCAGCACATCGCCCACGCGATCACCGCCAACCACCCGGACGTGACCCTGATCGTCCTGCTGATCGACGAGCGTCCTGAAGAAGTGACCGAGATGCAGCGTTCGGTGCGCGGCGAAGTGGTCGCCTCGACTTTCGACGAACCGGCCACCCGCCACGTGCAGGTCGCCGAGATGGTGCTGGAAAAAGCCAAGCGCCTGGTCGAGATGAAGAAGGACGTCGTGATCCTGCTGGACTCGATCACCCGCCTGGCGCGCGCCTACAACACCGTGATCCCGGCCTCGGGCAAGGTGCTGACCGGCGGTGTCGACGCCAACGCGCTGCAGCGCCCGAAGCGCTTCTTCGGCGCCGCCCGTAACGTCGAGGAAGGCGGCTCGCTGACCATCGTCGCCACCGCGCTGATCGAGACCGGTTCGCGCATGGACGACGTGATCTACGAAGAATTCAAGGGCACCGGCAACATGGAAGTGCACCTCGAGCGCCGCCTGGCCGAGAAGCGCGTCTACCCGGCAATCAACCTGAACAAGTCGGGTACCCGCCGCGAAGAGCTGCTGATCAAGCCGGACCAGCTGCAGAAGATCTGGATCCTGCGCAAGCTGCTGTACTCGATGGACGAGATCGAGGCGATGGAGTTCATCCTCGACAAGATGCGCGCGACCAAGAACAATGTCGAGTTCTTTGACATGATGCGCCGCGGCGGCTAAAAAGCCGACGCAGCGAGCGCGCGACAGGGCGGCCCACGGGCCGCCCTTTTTCTTGCCCGACCCGCCAATCCACTTTATAATCGCCGGTTCAGTCCAACCCCTGGCAAGTGATCGGCAATCGGGTCAAGAAGCAGGACGACCGACGAAGTGCCGTTTGGCTACCAACTCAGAGAAAGCAAAACCATGAAGAACGATATCCATCCGGATTACCGCGAAGTTGTGTTCCACGACCTGTCGTGCGATTTCAAGTTCATCACCCGCTCGACCATCAACACCCGCGACACCATCAACTTCGAAGGCAAGGATTACCCGCTGATCAAGATCGAAGTCTCGGCTGAATCGCACCCGTTCTACACCGGCAAGCACAAGATCGTCGACACCGCTGGTCGCGTCGAGAAGTTCCGCCAGAAGTTCGGTACCGTCGGTTCGAAGACCTCGGTCGCCAACGGCTAATCGCCCAGGCACTACGCAAGCCCCGGGCGCCAGCGTCCGGAGTTGCCAAAAAAGAAGCCGGTTCTCCGGCTTCTTTTTTTTTCGCGGCTATACTACGCGACTATTCTTTCCGCTTCACTGAACGATGAAACCCGTCCGCCTTCCCGCCGCCGCCACACTGGCGCTGCCCCGCTGGGCCCTGCTCGCGCTGGGCATGCTGTACATCCTGCCGGGCCTGATCGGCCGCCATCCCTGGAAAGAAGATGCGGGCAGCTTCGGCATCATGTGGACCATGGCGCATGGTGGCCCCGCCGACTGGCTCTACCCCAACATCGCCGGCCTCGCCGCCGCCGAGCAAGGCCCGCTGGCCTTCTGGCTGGGCGCCCTGTGCATCAAGCTGTTCGGCTGGGTCCTGGGCGACGTGCTGGCGGCGCGCGTCTCGACCATCGGCATCTTCGTCACCGGCGCCGTGTCGCTCTGGTACACCGCCTTCCATCTGGGCCGTCGCGCCGAGGCCCAGCCGCTGCGCCTGGCCTTCGGCGGCCAGCCCGAGCCGGACGACTACGGCCGCACCCTGGGCGACACCGCGGTCCTGATCTACCTCGGCTGCCTCGGCCTGCTGGTGCAGAGCCACCTGACCCTGGCCGCGACCCTGCAGGGTGCCCTGCTCGCCTATTTCCTGTACCGCGCGGTGCGCTACGTCGAGACCGCCTCGACCCGCAATGCCGTGCTGGTCGGCCTGGCGCTGGGCGGGCTCGCGCTCACGCGCGGCGTCCTGGTGCCGGCCGTGCTGGTGCTGGCGCTGTACGCCTGCACCCGCTACCTGAACCTGGCCACCCGCGAAACCCTGCGCCACATGGCGATCGCGGCCGGTGTCGGATTTCTTATCACCCTGGTCTGGATCGTACCGGCCGCGCTCGCGCAACCCTATGGCCTGTCGCCGGTCGGCGAATGGCTGGACTGGAACGCGAGCCAGCTCGGCCTGCCCGGCCTGGCCTCGCTGAAGGGCTTCTTCCGCATCGGCGTGTGGTTCTTCTGGCCGGCCTGGCCCTTCGCCCTGTGGGCGGTCTGGGCCTGGCGGCGCCAGCAGCACCTGCTGCACATCGTGATGCCGGTGATGTTCTTCATCGCCCTCACCCTGCTGCTGCTGTGCGACCCGGAGCTGGAAAACGGCGACTTCCTCAAGATGCTGGCGCCGCTGGCGCTGATGGCCGCCTTCGGGCTGCCGACCATGAAGCGCGGCGCGATCAATGCGATCGACTGGTTCTCGGTGATGGTGCTGACCATCCTGGGCGCCCTGGTCTGGCTGTTCTGGATCGCCAAGCTCACCGGCTGGCCGGCCCAGCTGGCCAAGAACGCGCTCAAGCTGGTGCCGGGCTTCAAGCCGGAAGTCGGCATCATCGCCTTCCTGGTCGCGGCGGCGGCCAGCATCGGCTGGATCATGCTGGTCCATTGGCGCCTGTCGCGCCAGCCTTCGGTGCTGTGGCGCGCGGTGGTACTGTCCTCGAGCGGGCTGATCCTGCTGTGGGTGCTCCTGATGACCCTGTTCCTGCCGGACCTGAACTACAGCAAGAGCTACGCCGGCGTGGCCCAGCAGATCGCGGCAGCCCTGCCGCACGATGCCGACTGCATCGAGACCAATGTCGGCCCGGCCCAGCGCGCCTCCTTCGCCTACTTCGGCCGGCTGCCCTTCGCCGGACTGGCGGGCGGGCGCTGCAACTATGTGCTACTGCAGGACAATATCAAAGACCGCAATGACGACCTGCTTGCGCGCCGCCACGGCTTGCGTAGCCCGGCACTGTGGGAAGGCCGGCGCGCTTCCGACCGCAGCGAACGCTTCCGCCTGTTCCAGCGCCGCTGATTTTTTTCGCTCTCCCCGCAGGCCGCCCGCCTCACCGCCGGCGGCCGTTTTGCGTCTGGCACGATTCCTGCATGTTTTTCACCGGTGCGCGGCAAGCCAGCCTGATATGAGAATCTATGCATGCAAGGCGGCGCAATTGAGCGGAGTCAACGGTTCCGAAGGGCTGGGCGTCACAATAAAACAGGTCGTTTTTTGTGTCACACAGGCCAACCGTTCAAGCAGCGCTGCGAGGAGACACCATGAAAAGCGTTACTTTTTCTGAAATCGTAAGGATCCGTGAACGGCCCTTCTTTTTGCGCCGTCCCGCCACCTGGCGGCAGCTGCTTCCCTGGGCCCTGACCCTGGCCGTCGGCCTGCCGCTGCTGATGCTGGCGCTGCACGCCATCGACCCGGAAACCCCGCTGTCCTTCATCGTGCTGCCGGCCCTGGCGGGCGGGCTGATGCCGGTCGCCATGATGGGCCCGGGCCGCTTCGAAATGCGCACCCGCTTCGATGCCCATCACATGATGGTCGCGCTCGACGAAGCCCTGGTCTCGCTCGGCTACCGCCGCACGGAGTCCGATCCCGACCGCATCAGTTATTTCCGTCCCCAGCCCTGGCTACGCGGCCGCGAGGGCTCGATCCGGGTGGCGGTCCAGCCGCACACCCTGGAAGTGGTCGGGCCGGTAGGCAGCCTGCGCCTGCTGCAGCAGCGCATTGCATGCTGAGCGGTTCGCGCTACTGGTCATTCCTGCAATCGATGTGCTAAGATGCGCCCCTGCTATTGGGCCTCTGTGGCGGAATTGGTAGACGCACTTGACTCAAAATCAAGCGCCGTAAGGCGTGCCGGTTCGATTCCGGCCGGAGGCACCAACAACACCCAACGCAGCAAACCGCAATTTCCCGCTTCCTAAGTAAAAACAAGCACTTAGGAAGCGCGGCGGGCCGGAAGGCCCTCTACACTTTCCCGCAATTCACCGCTTTATCTCCCCACTCATTACGCACGTTTTACGCAATAATTACGCACGGAACACTCAGCAGGAGTTTAAAGCGTGGCTTCATATGCAAAACGAGCGGGCGGCTGGCGGGCCCAGGTGGCGATTCAAGGCGTCCGAGACTCAAGAGTAATGTCAACGAAAGCTGAGGCGATCGCCTGGGCAACGGCACGCGAGGCCGAAATTCGTTCCGGCAAGGCGACTGGAATCCAGTCCGGTAGGACAGTCGGCGACGCCTTTGACCGCTATGAAAAGGAGGTGTCAGCCACGAAGCGCGGCCATCGCTTCGAGCAGCTTCGCCTTGCTGCAATCGGCAGATGGGAGATCCGTGATAAGCCGTTCCGCGATATGAAGCTCGTCGATGCCACATCCGACGTGCTGGGAAAGTGGCGCGACCACCGGCTGAACACTGACAAGGTCAGCGGCTCAACGGTCAACCGCGAACTGAATTTGCTGTCGAACATTTTTACAGTCGCGGCGAAAGAATGGAAGTGGATTGCATCGAGCCCGACCACCGACGTGCGCCGACCCAAGGATTCGGAGGCGCGCGATCGCCTGTACACCGAGGACGAGATCGAACGCATCTGCCTCGCCCTTGGCTTCGACCTGGACGACGAGCAGCCGGCCGCCACGGTCAGCCAGCGGGTTGCCGTCGCGTTCCTGTTTGCGATCGAGACCGCCATGCGGGCCGGCGAAATCTGCGGCCTGCTGCCGCGTGACATCGTCGGCCGCGTTGCCACGCTGACCGAGACGAAGAACGGAACAAAGAGGAAAGTGCCACTATCGAAGCGCGCGGTCGAGCTGCTGGAGCTGCTCCCCGCTCCGGCGGAAGGTGCGACCATATTCGGGATCACGACCAAGTCGCTCGATACCCTGTTCCGCAAGGCGAAGACCCGAGCCGGGATCGAGGATGCCACGTTCCACGATTCACGCCACCTGGCCATTACCAGGCTTGCGAAGAAGCTGCACGTGCTCGACCTGGCGCGCATGGTCGGGCACCGCGACCTCAAGCAGCTGCAGGTGTACTACAACGAAACCGCCGAAGAGATGGCAAAGCTACTGGACTGAACCATGTTCATCGAGAGACTGCAACACCCAACCATCGAGTTTGATGCTGAAGCCGGCCAGGAGTCACCGACCCTTGTGCATTACTTCAGCGACCGCGCGGACCCGTTTAAATCCGTTCTACCATTGCTGATCGAGGGCGCTAGCCAGGATGGACAGCGTGTTCTCGTCATTACGTCACCATTGAGCGAGCTTCTTGACGAGACCATTCGACTCCATCGACTTGCCGACTTCGCCGACCAGATCGTTATCGACAAGAAGCAGCAGCCGTTCTTCGACGCGATAAAAGCGTCGCTTGCGCAGGCAGTGGCGAAACTGGACTCTATCGAGTATGCAGCTCTAGACGATGAGGTTGACTGATCAGGTCCCGATGCGAGCACCACCTTGCTAGTGGCACGTAACCTTATCGATTACAAGATAGCTGCCAGGCTCACTGGCGGCCAAGAACGTTTCGCGGAACTTCTGCCCCATCGTGACGTTGTACTTCTGCCCAAAGATAAAACCACTCAACTGTACGCCGTCGTGGGAATACGGGTTACCCATCACAGCCATATTCCGGCACGGTTTTAAGGCTTGATACGTGATCGTTACGAGGCGACCACCCCCCATATCTGCGCCCGCTTCTACGCTGATGGGCTTGATCGCTGCCCCAACCTCTGCAGTCCACTTAACTACAGGCGCATCGGACTTAGCTGGGGCTGCGAATAAACTGGCAGAAATCAACGAGGTAACGATAAAGACAGGCAAATATTTCATAGTTTCTCCATGGCAAGAAACGGTATTTTACTTTTCATAGTTGAGTACGACCACTGCATTGATTGCACTGTGGAAACTATGCAACATACTTCCTACCGTTGTAATGCTGCTATTCGAACAGCATAACCCTTTGATACTAGTTGTTGCTTTCAGTTAATGATGTATGATTTCCGCATTACAACTACTAGGGATTTTTGAAATGGGATCGTATGTCAATCGCAACTTGGCCAACGATGAGAAGGTCGTCTACGAGGCGCAAGTCTCATGGGCGTCACAGTGGCTCCTCATCCTTCTCGGCGTCGGCACCATCATGATGGGGATCGGCATTGTGTTTCTTCTTGTAGCCGTGATCAACGTATTCACGACCGAACTGGTCATCACGAACAAACGTGTGATCGCGAAGTTCGGCCTCATTAGCCGCAAGACAGTCGAGCTCAAGAACAGCAAGGTGGAAAGCGTCCAAGTCGACCAGTCGATCATGGGTCGCCTGCTGAATTTCGGCAGCATCGTGGTCTCCGGCGCCGGCGGCCCGCAGGCTCCAATCCCCAACATCTCGGCACCTCTGCAGTTCAGGTCGAAGCTGAACGAGATGACTGAGGAGCGGGAACCTCAGCGCGCTGCAGCGTAAGCGAAAAGGGCCAGCACTGCTGGCCCTTCTCTTTTGTGCAGACGTCTGCACAGACTTTACCGGCACCAGGCCCTAGAACAGGCCAGCTGGCTCCGCTGCGCGATCCCAGCTGTAGATGATTACCTCCGAACGATCGGCGCCCCTGCCGGCACCACCGCACGTGTACGTGATCGGCGCAGGTTGTTGACGCAACCGGCGCCGGCGCCCTGTCTTTTGCGCGTTATCGGCCTACTTCGTAGAAGCCGTGGGTGCGCGCCCATTCTTGAATTGCCGCTAGTTTTTTGCTGAGCCGCTCGGCGTCGCGGTCGGCGTCTTCGGCGAGATCTCGAAGACCCCGCTCAATCTGGACTGGTAGCTCGATTTCCTCGGCGGCTCCGGCTCCATCAACTCGGATGGCACCTGGGGCTTCGGCGGCTCCGGCAAGGGTGCACACACGAGCTGGGATTGCGATCCGCAGCCGGAGACGGTCAGCAGCAGCGCGCTCAGCAGTAATGCGTTGTTCAGCTTCATTGAGATTCCTTTTGTAGGTGGCCAAGGTGGCGCGTGTCGCAGCGAGATCCTTTTGCCGCTTCTCTTCGTTGCGCGCCACAGCACCGAGCACGCTGCGCAGCTCGACGTCTGCTCGAGCGATCTTCTCGTCGTTCCAGTCCGCTTCGACGACCATCGCGCCGACCTGGTAGCCGGCGCCGCCAGCTGCGGCCAGCGCTGCGAGGAGCGCGAGCGCGAACACCGGGAGCTTGTACTTATCGGCAATCAACCCGATCACGGCAGCACCCTCGCCGGCGCATCGTACTGATCCATTTTCCGGCCACGCATCACTGCGATCAGCTTCTCGGCATACGCCGGGTCGGTCGCGTAGCCGGCGGCCGCCATGGCGCGCGCCCAGCCTTCGCCGGTCGTCTCGCAGAAGCACTTCGCATAGCGCGGGTTCGCCTTAAGGAAGCGAGCCCGGTCCATGATGCATTCGGCCCAGCTATCGTAGGCGCGGAACTTGTCGACCACGAACACGCGCTGACCCTTGGTGACCTCGTGGGTGGGCACGTCGACGGTCTTACCCTTCCATGCCTTGTCGGCTTTGATGCCGAACAGGTTGTTTCCGCGCACGCGCTCGCCCCAGGAGGATTCGAGCGCGGCCTGGGCGATGGTGACGCTCGCCGGGATGCTGGTAGCACGCTGGCATTCCTGCGCGCCGGACAGCAGCATGGCGATGAACGAGGTTGGGGGCATCAGATCACCTCCTTCACGTCTTTGATCAGCTCGGCAATATCGGCGTCCTTCTTCTTCTCCGTGTACTTGAAGAATGCGCGAACCAGCAGCCAGGCCGGCAGGCCGCAGCTGAGCATTACGCCGCCCATGCCCATCAGGCCGATGGGGTCGTGCGCCCAGCTCTCAATGCCCAGGTATTTGATGGCGGCCGCACCGCCGCCCAGCGAGCCGGCGATGGTACTGGCCAGCGCCGCGCGAAATTCGCGGTCATCCTTCGGTTTCGTCGACGTCATCACGATGTACGACGCGACGCCGGCGCCAATGCCCGCAGCACCGGCCAGGCCACCCAGGGCCTTCCAGCCAAACAGGCCGGCAGCGGTGCCGGAAATGGGTTCGCTCATTTGTCTTGCTTTCATAATCGGTAAGTGTCCGGAGGTTCACAGTGTCTCGTTCGCCTAGTCCCATTTCTAGGGAGAAATGGGACGAAATCCAGCACGCTCCTTTCGACTATGGCGCGACTGCCGGCGGCTCATCACCGCCTGCAGGTGGATCGTGTGGCACCGGCACTACTGGCTCTTCTTCTGCAGGCGCCGATGGAGCACGCAAGACCGCCAGGGCGATGACCTCCTCCGCTGCTGTAGCGACCACCTGCTGAGCCGCTTCGAAGTTGAGCACCTTGGCCAAAAGAGCCATATCTGCGCGCGCTGCAACACCTGCCTCGCGAGCTGCCAGGCACACTTCGTTGTAGCGCGTGACCTCGGCAAGTTCCTCCTCGGTCAGCTGATACATGCCGGCGGCCGCTGCTGTGACGATGCGGTTAATAATTGCAACCTGGTTCGGCGGGAACTCGGCCGCGATCATGGCCTCGGTGCGGTTGACGATGTCTGCTTCGGACCAGCGATGGCTGGCCATCATGTCGATGAAACTCATGGTTTAGATGCTCCTGTTGGCGGTGACTTGAATCCAAGTAGCGCCCGGCGACACGCCGAACACGACCGTTTCACGGTAGCCGTCGAAGGTGACGGTGTAATCCTTCGTGGAACCGCGGCGCTTCTTTGTCCCGGCGACCCACACTCCCCTGACGGTGAAGCCGATTGGTAGCGGGAATAGGGTTTGTGATGCCTGACCGTCGAAGTCCAGCGGGATTTCGGCGGCAGCCATTGCCAGGCGGGCATCACGCCGGCGACGCAACTCGTCGCGTAGCAGCAGGGGCGGCTGGAAGAACCTGGTCGTATTGCTGCCTCCATACAGGATCGAGCCACCGGCCGCGCTCAACTGCAGGTTATTGCCTACTCCTTCGCCGGCCGCCCAGACGGCGTCGACGCGCTGCAGGCCGCAGAACGCGCTCCGATAGCTGAAGTCCGAAGCGACGTGCAACAGCTCGGTCACATCGTCATATGCCAGACTGCTGATAGTCTGACCCGCTTCGCCTGCAACCGCGCATTGCGCGCCAGGTTGGAACAGTGCCAGCTCGTCGCGGTAGATTTGCTGAATCTGGTCTACAGACGGCGTGGTCGCGGTGATGCGCATCAGGGCGATCGCGCCTTTCAGTGGTGCGGTGCCATTATTGTGCAGGCCGACACGGAAGTTGTTCGGCCGGGTGACGTTTGTACCGGCGCCCTGGTCAGCGTTGACGATCGTACCGTTCACAAAGAAGTATCCCTTGCCGCCAGTCCTCCAGTAAGCGACAAGACTTGGCGTGTTCAGCGGGACTTTGAGCCCCGACTGCACATCCGCGACGTTCTGGTAGGTGAACTTTAGGTTGTTCGATTCATCGGTGAGCATTGACCAGTCGCCGGCCACAGTAGCGGCAATACTGCGGTCGCAAATGAAACCCGCACCAGCGACCGTCAGCTTGACCCAGCACATCACGCAAAAGTCACCAGTTCCGAAATCCAGAAGGCTCGTATAAGGCTGCTCGAGGTAATTGACCGCACTGAAGCCGGAATAGGCAACCAACTGGGCGCCGGCCGCTACTGGTGCCTTGGTGATGGTGCCGTGAATCGTCAGCGCCGAAGCCTTGAAGCTACGGTCAGGGTCGGCTTCCTTAATTTCGATCAAGTCGAACTCTGCATAGCTTGAGTCCTGAATGCCCGAGAACACAACGCCCACCTTACTGTTAGCTTCGGCCACGAATGTCGCGCCAATGGTCCGTGCAGGCCCATCGACAAGCGGCGACAGGTAGCCGTTGTACCGGGCGCCGCCACCCTGATAAATTCCTACTTGGTGCGCCTTGTCGCCGCCCAAGTATGCAAGTGTGATTGCGTAGGTGCGGCCCGGTACGAAGCGGCCGTCAAGGAAGAAATAGAACTCACCGTAGTAGTTCGTGTTGTTCTTGGTCGCGCGCAGGCGACCGCCGACGACAGACAGCGTACAGCCGCTGACCTCGTTAATCGAACTCAGGTCGCCAGTTCCGAAATCGCTGTTCGTGACCTTGTTCGTGGACGCGATCGCCTCGGCCACCGTATCAGCCAGCCAGGCTCCACGCCTGTCACCCACCATCCAACCGCTGGTATAGGTCCGGTCGATGAATGCCACCATCGACTTTGCCGGCGATGCCTCGTTGTACTTGAAGAACTGCAGGTGAACAGGGGTCGCCGGGTTGTTGCTCGAGAAGGCCATGTGCCCGCGAGTCCTTGCCGCCCGGTTCAGCTGGCCAGTGGTCCCGTCAGTCCCAGGGCGCGCTGGGATCAAGCCATCGGCATAGACGTGATCGGCGCCATTGTCGATGCTGACAGTCGGGACAAAGTTCTTGAACCACACCTTGTAGGCCACTGTGCTTCCGCCAGCGGCGCACAGTCGTCCGGCCTGGTCAATCGTGATGTCGGCGATGTAGCCGGCATTGTTTAGCCACCACGATGCCGTGCCGTCCTGGCGCAGCAGGGTGGCGCCCGCCGTTGTGCCAACGGCGATGGTCGGAATCGGCAGGCCGTTGGCCGGATCGATCGGCGCATCAGAAAGCGCAGCTGCACACACGCACATCACCGTGTTGGCCGACAGCAGCGGAAGGCCTGTCAAAGATTCGCCCGCCCTGAAGGTATGCCCAGCCGCACTGTTGCGCAGGGCGATTCCGGCGCGGTCGACGCCGCCATAGTTCGGGCTGCTGCAATAGGCTTTCGAATGGTCGCCCACGAAGTCAATCACGACCAAGCCCTGAGAATTGCCGTTTTCGCCTACGAACAGCTTGCCGTCGAGCGCGTATAGACAAGAGGTAGTCGAGCCGATCAGTACGGCGGAATTCCACGCGGCCGCATGCTGGAAAGCCATCCACATGGGCAAATCAGGTTTGGTAGCGTCGTAGATCACCACGCGGCCAGTTTCAGCAACGATCACGGTCAGGGCTGGGAACTCGCGCGTGTTGCCCCGATAGACCTCAGCACCGCCCTGTGCGGTCAGCATGAAGAATCGGCCGGCCAGGCTCGAACTTTGGTAGTAGTCACCAATCACCGCGCCAGCTGCCGAAGCAGCGCCGGTGCTATCAAAGATGCCAACGTACTTGCCCGGTACCAGTACCTCATTTTCCCAGCTGGTATGCCGGCATCGCTGACGCCATGCGCCTCCGTCGCTGTCCTTGCTGGTGTCGTACAAGAAGACGTCGACCACGGCGCCCTTATGCGCCGAACGGGAGATGCCTGCCAGCTGCTCGGCAGGCGCCGTACTTGCGCCCCACGCCTGCAGTGCTGCATCGCGCGCTGCAGCCGCCTGCGCAGCGCTCTGGGCAGCGCTGGCCACGCCAGCCACCGTCGCGTCCTTCACAGCCTGGACGTCGCTGTTCAGGCCATTGAGCTGGCCCATTGCTTCGGTGGCTTTCATTCCCCGATAAAAACGTTCTGGCATTCAAACTTCCTCAAGGTCAAGAGTGGTCGCATACCGCTGGAAGTGCGGTGTGCTCATGGGGCCGATGGTCGAGAACTTGCTCCAGAGCTGGTATGCCTGCTCGAGCCTCGGGTCCTGGTGGTTGGGGTACAGACTGAACAGCAGCGGCACGCGCATGCCGTTGCGGCGAACGATGTCCCACAGCGTCGCCCTGTCGGCCGGGCTCATCGTCGAAAGGTTGATGGAGTGCTTGCGGGTGCGCGTACCAGCTTCCGTGACCAGGTCGCCGGCCTCGGTGCGCACGTGCTTGCTGTTGTCGACGGCCGTCATCGGCGCACCGTAGTCCGCGTTGTCAGCCGGCTCCCAATAATCGCCACATACCAGCCGCGACGCCTCGAGGTAAGCGGCCGGGTTCGTAGGGTCGACCAGGTCGATCACCAGCTTGGCAACGGCGCCAGGCACCGGGATCCAGACGCGACCATAGGTGCCGCCGCCGTATGCAAACGCATTCGATCCAAGGCGCTCGACACCCCAGCCCCAAAGCTCGAGCGGCGGAGCTGGGCAGGCTTCCACGGCACCGGTATCGAAGAGCGGCACGGCGTCGCCGATGTTGGCGTAGCCGCGCACACGGATCGTGGCGTCGTCGGTCAGGTTGCAGAACGGAAGCATTACGCCACCAATTACTTCCTTGCTGGGCCAGGTCGCAGTTAGGGTTGCGGTCCGGCCGGCGCTGCGCCAAACGTCGGCCTTCGTGTCGGTCAGCAGGTTGTTGACGCCCATCGCGCCGGCCGTGCTCGAGGCGACCAGTGCCGCGCGATCGGCGGCGTTGTCGAAGATGATGCGAAGGTTGGGCAATTCAGCCTCCAAGGTAAATGCAGGGAATCACGGCGACCTGGTCGGCCGCCGCGAATGTGATGTGCTGGCCCTTGGCCACGCGGGCCTTGGCCACGGTGCAGCGACGCACCAGGTCGTCTGCAGGACCGATGTCGAGCTGGCCGACGTTCTGCCGCATGGCCACGCCAGGAATGGAGGAGGTCACCAGCAAGTCGTCGGGCCCGATCGGCCCGCTCTGCCCGCATACCTTGATCAAGCCTTCACCCACGGCATTGACGGCCACCAGGGTGTGTGTGTCGGCGAGGACGTAATAGCTGCCACTCATGATGTCCATGGTGACCTTCTTGTCGCCTTCCACCGTCGCGGTCGCTTTCCCCTCGATCATGGCGGCTGGGGCGTGTTCGCTCAGCCGCCCGACGATTGCTGCAGCAGGACCGCGCACACCCAGCTGGTAGGGTTTGCTCGACCGCTCCATCGTGAATAGCGAGTTCGAATAACCGCGCTGGCTCACACACTCGACGTCGACCATGAGGTCGCCCAGCTCGAGCGCGGCATCGTTCGGAACCAGCCCATCGTGGGCGCCCGTAAACGGGCCATAGTTCGTGCCGCCGCCGTCCGCGTAGAAGTCGTAGGATCCCGCCATACCAACGATTCCGGACGTACCGTAATTCGTATTGCTGGCCTGCAGGCCGTGCGCGGCCGCGTAGCTTCCGCTGCTCTTCGCAGACAGCGCCGGCTGCAGCGAGTTGACACTCGCGTTGACAGCGAAGGAAGGCAAGTATGGCGCCGAGCCGTTGTCGGCCTCGCCGACAACCAGCAGCGGGCTGTATGCGACCATTTCCCCGCTCGCACCGCCAACGCTGAAGTTGCCGCCGGCGATGTTGATGGTCGACGAGGTGATCGAGCCGCCAGAAATCTTGTTGGCCGAGAAGGTGCCATCGACGACCATGTTCCCGTTGATCCAGGCCGCGATCGTGAGCCAGCTGCCACCGTCGTAAAAGCGGGTCTGTGCGAAGCCGGAACCATAGAGCGTCACGCGGTCCCGGTTCTGCGGGTACCCATAGCCGGCACTGATCACTGCAGAAGTTGCCGCGCTGTCGCTCCAGGAGCTGTATCCGCCAACCGCGATATCGACGTTGCCACGGCTGCCGTCGTAACCACGCGGACCTGGCGCGCCTTCTGGCCCCGGCACGCCCTGATCGCCCTTGAACTTGCTCCAGATGTAGTCGCCTGGCGTACTCGATTCTGCAGCCGAAGGCTTATTCGTCGCGATGCCGATGTACAGCGTCGAGGCGTTCGGGATGTCGTATAGGCCGGTACCGCTCGGATTGTCCGCGTACTTGATCCAGGTATAGCCCTGCGGCCCCTGCACGCCCTGCTCGCCCCTGATTAGCGACCAGCTGTAGTCGCCTGGAACATTCGACTCCTGGGGAGTGCTCTTGTTGTATGCCAGGCCGATATAGCTCTTGTCAGTCGGGTCGTTAGAGATCCCGGCGCCGGCGGCGGTGTCCGCATAACGGATCCACGTGTATCCCACTACGCCGTCGGAGACCTTGACGACGGCCTGGGTGGCCTCGTAGGTCGCACCGTCCCTGACGATCTTTGCCTTGACGATCACCGACTGGCCGCTGCCGAACGCGCTCGCCGCAATGACCGCGGTGTTGCCGTTGATGGTCATTTCCAGCGCCGGGACCGCGCTCCAGGTCACATCGCCGGCCATGTTCAGCAGCGTCGCGGTCAGGGTCACCGATGCCGGCGCCGGCGCGCTGCCATCGCTTGCCGCGCGGATGACCGAGGTGCTTGCGGCAAGCAGGAGCGCCCGATCCAGCGCAGGCGTCGTGCGGTCACCAGCGCTGCGCAACCGGACATCGCGGTCGTTGACGATCACGCTCATACGACAAACCTCACTTTCACGCGCCCCGTCTTCCAGTCGCGCCCAAGCATGATCACCATGCCGCTGACGCCCTGCTGCATCCCGTAACGCGGGTGGTACACACGGATCGCCTGGCCCAGCTCGAGCAGCAGCAGCTCTGGCATGCCTTCGAACTCAAACGTCATGCGCGGGACCTTCCACAGGTCGAGGCGACGCTGGGCCTCGGCACTGGCGTCGATTCGACGCAGCAGCATCGTGTCTTCCTGCTTCGGCTCGCCGTTCAGGCGGTGCGCGGCCTGCACTGCGGCGTCGGCCTTCGTTGTCGTCAGCCACTCGCTGGAGAACATGTCCCTGTGTTCTTCCGGGATGTTGGTGACCAGGCCACGCTGAACCGTCCAGTTCTTGTTGAACCCGAGCTTCACCGCGCCCACGACAGCTGTGCGGCCGGTGGGAACCAGGGAGCGCTCGATCATGTGCTGCGGCCGCACGTCGACCACAGCCCCAGGCGCCGGCAGCGCGAGCTGGATGAGGCGCAGCTTCCCAAGGCGAGACATCGAGAGCTGCGCACCCACGCTGCCGGTCAGCATTTGGCACGCGGCCAGCACGTTCAAGCGATCGGGTGCATACAGGCCAACAGGGGCCGGGTGCTGCGCGTCGAACGCGTCCAGGTTGGCCGTGTCCAGATCAGCCTCGGTGAACCGTTCGGTGGCCTTACCGTAGCCCGTCACGAGGCGGCGCACCAGGGCGGCCACGGTGTTGGCATAGGCGCCGGCCTTATCGCCCTGCAGGGAGACCGTCACGGCTCCCTTCAAGTCGTGCTGCAGCGTGAAGGTGCCGGCCGCATTGTTCACGGTCACGTCGACCGGGACCCCGTTGTCGCGCACTTCGAAGATTCCCTCGACTGCGCTGGCGTGGACCTGGTACTGCAGGGTTGCCGGGTCGACCAGCAGAGGCGTGACGTTGTGCACCTCGCCGAAGGCCAGCGGGATCGGCGCATCGGCATTCTCAGTGCCGCCGCCGAGCTTGGCCTCGCTGAGAGGTGCATTCAGCCGCTGCAGCTTGTCGCGCAGCTTCAGCAGCAGCTTCTCCCGCCCACCTGGGGCGATGTCTGCGACGATGCCGTCGAAGATCGGCCGGAAGCTCGCGCGCGGCCAGCGCACGTCGCCGATGTAGGCCTTGAACGGCCGGTTCGTCCAAACGTAGTCGAGCCAGGCGTCACGCTCGCCATTGTAGTTGTCGATCTCGATATCGCCGGCGGACAGTGCTCCGTCGCCGGTGAGCGAAAGCTCCTCGGTGAACAGCACACCCACACTCGCGATCGGCCGGTAATGCGTGTTCGCCGGGACGTCGGCCGGCGCCGTGTTGTAGGCGACCGTCGACATGTAGATGGTCGTCTCGACGTTGCCGATCCTGGCCACAGCCTCGATCAGCACCGTGCGAACGGCCGCCTGGTCCTTCAACCAGGTGAGAAATTGTTGATCGGTCATTCTGGGAACACCCTCGTTTCACGGGATTGCGCTGCCACCCTGGCCAGCTCTGCGGTCGCGGCCGCAATCTTTTCAGCCGAGCTATCAGCCGCCATGGCGTTCGCCTGGATCGAGTCACCAGTCTGCCGCTCGGCGTCGGCGCGCAGCCTGACCACTTCCTCGTTCAGGCGCTTGATCTCGCTGACCAGGGGAACCATGTCGACCGTCCCCATGCGGCTGAAGTCGGGAAGCGGCGCCGGGGCAGCGAAGCCGCGCATGTTGAGCGCCTCGTCGCTCAGGCTGATCGCCTTGGCGATATCGCTGATCGACGCGCCCGAAGACATCTGCTGCTGCCAGTACTTGAGGCCGTCGGCGTCGGGAGCGCGGCCCAGGATTGACTGGTACAGCGACGGCAGGGCGCCGGTCTGCGAGGCATTGACCGCCGGCGTGCCGGCTGCACCCATCGTCGCGGCCAGAGCCTTGATCGCATCGGTGACGGTCAACACCGCGTTCTTGACGGACACCAGGCCGGTCACCTGTGCCTTCATCGCATCGAGACTTGCCTTGCTGACGTCGACCTGCTGCTCGGCCCACTGGATGGCCTCCTCGGTCGCTGCCTGGGCATAGGCGAAGTCGCGCTGATACTGCGCGCCCGATGCGTTCACCAGCTGCGACGCTTCCAGGAAGGCCCTGTACGCGTCCGCGTACCGGCCCTGGGCGGCTTCATCGCCGCCGCGCGCGGCCGCCAGCGTGCGCTCGTACTGCGCTCGCGCCTCTACATATTTCTGCTGCGGAGTTAGCGGCGACAGGTTGCCGAGAAGCGAACTGTCACGCAGCGAGCGCAAGCTGCCGGCGAACGCCCCCATACGGCCCATGGTCGCCTCGATCGCCTCCCGCTCTGCGTCGTACGCTTCGGTGAGCGCTGCCCGAGCCTCAGCCTGGGCATCAGCGGCCGACTTGACGGAGTCGGTGACACCCGTCGTTGCGTCAGCCAGTTTGTCCAGCTCGGGATGGAGGTCCGCAAATGCCTGCTGCCAGCGGAGCAGGACAGCCACGGCCGGCGCCCCTGCTTCGCCGAGGGCCAGCTGGGCCTCGAACAGTTTGCGGAACTCGGCGCGGTTGGTCGGCATCTGCAAGCTCACGGCGCCCAACGCAGCGGTCATCTGCTTCGTGACCGTCGCCGTCTTCTCGGCCTCGGTGTAATAGTTCTGCATGAAGGATGCGGCGCCGTTGGCCAGGGCTTCGATCCCGCCAGTTGCCTTCATCAGTGCGGCCACGGCCGTGTCGCTCAGGCCGGCGAACCCGATCAGCTGCTCGCCGAGCATCCTGAGCGCGCCCTGAGTCGCATTGATGCCGTCCACCACCTTCGCCAGCTCCTCGAGCCCTGCGCCCTCGCCTACGGCGTCGAGCATCTGCTTGGCCCACGACGGCAGGCCGATGGTGTCGAGCGCGGTACGGACGGACTTGCTCAGCGCCTCGAGGTACTGTTTCTGGCCAGCTTCACCGTTGGCGAACTCCTTCGGTGCCCAGCGGGAGGTGCGGGTATCCTGCCAGTCGACGATCTTCTCGCCGAGCTTGGAGATCACCAGCGCGCCCCATGCGCCGTCCTTGCTGGTGTCGTCGGCAAATGCGGTTGCAGCCGTGTAGCCGGCGGCCTTGCCGAACGCCAGCGCGGCCGAGTCCAGGATATTCACCACGCCGCCGGCCAGCTGGCCGACGAACTTCTCGGTGTCCGCGTTCGTGCGCGTGCGCTCGAAGCGCAGCTGCTCGGCACGGATCGTGGAGACCGTGCCGCCGGTGGCCGATGCGGCGCCGCCGGTGTGGTAGGTGCCGGAGGTGTCCAGCTTCTTCCAGATGGCGACTGCAGCGCCGATGCCCAGAGCGATCGGGCCAAGGGCCCCGGCGATTGCACCGAGACCGTTGGCGATGCCGCCACCGAAAAGCGCACCACTGTTGAGCAAACCCATGACAGAGCCTTCAGCCCCCCATGCGGACAGCCCGGACATCAGGCCGCTGCCAAATGATCCAGACAGGCCACTGAGGCCGCCGAGCAGGCTACCAGCACTTCCCATGCCGCCGCCTTCAGCGGCGCCCGCAGCCTGTGCAGCCCCCGAAAGGCCAAGCATACCGGTCACGGCGCCGGCCACTGGGTTGACGATCGCCGCAATGACCGGGCGCAGCACGAGCGTGCTGAACATGTTCTTGAGCGTGCTGATCAGGTTCTTGCCGATCGACTGCCCCGACTCGAAGCCACGTAGCAGCGCATCGGTCAGCGACTTCTCGATACTCTCGGCGCCCCGCTTCCATTCTTCCTCTGCCGACTTGGCCTCGTCGGCCGCGATCTTCTTGCGCGCGCCCTGACGCTGCTCACCGGCGAGCGCCCGCAGCGCTGCCGCCTCGTCGCGGTACTGCTGCGCGAGCTCGCCGCTCAGGTCCAGGCCTTCCGCGATCTCGGCATTTTCTTCGGCACGCACTGCGCGGCTTTCCAGGCGCACGGCGTTGAGCTCGGCCAGCTCGATGGCGTTCAGCCCGATCTGCTCGTTCTCGTCACGCTGCGCCTGCAGGCCTGCCAGTGCGCGCGCCTTAGCGTCGGCCGCCAGGTCGAAAGCCTTGGCGAACTGCTCAGCCGCCTCGGTCATCGCCTTACGCTGGGCAGTTTCCTCTTCCGCTGCAGCTTTGACAGCCGGTTGCTTGGCAAGGAGGTCTGCCTGCGCCTTCGTCAGCTGCTCGAGCGAGATCCGGCCCTTGGCATATTGGGTGCTGAGCTGGTCCCATTCCTTGGCAAAGGAACCGGTCAGACCCGCCAGTTCGGCCAGCACCTTCGCCTCCTCTTGGTGCGCCTGCGCTGTCTTCTTCGACTGCTCGGCGACCTCTGCCGCACTCAGTCCCATCACCTTTGACTGCCGGGTGATATTGACCATCGAATCGACCATCTTGCTCGAGCCCTCACCCCACACATTGGAAACGCTCGTCATGCTGTCCGACCATCCTTGCCCCACATCCTTCGCGGTGTTGACAACTACGCTGCCAGCCGCCACGGCTGTGCGCTTCAAAGCCGCAAAATATCCTTCGAAGTCACCCTTTAACAGGAAGCCCAACTGCTCCGCGGCGCCAGAGAGGCTGGTCGTGATATAGGCTGCCACACCGCCAATTACCTTACCAACGGTCGAGAAGACCTCAACGATCGCTACGCCAGCGGTGTAGAGCACCTTCAAACTTGCGCTCAGGAAGTCTGCGGTTTTCTTCAGGCCCTCACCGCTTGTCATCGTGGTGAGGAATTGGCCAGTCAGGTTGCTCAAGGTCGGCAGCAGCTCGGCCGCGATTCCTCGCGCAACACCCTGCCCGCCCAAGGCGAGCAGGTCCAACGTGTCGTTAAAGTTCCCTGCCTGCTCGACAGCTTCTTCGCTTAAGGACAGGCCCAGCTTGCGCGCCATCTCGTCCATCTCGCGCAGGCCTTCCGAGCCCTCGTTGAGCATCGGGATCATGGCCGCGCCCGACTTGCCGAAGATTTCCTGCGCGAGTGCCGTCTTCTGGACGCCGTCCTCCATGTTGGCGAACTGGTCGGCCAGCTCGTACAGCATGTCCTTGTTTGATTTGAGCTGGCCGGTCGAGTCCTTCGTTTTCAGGCCGAGCTTTTCGAACGCACTGTTGCCGTCCACGATTTGCTTGGACAGCTTCGACATCGTTCCTTCGAGGGCGCCGGCTTCCATGCCGCCCTTCTGGAAGGCCAGTTCAAGGCCCGCCAGATGCTCGATCGCGATGCCGGTCTTCTGCGACAGGTCGCTGGCGGCATCGGTGGCGTCGATCGCGGTCTTGATCCAGCCGGTGAATGCAGCGATCGACAGCGACGCACCGACCCCGGCCAGCAGGCCGCCGATGATGCCGCCGGCCTTGGATACCTGGTCGAGGGCGCCGACGGCCTGGGTGCGGAACCGTTGGAACTCATTTACCGCGCGGTCGGCATCTGCTGTAATTACTACTCGGGATTCGCTCATTTCTTCTTTTCTCTCCACGCCGCCAAGGTCGCGCGCTCCATCGCCTGGATCTCAGAAAACAGCTTCGGCCATTCCTTGCGCCGGATGCCCTTCGCATCCCGCACGACCAGCACGCCGGCGTAGTTCAGCCCGACGACGCCGGTTGGGCCGACATGCCACTGGGTCGAGACATCCTGGAAGAAGTTCCAGGCACCCACGTTTTCGGGCCACAGGTAGATCGGCTCCGCTTGCTCCTGCTGGAACACTGGCATCAGGCCGAACGCGGCAGCGGCCTCGTCGACCGCTGCCTTGTCTTCCTCGAGCTGCTCAGGGCTGACCAGCTGGCCCAGCGCAGCGCAGCGCGCGACCTGCGCTAGTTTTTTTCGTTCGCGCTCGATTCCTTGGCGAACGCGTTGAAGCACACCAGGGCCATACCGCTGATGTCCAGCAGGGCGTCGAACGCTTCAGGGCAGAACTCTGCCGGCTGGCCGGTCTCCTGGTCGGTGATGAGGCGCTGGCCCTTCCAGTCGGTCGTCACTTCCTTCATGACTTCCTTCATATCGAACTCGCCGCTGTTGATGCGCTCCTTCAGGTTGCTCGCCGGCAGACGGTTGCAGGTCAGGGTGAACTTGAAGGGCACCGGCTGGCCGGCGGCGTCCTTGGTGGAGCCCTTGACGGTAACGAGCACGGTCGCGCTGATGACGGGGATAAAACGTTTGTTCATGGTGTCTCTCGAATTGCGGGCCCGGAGGCCCTGGTTGTTAGGCGAAGCTGGTGAAGATGCGGAATTCATCGTTGCCGGCGACCGGCAGCGCGCGCAGCTTGTAGCCGCACAGGCGCTCGCCGTTGAGCTCTTCCTTCGTCGGTTCCTTGAATTGCGCCGCCGGCAGGAAGACGCCAACCTTGTCGTTGGCGACGGTGCCATGGATCAGGCCGATGCTCTTCTTCGCGGCGCTCTTGACGTCGGCCATGAACGCGACTTCCTGCGCGGCAGTCAGCTTCAGCTTGACGGCGCCGGTCACTTCGCGGTCGGTGATGGCGATCGACTTCTCGCCCAGCAGCTTCTGGAAGGTTGCGCTGATGCCCAGGTCGATGGTCAAGCCCTGGCTCGGGTACGCTTGGCCGGTTGCGAACGCCGGCACCGTGGCCACGGCATGAGTCGCGCCGATGGTGATGTCGCCCGAGTTGTCGTCGGTCACGATCTGCGGCACGCGCCATGCAGTCAGCGTTGTGGATGGATTCGCAACAGCAGCGATGCCGCCGTCGACACCCATGAACTTGAAGCTGATGGTTGGCTTCTGGCCCACGGTCAGGTCCAGCGTCGCAGTGCCGCGCACGCCGAGCAGCTTGTGCAGCACGCCGTCGTCGTAGTAGTAGATGGTCGACGATTCGAAGGCGCCGGAAACTGGGGTGTAGTCCACGCGGACCCCTGCCGTGATCGTTTCGGCAAAGCCGATGGAACGCATCAGCGGGCCCCAGGCCGGCGCAGTAGCCAGGGTGCCGGCGCCGACCAGCTCGATGTCGAAGCCGCACTCGACATAGCTCGCGCCAGGCAGCTCTTCCGAGCCGCCCAGGTATTCGCGGATGATGTCGCGCTTGATGTACTCGGCGTTCAGCGGATTGACGGTCATGTTACTGACCAGCAGGGCGTTCGCCGCCGGGGTCGGAGCCGCATCCTGAGCGTAGGTGGTTTCCAGCTTGCACAGGATGACGGTCTTGCGTACGAGACGTTCAGCCATGCTTATTCTCCTTCGCTTTCTTCAGCTTGCGGCTCCTGCTTGACCAGGTCGCCGGTGTCGGGGTTACGGATATAGCTGCCGCCCAGGGCAGGCTCCTTGTGCACCACTTCGGCTGCTGCCTGTGCAGACGTCTGCACTTGGCCCTGGCCGGTGGTCTGCAGCGCCTCGTTGGCGCCGTCGATCTGGTCGTTCATAACTTCAGGGTTCTCCCATTTGTTTGGTGTTTCACTACGAAGCGCGCGGTCACGCACGCCATGCTGTTGTCCAGCTGATCGAAGTCCCAGGCCAGCGTGTCGCCGGCAAGGGGCTCGATGTCCATCACGCCGTAGCCGAGGCCTGGGCCGGCGTCGAGGTTGTCGAAGACTGCCTCGGTCACCTGGTCGACGACGGTGCCGGGCACGTCGTCGGCGCCGTCGCGGCCGTAGCACTCGATCTCGATCAGCGTGTGCCAGGTGGTGCGGCCGCCCAACTGCGTCACCTCCTGCGACAAGGAGCGGCCGAGGCGGACCACGACCGCGCGCGTCACGTTGGCCGCGATCGTGCGCCGGCGGTTGAGATAGCACTTGGCATCGGCCAGGGCCGGCTCCTGCTCCAGGCGCTGCGCGATCGCCTGGACGATGGCCAGATGCTGGCTCGTCATGCTTTCTCCAACAGAGCCACGCTGAGGCCCGCCTCGTCGCCGTCCGGCTGGCAGTCAGCCACCTTCCAGGCGGCACCGTTGACGGTGATGCGCATCTCGCTGAAGTCGTCCGGCACCCGGTCGCTGGCGATGACCATCTGCGGTGCCGCAGCGCCCATGCCGAGACCGACCATGCCTGCCTTGTACTCGGCGTCGAAGATGACTGGGATGTCGCCCTCGACGCCTGGGATGCGCGCGATGGCATTCGCCAGGCGTTGCATCACCAGGCGATTGGCCCGAGCCTCGAGGTCAGCGAACATCAAGCGTTGATCTTGATGCGGACGGTGGCGACGCCGGCGGCGGCCGGCGCTGCAGCGTAGCCGGCGACGTTGAGGGCGCCGGCGGTCTCGGTCAGGCGGTTGTTGGCCGGGTCCCAGTACAGCGGTTCGCCCTGCTGGATGTCATCCGTTGCCAGCTTCGTGACGGTCCATACGCCGGTCACCGACACCGCGGCGGTGCTGTTGGTTGGGATGTCAGCCAGTGCGATACCGATGCGCTTGCCCATCGCCACGACGGCACCGGAAGCGATAGCAGCGCCGGTGTTGGTGAAGTCGAGCACGTCGCCTTCGCTCACGTAATTCTTTGCCATTACTGGCTCCTTTTCGATTCAGGGAGCGCCGCTTGCGCGGCGCCGTGGGTGGTTGGGGTTATGCGCCCGGGTTTTTGGCCAGGGTGCGGAAGTCGAGCGCCTTGACGCCGGCATCCATGCGCACCTTGAACTCGACGCCGTCGCGGGTCCAGCCGTCCTGCTGCTCCAGCGTCGGGGTCTGGTTGCCGTCCAGGTACTGCACTTCCACGGTGTCGTGGATGTTCTGGTCAGCGGCGCCGTACCAAACTGTCGGGGCTTTGTCCAGACGTGCGTCGCTGATGACTTCGAAGGTGCCGCGCACCGAGTTCGGCACGGTGTTGTTCTTAACGCCGGCACCGACTTCGTACTCGCTGTCCTTGACGACCTTGGCGGTACCTTCCAGAGCCACCGGAACCAGCAGCTTGGCCAGGCGGATGTTCAGCGCGCTCGCGACACCATCGGTCTGCTTGGCCATGACGACGCGCATCGCGTCGACTGCAGCGGTGTTGATGCCGGCGCCTGCCAGCAGGTTGTTGTGGTCGGCGTGGAACAGCGTCGTACCGTCCGCCATCACCGGATTGCCCGTCAGGATCGCGTACACCAGGTCACCAATGGTGCGGATAGCAGCGCGGCCCATGCGACGCGGGATCTTCGTGAAAGCGTCCAGGTCGTCGTTGATGATGGTGTGGCGGGTCAGCGAGAACATCTTGCCGTAGGTGGCAAGCTGCACCGTCTCGCCGCGCTCACCCACGTTGGCGTACTGGTACTCGCCGCCGTCCTGGATCTTGTCCAGGGACGGAAAGGTGTTCAGGTCCAGACGCTTGCCCGGTTTGAAGTCACCCAGGGTGCCGGTCGAGGTCCACAGCTGGAAAGTCTCGTCTGCTTCTTCGTAGCCCTTCAGCATCGCCTTGCTCGCGACGTTGGCCAGAAGCAGCGGGAAGTCCGAGCTGGTGTGGGTGAAGGCGGCAGCGACCACTGCCATCTTGTCCAAGCCGCGCGCGTTCACGCCGGCGTGGGCCAGGCACTCGCGCGCCAGGTCCATCAGCGAGAAGCCGCGATAGTTGTTGGCACCGTCGTCCTTGGCCAGGTTGCTGCGAGCGAGGATCGAGGCCTGGGCACCAGCGCGGAACTTGTCACGCTCGTCTTCCAGGGTGACGATGTAGCTGCCGGCCACCGGCGTCGAGCCCTGGCCGAGGTGGGCCAGCAGCTTGGTGTTCGCCTGCTCGACGGTGCAGCCATGGTCGTCGGCGCAAGCGGCCTGCAAGGTGGCGACGCCTTCGACGCTGGTGAACTTCGAGAACGCAGCAGCGATACTTGCGCGGCGAGCCTTGTCGGCGGCCAGTGCGTCATTTGCGGCAGCCTGGGCAGCGGCCTTTTTCTCTTCTTCGTTCATCGTATTGCTCTCTTTCGATTGTGGTTGAGGCGCGGCAGCTGCCGCCGGGGGAGTCGGCTGCGGAAGCGATGCATACCGCGCCTTGATTGAATCTTTCATGTGCGCCATGGCTGCGATGGGGAGGCCAGTGATGACGGCGTCGACGAACTTGGCTTCGAGCGCTTGCTCGGCCGTGTACCAGTGATCTTTCCCGTCCGTGAGCAGGGCCAGCATCTCGGCCTTGTCGGTGCCGGTCTTCGACGCATAGGTGGTCGACATCGCGTCGGCCCAGCTGTCGAGCATGTCCGCGTATTCGCGCATGGCCGTGCTGTTGCCGGAGTTCCAGCCCCACGGTGCATGAATCATCAGCTGC
Source organism: Telluria sp. ZB4P36 (assembly GCF_059685865.1). Classification (NCBI taxonomy): domain Bacteria; kingdom Pseudomonadati; phylum Pseudomonadota; class Betaproteobacteria; order Burkholderiales; family Oxalobacteraceae; genus Telluria; species Telluria sp. ZB4P36. The sequence continues at coordinate 242,318 of NZ_JCASIE010000004.1, forward strand.
GCGTTCTCGGCCATCTCGACCGTGTCGCCAGCCATGGCGATGAGGCTGGAGATCGACGCGGCGATGCCGTCGACGACAGTGGTGACGTGTGCCTTGTGACGCTTCAGCGCGTTATGGATGGCAATACCGTCGGTAACCGAGCCGCCATAGCTGTTGATCCGGACGGTCAACTCTTCCACGTCAAGGGCGGCCACGTCGCGCACGAAGTTGCTGGCAGCGATCGTGTCGCCGTACCAGCTTTCGCCGATGTCGCCGTAGATCAGGATCTCGGCCGCTGCCGCCAGGGCGGCGCCGGATGCGCTCACGCGGGCTCCCGCCTTGGCACGGATGGTGTACCACTGCGGCGTCTTGTTCTTGTCGTCTGTCGGTGTTGCCATCGTCAGTTCCTTCGTCGGTTGATGGTCGTGTTGAAGCCTGTAGTGTGTTTGTCCGCGAGTCCCATTTCTAGGGAGAAATGAGACAGTTTTTGCATCGAGCGCCCAAAGAAAAAGCCGCCCAGGGGCGGCTTCGGTTGGCGGTCCGGACGGCTACTCGTCCTTCGCTTCTTCCGGTGGCGGCGCAGGCGGCGTGCTCTTGTTCTGATTGGCGAAGTTGGACTTGAAGACCAGGCCCTTCTCCGCGCACTCAGTGCGGTGCGCCACGATCTGCTCGAGCACGTCGCGCGGATTGACACCGCGCTTCCGCATGACCTCGACCTCGCTGGCGAAGCCAGCTTCGACGAGGGCCTCCCATGCAAGGGCTTCCTTGAGCGGATCGATCCAGGGCATCGACTGGCCGACGAAAAGCGCATCATCGGCGGTATCCGGATCAACGTCCGCCGGCATGGGAACAACGCCGGACAGGCGTGCCGCCAGCACGAAGTCGTTCCAGGTCGGCTGCACGAACTGCCCTACGAATTCGTCGCACAGGACCGCGTAGTGGATCCACTGTTCCACCAGCTCCTGCCGTTGAGAAGAATAGGTCCCACTGTAGTCGCGCGAGATGCTCGAGTAGCTACCTCCCAGGCCGGCAGCGACTGCGCGCAGCTGGCCCTGGCGGAACGTGATCAGGTTCGGGTTCGGGCGGTTGGAGTCGATCATGCCGATCTCCTCGCCCACCGCCAGGCTGTCGATGATCATGCCGGGTGCGAGGTTCAGCTCGCGCGGTTGGCCGGCAGGCGTATCGGGATCCGCGCCGAAGCTCTCGGGCGATCCCTTCTTGACGTACGCGGTCAAAGAGGCCGCAACCTTGGCGGCAATGCGCTCGGACTCCTCGTAGTCCTTGATGTCCTCGAGGCGCGTGATGACGCTGGCAAATTCGGAGACGCCGCGCAGCTGGCCGATACGGTCGAGCGAGGCGATATGGTGCATGCGCCCCGCCTCGATTCGCTTGAGCTCGTAGCTCCGCTTCGTCCACACGTCGCCGCATGGGCATTCCTTGTAAGCCCAGTAGCCGGTCGGCTTGCCCCAGGTATTGCGCTCGATCCCCTGCTGAATTCCGCGCGCGGCATCATGGTGGTCGAACGGGATCAGGTCCGGCTCGATCAGCTCAAGCGAGTACGGGACCTTGGTGCCGTGGTCGAGCAGCGGAACTGCGCCGATCAGGCGCTGCGCAAAGCACTCGCCGTCGCGCAGCCAGGTCTTCGCAACCATGCGCTGCACCTTGCTCCAGTGATGCCGCTGCGTGACCTCGGGCGTCTGGGCCCAGTTGCGGTATGCCGTGCGCAGCGCGGCCGCGTACTCGACATGGATAGAGCCGTCACGGCGACGCGGCTGCGGCTCGATTCCGATACCGCTCGCGCCCACCACGTTGTTCACCAGGGTGCGCAGCGCACCGCGCGCGATGTCGTGGTTCGCCTCGAGATTGCGGGCAAGGCCACGCAGGCCGACTGCGCCCATCTGCGGGCCAGAGTTCGGCGAACCGTTGGCCTTGCGGCCTTTGCGCAGGCGGGAGGGCTTGGCCGCTTCATAATGGCTCAGCACGTTTCGCGCGGCGAGGCGGCGCACGCCGGCGCCTGGGAAGAAAAACGCGATCGCTTGGTCGACGAAGTTGAGGTGCACCTTCGGGTCGGCTTTCATCATCAATCCCCGAACCTGGCCACGGAGAACGACATGCCGCCGATCGACGGGCGGCAGCTGGCCACCCGGGACTCCTGCGCTGCACGGGCTTCCCATTCCCGGCGACCGGCACGGATTTCTTCCAGGTTTTCCATGCCCATCGAGCGGCCCTGGAAGGAGATGGTCTTGCCGGCCAGGACGGCCACCTCGGCCTTCATGTACTCGGAAACCATGGTTGCTGCTGTTGTCATTGGACGCTCCTTGATCTGAGCGCCCAACACTACCGCTGGCGCAGTCCCATTTCTAGGGAAAAAGTGGAACAGATTACTGCAACTGCCCAGGACACACCGTCAACATGTCGGTGCCTAAGTGATAATGTGTGAACTTCAACCGGTAAATACCATGTAACGTTGTCGCTGTTAAAGGAGAAACATATGCATCTCAAAAATTTGCTTTTTGTTACGCTCTTCGGTTTAGCCGTCCAGACAAACTGTATTGCCGCAGATACTCCTCAACTACAACTACCTTCCGTGGATTCAGTGTCACACATCGAGTTGATGCTGATGCCAGAAGGAAATACTACGATTAGGCCTTTACGCGAGGAGGATTTGCCTACTTGGGGCTGCACTTTCTCGGCAGCTGGCGATGTGAAGCAATTAGGCGACATCCTGTCGATATTGGGCGAAAATGTTATCGTTTCCGATAAATCAGAAAAATATGCGCTTCGAAATGTTGTTGTGATTTTTTTGAAAAACGGAGGGAAAATTAGGTTTCTATTGAGCGACGTGAGAACTCCGCAAGGAAAAACGCTTGGAACATTCTATGGCGATAAGAGCGCCGATGCCTTATTTATCACATCTGACCGAACATTGTTGGAGCAATTACGCAATGCAGCACGCAATGTAAAAACGCGGAAAAATTTTTCCGAATCCTGTGTTAATTAAAATGGAGACAATATGCCGGACAATTCGCAGCTAATGGTGTTCTTCAAAAATGGATCTGATCAAGACAGAGCAAATTTTATGAAGGCTCTGGATTATATTAGTACAACTCCGGAGGGCGCGTTTCTCCGAGACCAACTGTTCAATAATCATGTATGGGTAAATTTCACGGACGAATTAAAGGCTAATTTTTCACCAAGCACGAATACCATTACATGGAACCCAATGTATTCTGTCAACGTTGTCGACAAAGCTGGTAGCCTCGGTGCAATTTCTCCGGCGTTAGTACTTGCCCATGAGTTATATCACTGGTTCTACGGTCCAACGGGGCCTAATAGTACTTTTGAAGAAGATGTTGCTACCGCGTATGAAGCTAGAATAGCGGCAAGACTTGGTGAGCCGGAGCGACCATCTCATGATTCTTTTTACGGTTCAAACCCAGACGTAAGGGTTTACGACACCACTGCCAGCGCTAAGCAGCAGACTGGAGGATGGAGAACCGTAGAGGAAGGGACAATCAAGCCTGGGCCGCAATATGATCCTAATGTAAAGGTAATTGCCCCCTTATATCCGATATATGACGACGATGGCAATGAAATGCCGATGATCGTAATCGGCGATCCAGATCAGGGATCAGATATTTATAGCTCCCAGGATATGAATGATACATTTATCCCACCGCCAGTTGCCTTGATTGGTGTACCCGATTTGGTTTTGTAGCCTCTCTAGCATTATTTTGGGCCCGCGCACTATCATAACGCGCGGGTCAGGCCTTACGGAATTACTCCCCCTTGATAAACCTATAAAATTGAGATCGACTAATCCCGTATTGCGCCATTAGTTCGATCCGATTGCGCCCGTTATATTTTGCTTTGACTTCCAATGCGCGCTTTTCGAAATCTATGCTGTTCTTCTTGACATACACTTCTTGTCCACCCCATTGGGCGCGGATAGTCGCATCGATCGCACGCTGCATCTCGGGCGTGAATACGGCGTAGCCGAGCGTGGCACTCACCAGGCCGACTAAGGCGCCCACAATGTCGTTTTCGTTCTGCATCAGCTAAATCCCCTACTGGACCAATCGTCGGACGCGAATCTGTTGCCCGCGCTCCTGTTTTGTAGCGACGCCGGCGGTGCAGCCGGTGCCGGTGGTTTGTGCTGCGCCGGCGGCGCCGGCCTCACCGGCTCGGCTGCGGCTGCAGCGGGCTGGCTGAAGAGGTCGCCGATGGCGGGCTGGACTTCGGCCTCGAGGGCGTCCCACCACTTGGCCGGTTTCTTGGCCAGCTCCAGGTGGGTTTCGAGCCAGACCGCGTAGACCGTGCAGTCCCATGCTTCCACTCGCCGGCGCAGCGCCGTCCAGCGCGATTCCTTTCCGCCAGCGGTAGCCCGCTCCACCCGAGCCTCGCCTGCCATTTGCGCAAAATACTCATCCGTCGACTCCTTCGAGAAGTGCATATAGCCGGGTCCCGGCTTTGTGATCTGCAGGCGGCCGTAGATCAGGTCCTTGGCCAGGTTGGTACCGACCTGCCACAGGAACAGGCCGCGCTTCTTGGTCTTGCCGCGCCAGTCGATGTCCACCTTCGAGACGCCGTCCTTGATGTGCTTCTCGCGCCCGGAGCGCCCCTTGACCGCGAAGATCTTCCGGCCAAGGGCGGCGTGCTTGGCCACGAACGCATAGACCGCCTGGGTGTGGTGGCCGCCGGTATCGATCGCGGAGGCGTAGATGCGCAGCAGCTGGCCGCCCGCGTGCGGTAAGTCGGCCTCGAACAGGTATTCGGCGACGTCCTCCCACACCTGGTCTTCGCTCGGGTTGCCGTAGAAGATGCGATGGTCGACCTTCCAACTCTCGCATCCGCGACCGTAGCCGCGCACGGTGACCTCGATCCGGTTGTCCTGGGTGTCGCAGCCGGCCAGCAGCCGCACGCACCCCATCGGCACGGTGCCGAGCTTGTAGGGCTCGGCGCGCTCCTTCAGCTGCTCGGCGTCGCTTTTCTCCTGCTCCAGGGCCCAGACCTCACCCAGCGTCGTATTGGTGAATGCCTTGAGCTTGGTGATGTCGCCGCCCTGCGCCTTCTCGTAGGCCTCCATGAACTCCTCGACCAACCGCGACCAGGTCACCAGCGGGCTGTACGCGGTCCAGACATGGAACGCGATATGCTCGAGCGCCGGGATCTCCTCGCCTGCAGCGTTTCGGAAGATGCCGGCTGCGTCGACCGTGATGCTGCCGTCCTCGTTCTGCCACCACCCCTGGTCGGCCACGGCCAGGTACTGCGCCTGGGTGATCAGGCAGTGGCAGTGCGGACACAGGTGACGCACCGTTTCCGGATCGCCGTTGACCCACTTGAAGCCGTGCTGCTCGTCCTTCTTGCCCCAAGAGAGTGCATGGAACTCGCCGCATTCTGGACAGGGGATTGCGTACTTGAGGCGCACGTCCGCCGCCTGGTGACGGTCATCGATGAGCGAGAACCCCTGCAGCTTTGGCGTCGAGCCGGTGATGATCTTCGGGAAGGTCGCGCCTTCCACCCGCTTGGCCGCCAGCACGTCGGGCGAGCCTTCCTTCTCGACGTCGCGGTCGAACGCGTCCAGCTCGTCCAGCAGGGCGACGTCGACCGAGATCCGGCGATACGCGCGCGCGGTGGTGCCGCCGCGCGTATGCAGCAGGCAGCCAAGGAACTTCTTCTGCGCGAGCGTGTTGTCCTTGTGCCTGGACACGTGGGCAGGCATCGCCTTGCGCATGACCTTCACGTCGCGCAGCATCGGGTCGAGCTCGGTCTTGACGAACTCGTCGCTGTCTCCGTCGGTCGGCTGCCAGAGTGCTTGGTTGCGGCGCTTGTGCTCGGCGAAGTAGCCGACGGCCGCCAGTAGCATCTTCGTGTAGCCTACTCGGGCCGACTTCTTGAAATCGATCGCACGGATGTCGTCGTTGCTGATGCACGCGAGGATCGCGCGCTGAAAGGGCCACGGCCGCCATGCCTGCTCGACGTACGACGATTCGGCCGACAGGTAGAAGTGCTCTGCCGCCCACTCCTCGAGCGTCATCGGCGGTGGGACGCCGAACGTTCCAAGGCCACGCGTGACCGTCTTGGCCAGCGCAGGCGAGTCCCAGTTCAGGACCTCGTGCATGCTGCTCATAGCTCGAGCTCCTCTTCGGCGCCTTCGCCATCCCCGCCCTCCTCGTCAGGCTCGCGCAAATCGTCGAGCGACATGCCGGCGACGACGTTCCGCACGCGCGCGATCTCGCCCGCGATGGCCTTGATTTCCTCACCCGACAGGCTGGGAACACGGCGCTTCACGGCGCCAGGGATCGCCTCGAGGATGCCGGCGATTTTGCCGCCGGCCTTCGACAGGACTTCCTCGATCAGTGCGACGGGCGCCAGCTCGTTGCGCGTGACCGCGTTCTGCATCTCGATCTTCTCGCGCTGCGCCTTGGCCAGGCCGGCTCGCTCGGTGGCCAGGTCGAGGCCTTCGTTCGCCGCGCGGCCGGCGGCCTGCTCGCGAAGGTGCGAGCAGTACACCTGCAGCATCTGGTGGCCGTCCATGTCCTTGTCGAGAACACCTCGGCCCACCAAGTTACCGATGGCCTGCTGGCTGACGCCGACGAGCGCGCCAAAAGCAGCCTGCGTCATCGGCTTGGTTAGGTCAAAGTGTGACAATACAACCCCCTTAGGACGGGTCTGTGACTAGAGAAAACTCGGGGTTCGAATTACCCTTGAAGGCCCCCCCTCGCGGGAGTACCTTGGAAATCGAAAAGGTCAGCGCTGAGTTGCTCGCGCCTCGGCCAGCGCGCGGGTGAACTCGCCGGCGAAGTGCTGCTCGATGGTCGACGTGGCCACGTAGCCGAAGTCGAATGTCTTCTGGTAGACGGCGTCGCGGACGAAGATCATCACCGCCCTGATCGCTGTGCCTCCAGCGAACTGGACGCGCTGGTAGATGCCGTGCGGGAGGCGATCGCCAGGCCTTCCGACGAAGTACGCGAAGCCCTGACGCGTCCTGCTTCCACGCTGCAGCGCCTCCCGGCGCTTATCGCTCATGTTCGCCTTGTACCCAGCCTCGGGGAACGCCTTGAAGTACGAGAGGATCTGGACGATCTGACCACGGCTCATGTTGCCGTGAGCGTCCAGCTGCGCCCCCTCGCCTGGGACCACGCGATATCCAGGTGGCAGAGCGCCGATCGACTCCAGCGCGCGCTCGAATCGCTTCTGCCTGCGTGACCCGCCCTTGATCTGAGCTTCCAGGTATTTCGCTGCCGGCGTGCTGCTCTTGCTCGCAAAGTCCTTGAGCTTGACCTCAGCCGACAGGTTCGATGCTGTCGCTGGCCGCACGAACGTTCCCGTCAAGGTGAAGTTTGTCGGCTCGTGGAAGCTGTCGCGCATCTCGTGTTGCTCAGCAACCTCGACCCTCTTGGCCGTACGGGTCAAGGCGACCCGAGTCGCGAACTTGACCTGCTTCTCCTCGACCAGCATCCCGCTTGTGATCTGCCTGATCGCATCGCGCACGTCGACGGCCATCTCGATTCCTTTGTGTAGACGTCTGCACAAGACGCGGCACATCGCACTGACGACCGTCATCCACAACCGGCACCGATTCGGCGTCCAGCTTCTGCTTGAGGTTTGGGATTGGAGCCACTACCATGGGCTCTGACGGTTGGCCTAGTGACGGCGCTGACCTGCTGAAAACAAAAAAGCCCGCTACCTTTCGGTGCGGGCCTTGGCTCTATGTAGACGCAAAATTGGCATCTAGCACGGATATCCTAATGGAAATATCGTCTGGTGGCAATATTCCGCTGCATTAACCTGCACAGCCTGCGCTCCGCTTCCATTAGTGCCTGCTCATATGAGTGCTCAGGAAACCGCCATACCGTCGCAATCCCGAACGCCTTTCGTACTGCCCACCACTGGATACGAGGCAGGCCGTCGATCATGATCTCGACAGCAGACCCACACGCCATGAACTCCTTCACATCTTGCGGGTGAGCCCACCCGTTGGAGTGCTGCTGGTCCGCCAGCGTCATCCAGCGCGCCCACGTCTTCATCACCTTACTGAAAGGACTGTCGGGCTCACCCTGCTCCCGGCCGGCCCTCTCACCTAACACCACCACCTTGCAATCACCGTGCGCAGCAGGCTCCTTCCCGAGCTCCTGCCACGATTCACCTTCTATCCGCATCACTTCCATCTCTTGCCCCTTTACTGTTCTCACGTCCATCGTCATCACCCTGCACTACCCTCGTCGGGTTTCCCCGCTCGTCCTTCAATACCCGCCAGCCCCGCTTCGGCTTCGTCCCCACCGTATGCCCGTTCTCGCTGGCGTAGAACACTGGCTCGCCGTTGATCCCTGCCCTGATCTGGCCATCGATGTGGGCCTTGCCGAACACCTCCCGCATCTTGTCTACCCAGTCGGTCACGACCGGCATCTGATCCCTCAAGCTACCTTTGCTCATCACTGCTCCTGGTCTTTGTCCGTCCAACCGCTGAAGGGTTGGCGGAAAGGTTCGACGGCTGGAACCCGCATGGATGCTGTGTCTGCCAACCTCCCAACCTACCTAACCTATTTTCAAGTTTTGCCAAAAAGAGAGAAGGCTGCGCCGACCCGTCGCGCACGTATACGCGGGTGCGCGCGGGTGCGCATGTCAGTTGGCGAGGTTGGGAGGTTGGGAAACCCACTATCCATGCGGGTTTCAGCCGTCTAACCTCAAAAATGGCAGGTTGGACGGATAGCCGACGTTGGACAGCAATCGCCGCCTGGACTACCGACGACCACACCTTTTCCGCCTGCGCGCAATACGCCCACGATCCCTGGTGAGTCGCCGCCATGGCCATGGCCGCGTGTTTAGATTGGCAGGTCATCATCTGCCTCGACTACTGCTGCTGGAGCCGCTATGGGGCGCTCGTAGAAGTACTCTCGCGCGCCTTCCGTGCTCCGGTCCTTGGTCCATCCCAGCTTGCGCATGATCGCGCCGATACGCATCGTTTCCGCCCGCGCCGGACCCATCTTCGACAGCTCAAAGTGCAGCGCCCTGGTGAGAAGCTCGCGCGCGGTGACGCGCTGGATCTTGCCGGCCATCGTGGCCTTACCCTCGGAGTCGATGCCCTCCAGGTATTCGTACACGCGGCCATGCCACGGATCCGGGATCTCGCGACTTTCCTGCATCGGGCTGATAAGGCGCTGCTGCTGCTCGTAGGTGGGCCACCACTGGACGCCGGCATTCATCAGGGCGATCGCCTCGCCATACAACTGGTCGCGATCGGCGATCAGGGCGTCGATGTCCAGGCGCCCCGTCTCTACTGGCCAGAAGCGCCGGTTGCCGGTGGAATCCTTGAAGTAGGCATCCTCGTTCGTCGTGGCGGCGAAGGCGCAGCGGCGTGGCATGTTCTTCATTCGGCGGCCGTACGGCTCGCGGAACCGGTCGACGGTACTGGACATGAAGGCCTTGATGGCCGTGACCTCGGAACGGTTGAACTGCTCGAGCTCAGCGACCTCGTACAGCAGCACGCCCTGGATCGACAGGTAGCCGTCCTTCTCGCCCATCCTGAAGGGCGTGTCAGCGAACCAGTCGCCGCCCAACACCTTGAGCGCAGTCGACTTGCCGCGGCCCTGCCCGCCCTCGAACACTGGTGCGTGGTCGTTCTTTACCCCCGGCCTGTAGCCGCGCACCACGATCCCGATGAAGAACATGGTGGCGATCAGGCGCAGGTACTCCGAATCGGCCGCGCCCCAGTACCTGGTGAAGGCCGTTGCGATGCGCTCCTGCCCATCCCACATGGCGGCGCAGCGGTCGAAGTAGTCCACGACTGGATTGAACGAATGTTCGCGCGCGGCTTGGGCGACTCCACGCTCGATGTCGCCGATCGACGCCAGGACAAGGCTGTGGTGCTCGGCCATGTACATGCCCAGGCGGAAGTCGTCGGACTCGGTCCATTCGCCCGGCTCGCTCGGCCATGGCGTCTTACGGCGCTTCATCTGCAGGCCCGAGAACATGTCCAGGCCGACCAAGCCGATGAGGCGCGGATCATTCTCCATCACCATGTAGACGTTTTCCCGGCATCCTTTGACGCCGCCGTTTGCGGTCTGGATCAGTATCTGCCGGAGCTGCTTCTTCGACACGCCCGCGCCAGCCGGCAGTGGGGTGGAATCCCCGACCGGCGCCGAGCCGAGCTGCTCCGCAACCCATGCCGGCACGTCGTCCTCAGCCGGCTCCGGCGGCACCGCTACATCACCAGCCGCTTCCTCCTGGTCGACCCGCAGCCTGGTGAGCCATGCGATGACGTCAGCCTCGGTGGCGCCTTCGTCAATGAGGTCGGCAATGTCCCACCCGTCGGCCACTTCACCAGGAGCGGGGATGTCGACGAAGAAGACGTTGCAGCCTTGCGCTTCCAGGATCGCAGCGACCTGGCGCATGGCCACCATCCCCGGCTGCTCGCACTCGGGCATGATCTGGCCAGCGTACTCGTGGTTTTTCTTGTAGACCTTGGCGTCGGCGTCGGCCCACAGGATCGCGTCCCGGTTGCGAATCGCGGACCAGTTGGACTTCTTGACGGCATTGCTGCCGCCTGGCCAAGTAAGGACCTCGAAGGCCTCACGTACGGCCGGCACCGCATCCGCTTTGTCGACGCACTTCTCGCCCTCGAGGATCAGCAGTGGCAGCTCGGGGCGGTGCGGACCACGCAGGTACAGAGGCCTCGGTTCAGGGAAGGCCATCCACCGCCACTCCTTGCGGCCGGTCTCTGGATTGCGCGCGTAGACGCATGGGAGCACTTCCTTACTCTCGCCATCGGAGCACAGAAACCGGTAGATCATGCCAAGCAGCCGGCCTTCGACGTCGCGGTATTCCCACGACGCTTCGGGGCGGCCGCGCACCACGTGTGCTTTCGGAGGCGGCCCAGCGTCCTGGGGGACCGGCAGAAGTGGCTCCCAAGGCGTGCGAGATTTTTTCTCGGCCGGTGCTTCCACCCCTTGTCCGGCTTGCGCAGGCGCGCGATTAGGGGACTGTTTCGGCTTCAAGACGATTGGGGCGCTCCCTGTGCCGGCGTACTTATCGCGCGGGGTCAAAGGAATGCCGAGACGCTCGGCCAGGGCCGCGCAGGCGCGGCCGGGAGAGAGATTCTTGACGAAGGCGTAGAGCGAGATCAGATCACCGCCGGCTTCGCCGTCGGAAAAGTCAGACCAAACCCCGGCCTTGTCGCCGGTAAGGCGGATGCGCAGGGACTGGCCCTCCTCGCCGTCGCGCGAACCGATGCAGAACTCGTGGCCCTGGCGAACTCCCTGCGGGAACCACTCGGCCAGAAGTACTTCAATCTGGTTGAGCGCTGCGCGCCCAACGTCTACAAAATCCTGGCCGGTCACGCAGCCGCCTTTACAACATGGTCGACCAGTGCACCAGCCATGCGCGACGGGATGTCACGGTAGTCCAGTGCACCGGGGCGCATCGGGGGCTTAGGACGGTTCGCGATCGAGAGCGGCCGGATCGGCGCAACATAGCGCCCGAGCACTGGTGGCGTAGGCGTACCCATATCTTGGGTTGGTGGATCAATGAACAGGCGGCCACGCGGCGTCAGTTCAACGCCTTCTTCGTTCGTCGCTGCCAGCCCTTGACGTACCAACGAGCCAATAACGTTTTCATCGAAGTCTTTGCGCGCCCGCCCGCCGCCCAGGGTGCGGTACAGGACGGACTCGTCGCAGGCGACGCCATGCTTCAGTAGCTCAAGCAAGACGTGGTGCGCCAAACAACCAACACGAGGTCCCTTGTAGCGGCTCATTCCGACTCCCTCCCGCCCTGCGGTGCGTAGATGCGCAGGGTAAGCGCGAGCAGCTCGGCGACCACCTTGTGCAGCTCGGCCGCGTCATGCTCTAGGATGGCCTGCTCCCGGCGATCGATCAGGTCATCAGCCGTGGCTGCCGTAAAGTCCTTCGAGAATTCGCCGAGACGCGCGTACAGTGCCTGGAACTTCGACATCAGCAGCTCGTTGCCTTCATTCAGGTCATCTGGCAGCTTGAGGAACGTACCGGCGCTGGCGGTAGCTACCGCCTCGGCAAAGTGAGTCGTCTGCGAGAAAGCCTGGATCTGAAGCGCGGTTTCAACCGTCACCCCTTGGCCCTTACGTTCGTACACCCGGTTTTCGAGCGCGTCACGGCTCATGCCAAGCGCTCCTGCCATCGCGTCCCAGCCGCCCGGGAAGGCCTTGATCATGGACAGATAAGATTGCCTAAGGTTCACAACTACCCCTCTTTTTCGGTGGTTGCCGCAGACTTCGCGCCAACTTACTCTTGCTAAACAGAAAATAAACTTCGGATTAATTTCCCAAGGGAAATATTCTGGACGTGACTGTCCCGCGACCGCGTGTACCTTGCTGCCGTAGAAGGGTTAGATCAGGATGGATGAGAGGCGACGCTGATCGCGTCGCCCTGGCGCCTCTTGCGATCGGCGTTCTGATGGTCTAGCGGGGGGATTTTGTCCCGCAAAAACAAGTCGGGATGATCGAGCTTCACCTGAGCGGGGATTCCTCGTACCGTCCAGTTCTGAACACGCTGCACCGAGCAACCCAGCAGCTGAGATACCTTTGTAGGTCCTCCCAGCTTCGCAATCGTTTCCTTATCGTTCGACATAGACCCGCCAAATTCGTTGTGGTTAGCCTCCATTAAACATCATGTTTAATGAGGTTGTCAACGCCATGTGTAACACATTTTGTTTAGTTCAGCGATAATCGCGCGATGCATATCCAGATGGAAAGGCTGTACCAGGCGGCCAGAGAATTACGCGGCATTGAGGGCCAGACGGAGGTCGCGCTCGCGCTCGGCCAGTCTCCTCAAACAGTTAATAACTGGGAGAGTCGCGGGATATCCAAACTAGGCGCTCTCAAGGCACAAAGCGTGCTTGGATGCTCTGCCACATGGCTGCTAACTGGTACGGGCTCGATGAGCCTTTCTAGGCCTCCCGATGAGCAACTACCTCCGACCGACCATTTGGGATTGGGCATGGGAGCTGGCTTCGTTCGCGTACGAGTGATCGATCCGCCGTCAACGGTGCCAATCAGATTCGTCAAGCTCACCCTTCGGGCTGGCGCAACTGGCGTAGCGAACGAATTTGAACCCGACGACGGAGGCATCTACGAGCTCCCTTCGCACGCTCTAGCGGAGATCGGAATTGAGCCTCAGTGGCTGCTAGCGGTCCGCGTGCAAGGGGACAGCATGCGACCAATGCTGTTTGACCAAGAGACAGTTATCGTGAGCAGGAAAGACGTGCAGCTCGTCGATGGCCTGATCTATGCGCTCAACTTTGATGGCGAACCCCTTATCAAACAGTTAGTTAAGAAGGGAAAGGAATGGTATCTACATTCCTTTAATACGAAATATGGCGATGTCAATGTCCGAAGCGGCCAATGCGATATCGTTGGCGAAGTAGTGTGGCAGCCGCCACGCGCGCTTAGGAAGCACATGTAAGATGCTGGTCGATACAGCAGTCGTCGAGATTCTAGGAATTCGGATCGCGCTTGCCTTCCCCGATCCAAGTTTCATCCGACCAGGAGTCGGAGACCAGCTTCTCCAGCGCCTACAGCCATTCTTCCCGACTATTGGCATCATGCTACTAACGCTAGAGTGGGGCGAAGAACGTGCTTACGCTACGTTTGAGACTGGAAAGCTGCTTGCAGCGCTCGATATTGATCAGATTTTCATCAAAGAGATCGACTTAGAGCACCCTCCAGAAGATGACAGCGCCCCTCCCTTCTAGCTCGTGACCACTAGCCCCGCCTCGCGGGGCTTTTTTTTGCCGTGGTTTTTTAAACACAACGCGAAGTTCTCGTTTTGCACTAAACGTCTTGTTTGACGATTCTTTAAACATCGTGTTTAATGGCGTCTGTTCTACGTTTAGTCAACCACCGAGGACAACATGATTCCGTTCCGCGTCACCGTCGCGACCGAATGCGGCCCCCTTACCTTCTTCGCCATCTCGAAGTCGAGCTATCACGCGTGGCTTGATGCGGCCAATCGTTTTGAACAGCCTCGCCCGATCTCGGTGGTGCGCGTATGAACGTCACCGCCCCTGCACGCGTGAAGCCGGCAGCCGTACCGCTCGGAACCGGCGCACTACATCAAGCCCTCGAAGCCTCAAGTGCCTTGATTGCTCTCCAGTCGTTCTGCCAGAACACCGGCATGCGCCCTGACGAAGTTTCCTCCGACGGCGTTCACCTGGACATTCTGCGCGTCTTCGACGCTCTCCGCACGCGCGGCTACCAGGTGGCCCAACCACAGCGGCCACAGCATCAACCCAAGAAAGGCTTTACCGCGTGGTGGGTCCACGTCCGGAAGGCCGGTGTCGAGTTCGCGCTCGGCTTTTACACGGCCGACGCGCCGTAATCCACACCATAAGGAGAATCCATGACCACGACTACATCTGATTCCGCTCTCGCCAACGGCGCCACCTATCGCGATATCGAACTCACCAAGATCCGGATCTCACCTGATAACCGCAAGCGATTCAACGAAGTCGCCCTGCAGGAGCTGGCGGCAAGCATCAAATCGATGGGCGTGGCCCAGCCGATCCTGATTCGCCCGGTTACCCCGACAACGGAACAGCCCGAGGAGTATGAGATCGTCGCTGGCGAGCGCCGCTACCGCGCCTCCAACATTGCCGGCATGGGCACGGTCCCGGCCATCATCCGTCAGCTCAGCGACCTCGACGCGGCCAAGATCCGCATCCTGGAGAACCTACAGCGGGAGAACCCACACGAGATGGAAGAGGCCGAGGGCTACCAGCTGCTTATGCTGCAGCATGGCTACAACGCCGATCAGCTGGCCGACGAGGTCAAGAAAAGCCGTGCCTACATCTACGGCCGGCTCAAGTTGTGCGCCCTGACCACCGAAGTACGCGAGCAGTTTTTGGATAACAAGATCCCGGCGTCGACTGCCCTCCTGATCGCACGCATCCCGGTACCGGCGCTCCAGATCCGCGCCCTGGGCGAAATCCTGAAGCCGCCGGCATGGATGGGATCGGAGCCGATGTCCTACCGCCAGGCAGTGCAGCACGTGCAGTCGACCTACATGCTCGACCTGAAAACGGCTGTATTTAAAATTACTGATGCGAAGCTGCTGGTCGCTGCCGGGGCCTGCACCACCTGTCCAAAGCGGACCGGAAACCAACCTGAGGTCTTTGCCGGAATCAGTGCAGACGTCTGCACTGATCCTGACTGCTTCAAGGAGAAGCGCGCGGCGCACTTCGCCGCAACGATCGTCAAAGCAAACAAGAAGGGTATTCCAGTACTTGAAGGCGATGAGGGCCTGAAGGCCTTGCCGAACACCTGGGATAGCAGCAGCGAACTGGTCACCGACACCCACTCGCTATACAACTTCCCGCGTAACGCGCCGGCCACCAAGAACAACGGCTCACCTCGCGACTATCTGGACGAGAAGACACTGCCACCTGTGGTCAAGTATGTGAAACGCCAGGATGGCTCCCTCACGCCTCTTTACCTCCGTACAGCCATGCAAGCGGCCCTCGAAGCGGCCGGCGTTTGCGAGACTACTGAAGCCCAGGCTGCACGCATGGCCGAGATCGAAGCGAGCCCTAGTGCTAAGGCAGCCAAGGCAGAGGCAGCGAAAAGGCAAACCGCAGAAGAAGCCGAACGAGAAGCCAGGGAGAAGAAGGCCGAACGTGAGAGTTCCTTCCGCATCGAGCTGTACAAGCGCCTACGACGTCGTGCGAGCAATGGCTTTTGCCTTCAGTCGTTGCGCGAGCTGACCAAGCTGGCTCTGGAAGATCATCCTCTTCCGGACGATCTTTTGGCAGACGAGTACAAATTTAACGCCAGCAGCGACAAGGCGGTCGCCGAGTACATCGATACCGCCGATCTAGCCGAGGTACAGCTGCTTCTCATCGATTTGCTGGTCGGAGAAAAGCTCTCGGTCAATAGCTGGGATGTTCACAACGACGACCACCTGCAAGACTCCTTCCAGTTCGTTACTACCATGGCTCGCCACGAAGGGATCGATCCCGATGCAGTACGTGAGGAGTTGCATCCGACTCCCATCGATGTGACGGGCATGGGCGGATCTGACCTGGTGGAGTTCATCACCAAACACCCGCACCGGTTGGACGAGCTCACCAAGGTCATCATGACTCACTCGCGGGGCGAGTTGACCGGCATGTTGGAGACGGCGTGCGGCATCCTTGGCTACACCTGGACTGGTAAGCAATGGGTGCGGTCCGCCGGCAGCGCAACGGTCGACCAGGTCAACTGCGTAGCGCCCGCCGATGCTCACGTCGATGGGCCGTGGACATTCCCGAAATCGGCCGGTGCGGTATCGAAGCCCGCAAAGGCGGCCCGGAAAACCAAAGCTGCTGAGGAGACTGCAGCATGACGTACGTGAGCACGGAAACTCAGGGCGCCGTAGCCAGCGCGCTTATCAATCGTCGCAAAGAGTTGAAAGACTCCCTGGCGTACTGGATCGATCAAGCGGCCTCCCCTGGCGCGGTCGCGGTCGATCGTCAAGCCGAAGCAAACACTCGCGCCTTCCTTGAGGCCACGGAGGGCGCGATCATCGAGATCGACAAGCGTGTCGTCCCATGGCTTCACCTGCATCCTGACTGCTGCGACCTCTTCGTTGGCGCGGCGCCAGGCTCAGCGGACGAGGTTCCAGCATGACTTGGTCGACTACCCGCTCCCCGGCCGTATGCGTTCGCTGCGGCCAGCCTCCGGGCACGCCACACTTGCCGGCATGCCCGCTCAAGCGATTCACCATCGACGTACAGGTAGAAGCATTCGACGCAGAACGCGAGATAGAAAATTCGTGAGTTCTCACGAAAATTCCTAGTGGGATTATTGACCATGCAGACCGTTGAAGATGTAGATGAACATGCAAAAACTGATCGAGGCCGGGGCAGGCCATCGACAGGAAAAGCGCTGAGCGCTACCGCCAGGCAGGCACGAAGGCGCGAAAAATTGGAGGCAGAAGGTATGACCTTGCTTCCCAGGGTGAAGGTTTCAGTAGAGGTTCAGCAGGCGCTCGCGAAATACGTTCAGTTCAAAGACATGACACTAGGCGATGCACTGGACCGCATTGTCCGCGATAGGCTGCTGAGGAAGCGGTCAGGAAAGAGAAAGAAGAAGGAGCCAACATATGGCTGACGACAACGATCTGATTAATCGCTTAGCTGCAGCCGTCGCCGATCGCATCCGGCCGCAAATCCCATTCGACTACGAGATGTGGGACATCGCGACGATTGCGGCATGCATGAAGCTCAGCGAGGCTCAGGTGCGCGAGCGCCTAGCGCCGCAGCCGGACTTTCCAAAAGCGGTACGCCTGCCGACCGCTAGCGGCGGCAGAGGGCATGCCCGTTACCGTGCAAAGGACGTTTGGGCATGGATGATGAAGTACCAAGACAAAAATTGATTCTGTGACAATTCTTGTAGAACATTGATAGCGATTTTGTTACTCTAGGTGAACGTTCAGTCAGCACTGGCAGCATTTGTTGCAAGTTCACCTTAGCTCACAGCAGGAGTAGTAATGCCCGTTACGAAATCAATGTCGGTTAAAGACCTTTCCCTTGACCTTGCGAACTTTCGTACGGTCCATCAGAAAAATGAGCACGACGCCTTACAGGCGATGATCGCTGTAAGCCCAGAGTACTTTTGGGCACTGATGGATAGCCTACTAAATGATGGTTATCTGCCGACCGAGAACATTATCGTTCTAGAGCAGAACTCTGGAGCCCTGCTGGTCAAAGAAGGGAATCGACGAGTTGCCGCCATGAAGATCATCCATGGATTTCTTAATGTTTCGTCACTTGATTTCCCGGCAACGATTCTGGCTAGGATTGCAACTCTCCCGGCACAATGGAAATCTGAAAATCTTGAGGTTCCATGCGCAATTTATCCTTTGAAAGACGCAAGTCTAGTTGACAAGATTGTAACTCTGACCCACGGCAAGGGCGAGAAAGCCGGGCGTGACCAATGGAATGCAGTTGCACGAGCCCGGCATAACAGGGACATGAACAACGGCAGCGAACCAGCGTTGGATTTGCTTGAGAAATATTTTCTGTCTGGAAACAACCACACGCCACAGCAGGTAGATCGTTGGAGTGGGGATTTCAGTCTTACTGTACTCGACGAAGCCATGAAACGCATTGCTGACAAATTTGGTGCTAGCAGTAGCCCCGACCTAGCCAAGAAATATCCATCTGCGATCACTTACAAGACTGTCTTGGATGACATTATTTTGGCGATAGGAATGAAGACACTCGGCTTCAAGAAGATCCGAGCTGCCGAGGACTTTACGCTTGATTACGGCATGCCCCCGCCCGCGCCACCGGCTCCCCCGGCGGCCCCAGGTGCATCCTCGGCAACAGCCTCGGGGACTAATTCCGGCATGCATGGAGCCACAGGTTCTTCAAATAGCACAAGCGGAGCTGCCGGCGGTCAAGGCGCGCCTGGGACGGCTGGCAGCTCGTCTACTGGGCAAAGCGCACTTGGGGCAGGCGCAGGATCTGCAGCTGCCTCATCTAGTACCGCTGGAAGCAGCGGCCCAGCTACGCCCCCAGGTAAAACAAAAGTAGCAGCGTTGCCAATAAACGACGAGAAGTCCGTCCGACGCGCGCTCAAGAACCTAAAGCCTCTGGGTCAGAATCGCGCGAAATTAGTCACATTAAAAATCGAAGCAGGCAGGCTCAAGTTGAAGGACAATCCTATTGCTTTCTGCTTCTTATTGCGCAGTATGTTTGAGATCGCCGGTAAGGCGTATTGCGAAGATCACGCCGCTTCAGGAGGACCGACAGCCAAAAAAGATGGCAAGGACAAGTCCCTTCTCAATCTGCTGCGTGATATCACGACGCATTTAACACAGAACAACACCGACCAAGCAATGTTGAAGAAGCTTCACGGTCCACTCACCCAGTTGGCGAAACCCGACGGCATTCTTTCGATTACATCAATGAATCAGCTCGTACACAGCCCATCCTTTACAATCACTGACAGCGACATCTGTTCGCTGTTCGCAAACGTCTTCCCTCTCATGGAAGAAATGAACAGGTAGCAACTAAATGGCAAAGAACAAGACTCCACTACGATACCCTGGTGGCAAGCAACGTCTTACACCCTTTATCCTCGAGCTCCTCAGGGCTAACGGATTGGAGGGAGGACACTATGTTGAGCCGTACGCGGGAGGCGCTGGGGTAGCTATGGAGCTGCTGGTATCAGGCCACGTACAAACAGTTCATCTGAACGATTCATCGCTTCCGATTTATGCGTTTTGGCAGGCGGCCGTCAACGATACTGAGGCTTTCTGCAACCGAATCTCTCGCGCAGATCTGAATGTCGACGAATGGCGTCGACAACGAGAAATCTTACGACATCCGACTGAGCATAACGAGCTTGACTTGGGATTTGCAACCTTTTACCTGAATCGTACGAACCGCTCAGGTGTACTGTCCGGCGGTGTCATTGGTGGCCTAGCCCAAACCGGGCAATGGAAAATAGATGCTAGATTCCCTCGGAACGAGTTGATCCGCAGGCTGGAAGTCATCGGATCCTTCAGGGACGTCATCCATATGCAAAACTCCGACGCAGAGCACTTCATAACGGAGTACATTCCTACGTTGCCGGCGAACACCCTCGTGTACTGCGATCCTCCCTATTTCGAAAAAGCTAGCCGACTGTATCTGAACCACTATGCTCCAAGTGATCATGAGAGGATCGCAGGCATCATCCAGGCGCAACAGCAACGTACATGGGTAGTGTCATACGACGCGGTTGACCAAATTTTGGGCTACTACTCCGCACGACGTAAGTTTTTGTATTCACTGCAATACAATGCTGCACGTGCTTACAAAGGAAACGAAGTTTTTGTGTTCTCGGATGATCTGGTAGTACCAAGGAAATCGTCACTTCCGTTTATTGCTGCAGCTCTTAGCCAACAAACTATTGCCTTGCACGGGACAACTCGACAACTGCCGGCAGCTGCCTGACGTACAGCGACCTCAGAATAACTGCTGAGGTTGGCATTAATCAGTACGCACGTTTTACGCACTCCTTCTGTAACCCAATGATTTTGTTGAGTTTTGGATTCCGGCCGGAGGCACCACGGTTCACATTTCGTAGCAAACTGAAAACCCGCATCCCTGCAAGGAGAGCGGGTTTTTTGTTGTCGATATTTCTTACACCTAAGATATAGGCAAGCTGCCCTCACGGCTGCCTGAGCGGCTGTCCCCAGTTCTCGTAGCTGCGTTCGATGCGGCGCCCGGTGCCGTCGCGCGCGATCGATTCGAAGGCCGCGTTCAGGCGGGCGACCACGGGGTCGGGCACGCCATGGTTGCAGGCCAGGTAGAGCTCGATACGGTTGAACACCAGCAGCGGCAGGATCTTCTTGTCGTAGCCATAACGGGTCAGGATGGTGCTGCCGCTGCGCAGGCTGGCCGCCCACAGGTCGATGCGGTCGAGCAGCAGCTTGCCGGCATTCGCGATGTCTTCGTTGGCGGCATCGACGCGGAAGCCCCGTGCCCGCAGGTAGACGTCGCGGGCATCGCCATTGTAGGTGCCGATGCGCAGGCCCCTGGCATCCTCGATGCTGCGCAGCTTCAGCTTGCTGTCGGCGCGCCCCATCAACACCCATTCGCCGATGTCGGTCGGCCCGACCCATTTGAACAAGCCCTCCCGCTCCGGCGTGCGCGACGTCGAATACACGCAGGCGTCCGGGCGTTGCTGCGCGGCCAGGTAGGCGCGCTTCCACGGCAGCAATTCGATGCTGTAGTCGACCCCGGCGCGCTGCATGGCTTCGCGCACCTTGTCGGTGGCGATGCCGATCACGCGCTTGCCGTCCAGCATGCTCGACGGCGCCGAGGTTTCGGTCGTGATATATAGCCGCGGCCTGGTGGCGTCCGCTTCGACGGCGCCGGCCACACCGCTGACCATGGCAAGTACGATCGCTACATATCGAGTAAGCAAGATATTTCCCTGACTGGAAGGCTGCTCGGGCTTCGGGTTGATTTATTAATCAGGGTAGCATTACCCAGAATTTTTCCGCAATGCATGTCATTACGCGAGGCTTTCGGGTGGCATATGCGCGACACATAAGCGGGTCAAACCCGCATGATTCCTGGCTTCAACGAGACTTTCCTTTACGAAAGTGAGATACTGCTGAGACCATCCCCGGGCGCTGTCCACTGCCCAACCACCGCACAAGCCGCCCCATGCTGCAAATATTTTCAATTCCAGAAGATCCGTCGCTGCTCGCCTTCGGCATCTACGAACCGCGCTTCGTGCTGCTGTCGGTCCTGATCGCCATTTTCTCGTCCTGGATGGGCCTGCAGATTGCCGGCCAGGCGGCCGCCAGCCGCACCCACCGCGCCATCGTGCTCGGCAGCGGCAGCCTGGCCCTCGGCGCCGGCGTCTGGGCCATGCACTTCATCGGCATGCTGGCATTCAAGCTGTGCACGCCGATCACCTACGACCCCATGGTCACCATCCTGTCGGCCCTGCCCAGCATCGGCGCCTCGGCGGTGGCACTGTCGCTGATCTCGCGCCAGCGCCTGGGTGCGGCCGGCCTGCTGGTGGGCGGCGTCGTGGTCGGCGCCGGCATCGGCGCCATGCACTACTCGGGCATGGCCGGCATGCAGATGAACCTGCAACTGCGCTACGACCCGGCCATGTTCGCGCTGTCGATCGTGGTCGCCGTGGTGCTGGCCACGCTGGCCCTGGGCGTGCGCTTCGGCCTGTCGCGCCTGAAGTCGCTGAGCGAATCGCGCCGCCTGCTGCTGGCGGCCGTCGTGATGGGCTGCGCCATCGCCGGCATGCACTACACCGGCATGGCGGCCGCGCGCTTCGTCGGCCAGGTCGAACCGGGCGGCACCGGTTCCTCGAACAGCGACTTCCTGGCGCTCGCGATCTCCCTCATTACCGTGGTCTTCACCGGCCTGGTGGTCGCCGCCAACGGCCTGCTGCGCTATCGCCAGATGTTCCTCGAACTGCAGCGCAGCGAAGCCTGGATGCGCGCCCTGCTCACCACCACGGTGGACGGCGTGATCACTATCGCGCGCGACGGCACCATCACCGAATTCAACGCCTCGGCCGAACGCATCTTCGGCTGGCAGCGCGACCAGATCGTTGGCAGAAGCGCCAGCCTCCTGATCGCCGACGACGATGCCGCCTCGCACGACGGCCTGCTGGGCATCATGCGCGACGGCTATACCGCGGCACTCTCGAATAGCAGCGAGCTCATGGGCAAGCGCAAGGACGGCAGCCTGGTGCCGATCCGCCGCGCGATCGGCCACGCGCGCCTCGGCACCCAGGACCTGTTCGTCTGCTTCATCACCGACATCAGCGAACGGCGCGCCATCATGCATGCGCTGCACGCCAGCGAGCAGCAGTTCCGCTCCCTGATCGGCAACATCCCGGGCATTTCCTTCCGCAGCAAGGTGGATGGCGACTGGCCGATGGTCTTCATCAGCGATGCGGTCGAACGCATCACCGGCTATCCTCCGGCCGACTTCATGGGCGATCCGCCGCGCCGCCCCTACGGCACCCTGATGCACGCGGCCGACCGCGTGCGCGTCAACGAAGAACTGGACGCCGCGCTGCGCGAAGACCGCCCCTACCTGGTCGAATACCGCCTGCTGCACCGGGATGGCAGCGTGCGCTGGCTATGGGAAAACGGCAGCGGCGTGCGCGACGACGACGGCAAGGTGGCCTGGCTCGACGGCGTCATCCTCGACATCACCGAGCGCCGCGAAATGGAAGACGCACTGCGCGAAGCCAAGGACAAGGCCGAGCAGGCCGCCGCCGCGCGCGCAAGCTTCGTGGCCAACATGAGCCACGAGATCCGTACGCCGATGAATTCGATCCTGGGCTTCACCGACGTGCTGCTCGACGGTGAGCTCAACAAGGAACAGCGGCGCCACCTGGACACCATCCGCAATGCCGGCCGCTCCCTGCTGCGCCTGCTCAACGAAATCCTCGACACCGCCAAGCTGGAAAAAGGCGCGGTGGAGCTCGAGCAGAACGACTACAACCTGCTGTCTCTGATCGACGAACTGTCGTCGACCCTGGCCGCCAACGCGCGCGCCAAGGGCCTGCACCTGGACATCCACTATGATCCGGCGCTGCCGACCGGCCTGCGCGGCGACGAGCTGCGCGTGCGCCAGGTGCTGACCAACCTGCTCGACAACGCGATCAAGTTCACCCCCCAGGGCACCGTCACCCTGCGCGTCCGCGCCGAGGGCGACCAGCTGTGCATCATCGTCAGCGACACCGGCATCGGCATCGCCCCGGATCGCCTGCAGGCGATCTTCGACCCGTTCACCCAGGCCGACGCCTCGATGACACGGCGCTTCGGCGGCACCGGCCTCGGCACCACGATCTGCAAGCAGCTGGTCGAACTGATGGGCGGCCGGATCTGGGCCGAGAGCGAACTCGGCAAGGGAACCAGCTTCCACGTGCACCTGCCGCTGGTGCTGGCGCGCTTCGCCCAGCAGGCGCCGCGCGTGCGCAGCGCCGCCGTGCTGCCGCCGCTGCGCGTACTGGCTGCCGACGACGTGCCGCAGAACCTGGAACTGCTGCAGCTCCTGATGACGCGCCGCGGCCATACCCTGACCGCCGTGTCGGACGGCGCGGCGGTGCTGGAACAGGCCAGGAGCGGCGATTTCGACCTGGTGCTGATGGACTTCCAGATGCCGACGCTCGACGGCCTGAGCGCCACCCGCGCGATCCGCGCCTTCGAGGCCGCCACCGGCAAGCGCCGCACGCCGGTGATCGCGATGACCGCCAGCGTGCTGGCCGAGCATCGCCGCGCCAGCGTCGACGTGGGCATGGACGGTTTCGCCACCAAGCCGGTCGACTGGTTCACCCTGTCGCACGAGATCGCGCGCGTGCTGGGCCTCGACCAGCAGCAGGCCGACAAGGATGCGCTCGTGCTCCCGGCCGCGGCGCGCGAAGTGCTGAACCGCCGCGCCGGCCTGCACCGCTGGGCCGACAAGGCCGACGTCTACGCCGAGGCGCTCGAGCACTTCGGCCGCCAGTACGGCGACCTCGCCACCACGCTGCAGATGCACGCGGCGGGCGGCGCGCACCAGGAATTGCGCATGCTGGCGCACAAGGTGCGCGGCGTGGCCGCCAACGTCGGCCTGGAGCAGCTGTCGGACGCCCTGTCCAGGCTGGAGCAGGCCACCAATGCCGTACCGACCGACGAGCGCGGGGCGGCCCAGGCGCTGGAAGCCTCCACCGCGGCCCTGGCCGAGGCGCTCGCCGCGATCCGCGCCGGCAGCCCGCAGCCGACCATGGCGCCCGAGGCGGCTCCGTTCGACCTGGCGCGCGCGCGCCGCGCGGGCGGCGTGCTGCTGCAGGCCCTGCGCCGCGGCGCCCTCGACGATGCCGCGCTGGCCGGACTGGCGGCGGCGCTCGCCGGCCACCCGGTCGCGCCGCGCGTCGCCCAGATCCAGGGCGCGATCGGCGACTTCGAATTCGACTCCGCCCTGGAACAGCTTGAAGCCGTGATGGCCACCCTGGGCGAACACGTACCACAGGACGCATCACTGGATACCTCCGCATGACCCAACCGAACAACCGCCCGCTGATCCTCGCGGTCGACGACGAGGCCAGCAACCTGCAGCTGCTGCGCCAGATCCTGCAAGACCACTACCGCCTGCTGTTCGCCAAGGACGGCGCGCGCGCGCTCGAGCTGGCGCGGCAGGAAGCCCCCGACCTGGTGCTGCTCGACGTGATGATGCCGGGGATGTCCGGCTACGAAGTGTGCGCCTCGCTCAAGGCCAACCCCGATACCGCGGCGATCCCGGTGATCTTCGTGACCGCCCTGACCGACACCGCCGACGAGCTGGAAGGCTTCGAGGCCGGCGCGGTGGACTACATCACCAAGCCGGTCAGCCCGCCGGTGGTGCGGGCGCGCGTGCGCATCCACCTGTCGCTGGTGCGCATGGAAGAACTGCGCGCGACGCGCCTGGAGATCGTCCAGCGCCTCGGCCTGGCGGCCGAGTACAAGGACAACGAGACCGGCCTGCATGTGATCCGCATGAGCCACTTCTCGCGCATTCTCGGCATCGCCGCCGGCATGAGCGAGGTCGAGGCCGACGACCTGCTGCACGCCGCGCCGATGCACGACGTGGGCAAGATCGGCATCCCCGACCGCATCCTGCAGAAGCCCGGGCCGCTCGATCCGGAAGAATGGAAGGTCATGCAGAGCCACGTGACGATCGGCGCCGAGATCATCGGCGAGCATGAGAGCGGCATGCTGGCGCTGGCTTCGCAGATCGCGCTGACCCACCACGAGAAGTACGACGGCAGCGGCTACCCGCAGGGGCTGCGCGGCGATGCGATTCCGCTGGCCGGGCGCATCGTGGCGATCGCCGACGTGTTCGACGCCCTGACCTCGGTGCGGCCGTACAAGAAAGCCTGGACCGAGCAGGAGGCGATCGACTTCCTGCGCGAGCAGAAGGGCCGCCACTTCGATCCGGCGCTGGTGGACCTGTTCATCGAACAGATGCCGGCGGTGCGGGCGGTCCAGCAGCGCTGGGCCGAGGCCTAGACCTAGCGCGTCGGCGGCACGCCCGCCAAGCCCACACCCGCCCCCGCATTCGCGGTCGCCCTGCGCGCCACCAGCTCCCTGTACAGGTCGGTATAGCTCGCCGCCATCTGCTCCGACGTGAACAGCTCGTGGTAACGTTGTTCCGCCCGTGCGCCCATGCGGCGCGCCAGTTCCGGATCGTTCCACAGCATCTGCATCGCAAGGCGCAGCGCGGCGGGGTCCGAAGGCGGTACCACCAGTCCGGTCTCGTCGGCGAGGTTGATATAAGTGGTGCCGGTGCCGATCTCGCAGGAGATCATCGGCTTGCCGTACATCGCGGCTTCCAGCAGCGAGATGCCGAAGGCTTCCGAGCGCAGGTGCGAGGGGAAGACCAGGCCGTAGCACAGGCTCAGCAAGGCCGCCTTGTCGGCGTCGTCCAGCGCGCCGGCGAACATCAGCTGCTTCAGTCCCAGGCGCGCAGCCTGTTCCTTCAACGCCATTTCTTCCGGCCCGGTGCCGACGATCACGATCGGATAGTCCAGCCCCTTGGCCGCTTCCAGCAGGAAGTTCAGGCCCTTGTAGTAGCGCAGCACGCCCACGAACAGGAAGAATTTCGGCCCCACTTTGGCGCGCCAGTGCGCCAGGCGGCAGGGCTCGACGTTCGGATAGGTGCTCTTGTCCAGGCCGTAGGTGATGACGCGCGCCTTGTCGCGGTAGCGCTGCAGCACCGGTGACGACGCCAGGTAGTTGGGCGAGGCGGCGACGATGGTGTCGACGCTGTCGAAGAAACGGTACTTGAGCGGCTGGTAGAGGCGCAACCAGCGCTTCTGGCGCACGATGTCGGAGTGATAGCTGACCACGGTCGGCTTGTTCACGCGCGCCAGGAAGTGTGCCAGGTCCATGAAGGGCCAGGGGAAGTGATAGTGGACCACGTCGGCCTCGCGCGCCATGCGCGCCAGCGCGCCGATCGCCTGCAGCGAGCAGCCGTTCGAGGCGATCTCGAAGTTCAGCGGGGCACGAACCACGGTGTGGCCGTCGAACTGGAAGGGCGCCAGGTCTTTCCGGCGCGACAGCGACAGCACGGTATTGCTCACGCCCAGGCGCGTCGTGCCGACGCACAGCTGGCGGATCACCTGTTCGATGCCCCCGAGGGAATCCGGATAGTACGTCTTGTAGAAATGAAGGACACGCATGTTGGAAGCTTACTGCGAAAGTACTGCACGGTACACCTCGGCGGTCTGCCGTGCGGTGGCATGCCAGGTCAGTTGTTCGGCGCGCGCCCGTCCGGCGGCGATGCAGCGCGTGCGCTCACGGACGTCGACGGCGAGGGTCCGCAGTGCGTCGGCAAGCGCGCCCGTGTCGAGCGGATCGACCTCGAGGGCCGCGCCTTGCGTCACCTCGGGCAGCGAGCTGGCATTCGATGCGACCACCGGCACGTGCGAGGCGAAGGCCTCGACCACCGGGATCCCGAAGCCTTCGTAGAGCGAAGGAAAAGCGAACACGCCCGCGCCGGCATAGATGTGGCGGAGCGCCTGCGGATCGGTGAGCCTGTCGAGCCAGACCAGGTTCTCGCCCCCGGCCTGCGCGGCTTGCAATCGCACCACAAGTTCTTCGCAGCGCCAGCCGCGCGCCCCCACCACCACCAGGGCGCGTTCGTCGCGCAGGGACTTGGGCAGGCTCAGCCAGGCGTCGAGCAGGCGCCCGACGTTCTTGCGCGGTTGCAGCGTA
The DNA here is from genome assembly GCF_059685865.1 of Telluria sp. ZB4P36. Classification (NCBI taxonomy): domain Bacteria; kingdom Pseudomonadati; phylum Pseudomonadota; class Betaproteobacteria; order Burkholderiales; family Oxalobacteraceae; genus Telluria; species Telluria sp. ZB4P36. Next base: position 269,518 of record NZ_JCASIE010000004.1, read on the forward strand.
CCGACGGTGAGGAAATAGCCAGGCTCAAGCCCGTATTCAGCGAGCGTGGCGGCCACGGCGGCTTGATCCGCAGGCAGGAGCCATTCGTCATCGACGCCGCAATAGACCACCGAGACGCGGTTCGGGTTCACGCCGAAGCAGTCGACCAGTTCGTCGATGGCGAAGTGCGAGAGCGCGATCACGTGGTCGGCCTTGGCCGTGGCCTTGCGCTGCAGCCAGTTTTTCACGCTGCGCAGGCGCGGGTTGCACCACTCGGGATACTTGATCGGCAGCGCGTCGTGCAGGGTGGCCACCACCGGGCAGTCCATGCGCACGATACGGTAGTCGGTGACGTGGAACAGGTCGGCCGGCATGTGGACGCGGTGGGCGCCGGGCGTGGCGAGGTCGACCAGCGAGGCGGTTTCGAAGGATTGCGGCATGGGCTGGCCGATGCTGATGCCGGTTCCACCAGAGCGCATGCGCGGCCAGGAATACGGCAGCACGGTGCAGCCGGCGCGCGGCAGGTGGCGCATCAGCGCGCGGGTATAGACCCCGATGCCGTCGAGGCGGCCGCCGGTCAGGCCCGGTTCGATCATGGTCGTTCCGAGTCCGACGGTGAGACCGCCCGTACCACTCACGCCCGGTACATCCAGCGCAGCGTCTCGGACAGCGGCGTCGGTTCGAGTTGGCCGATGACGGCGGTCAGCTTGCTGTTGCTGCCCGACAGCGTGAGCACGTCGTTGGCGCGGACGAAGGCCGGGTTGACGTGCACGTCGATGTGGTAGCCGGCAATCTCGCTCATCATGTCGATCAGGTTGGCCAGCGAATGCGACGCCCCCGAGCAGACGTTGAAGGCTTCGCCGGCGGGCGCCACGGCCATCAGGCGCCGGTAGGCGCGCGCCACCATGCGCACGTCGGAAAAGTCGCGCGCGATCGCCAGGTTGCCCAGCTCGATGCGTTTTTCGTTGCGGCGGAAGTGGGACACGATCTTCGGCAGCAGGAAGTTGTCGGTCTGCCCGACGCCGGTGTAGTTGAACGGGCGCGCGATGGTGATCGGCAGCTTGTCCATCCACAGGCGCGCCATGTATTCCATGGCCAGCTTGCTGACGGCATAGTCGTTGGCCGGCGCCGGCGCGACGTTCTCGTCGATGACGGGCACGCTGGCGTTGCCGTAGATGTTGGCCGAGGACGCCAGCAGCACGCTGGTGGGCCGGTGCTTGCCATTTGCCAGCGCTTCCAGCAGGTTGCGCGTGCCGACGACGTTGACGCGGTAGATCAGTTCGGAATCCGTATGGGCCACGAAGGCGATGCCGGCCAGGTGGGCGACCACGTCGGGCCGCACCTCGTCGACCATGCGCGCCACGGCGCCGCGGTCGCACAGGTCGACCGGGAAGATGTCGGGGCCGAGCTCTTCGCCCGGCATGACGGTGCCATAGACACGGTAGCCGGCGGCCGTCAGCTCCTGCGCCATGTAGTAGCCGGTGAAGCCGCGCAAGCCCGTGACGAGCGCGCGGCGTCCCTCGCCTTCCCTCCCGCCGATGAACGCCGGGATGTCATCCGTGGCCATGCGTTCCATGGTTTAGAACGAGAATCCGATTTCGTTGCGACGCAGGTCGGCGTCGACCATCATCTGGCACAAGTCTTCGAGCGTGGTCTTCGGCTCCCAGCCGAGCACGCGCCTGGCCTTGGCCGGGTCGCCGATCAGGAGGTCGACTTCGGCCGGGCGGTAGAACTTGGGCGACACGCGCACCAGGGCCTTGCCGGTACGGGCGCAATGACCGACTTCGTTCTCGCCTTCGCCGCTGAATTCGACGCTGATGCCGGCGCCCTTGAAGGCCATGCTGACGAAGTCACGCACGGTCTCGGTGCGGTTGGTGGCCAGTACGAAGGTGTCGGGCTCGTCGGCCTGCAGGATGCGCCACATGCCTTCGACATATTCCTTGGCATAGCCCCAGTCGCGCTTGGCGTCGAGGTTACCCAGCTCAAGCACGTCGAGCTTGTTCAGGACGATCTTGGCGACCGAATCGGTGATCTTGCGGGTGACGAACTCGCGGCCGCGCAGCGGCGATTCGTGGTTGAACAGGATGCCGGAGGAACCGTAGATGCCGTAGGACTCGCGGTAGTTGACGGTCATCCAGTGCGCATACAGCTTGGCGACGCCGTAGGGGCTGCGCGGATAGAACGGGGTTTCCTCGACCTGGGGGATGGCTTGCACCTTGCCGAACATCTCGGACGTGGAAGCCTGGTAGAAGCGGATCTTCGGATTGACGATGCGGATCGCTTCCAGCAGGTTGACGGCGCCCAGGCCGGTGATCGATGCGGTGGTGACGGGCTGCTCGAAGGATACGCCGACGAAGCTCTGCGCCGCCAGGTTGTAGATCTCGTCCGGCTTCGCGCTGTCGACCAGGCGGATGCTCGAAGACAGGTCGGTCAGGTCATACTCGACCAGCGCCAGGTTCGGGTGCTTGTCGATGCCGAGCTCCTCGATACGCCAGAAGTTGACCGAGCTGGAACGGCGGAAGGTGCCGGTCACGTGGTAACCCTTTTCCAGGAGAATCTGCGCCAGGTAGGCGCCGTCCTGGCCGGTAATGCCAGTGATGAGGGCTCTTTTTGTTGTATGCATATTCTTGGGTACTTGAATGGTCTCGCAGGCCGCCAGACTCAGGACAGCCGGGATTGTATCAGAGAGGAGATGTTGTCACTCTTTCTTGCATGGAAGAAACAGCTGCAATAAATGCAACAATTTATCTCGACATTATGCCCTGAAACGGGGGACACCCGTCGCCCGCTTACGGTTTGTTACCGTTGTATTTGTGCGAAGACAAACAATGAAACTTAAAGACAAACACGCCTGATGCAGCGCCAAGAGCCGCATCAGGCGTGTGTTTTACTGCTCGTCAGTACTTACTTACCTTTGGGACACTGCATCCACAACACATAGGGCCGTCATGTTCACGATGCGGCGCACCGTCGCCGACGGCGTCAGGATGTGGACCGGGCGCGCGCAGCCCAGCAGGATCGGGCCGACCGCGATGCCGTTGCCGGCCGCGCTCTTGACCAGGTTGTAGGAGATGTTGGCGGCGTCGATGTTCGGCATGATCAGCAGGTTGGCGTCGCCCGTCAGCGCCGAGTTCGGCATGATCTTGACGCGCACCTTGGCTTCGATCGCGGTATCGCCGTGCATCTCGCCGTCGATTTCCAGGCCCGGCTTCATGGCCTGCACCAGCGGCAGGACCGCACGCATCTTCTGGGCCGATGCGCTGTTCGAGGTGCCGAAGTTCGAGTGCGACAGCAGGGCCGCGCGCGGCTGGATGCCGAAGCGCTCCATCTCCTCGGCGGCCATGACGGTGATCTCCGCCAGTTCCTGCGCATCCGGGTTCTCGTTGACGTGGGTGTCGACGATGGCCAGCTGGCGGTCCTGGGTGATCAGGAAATTCATCGCCGCATACACGTTGCTGCCCGCGCGCTTGCCCAGCACCTGGTCGATGTAGTGCAGGTGCATCTGGGTGGTGCCGTAGGTGCCGCAGATCAGGCCGTCCGCATCGCCCTTCTGGACCATCATGGCGCCGATCAGGGTATGGCGGCGGCGCATCTCGAGCTTGGCCATGTCGATGGTCACGCCCTTGCGCATGCCGAGTTCGTAGTAGGACTGCCAGTAGTCGCGGTAGCGCTCGTCGAAGTCCGGGTTGATCACGTCCACGTGCTGGCCGAGCTTGAGGCGCAGGCCGAACTTCTCGATGCGCTTTTCCAGCACCGCCGGACGGCCGACCAGGATCGGGCGCGCCAGCTTCTCGTCGACCACCACCTGCACCGCGCGCAGCACGCGCTCGTCCTCGCCCTCGGCGTAGACGATGCGCTTGGCTTCCATCGGCGCCTTCTTGGCGACCGAGAACAGCGGCTTCATGAAGGTGCCGCTGCGGTACACGAACTGCTGCAGGCTGTCGGCGTAGGCTTCCATGTCGGCAATCGGACGCGTCGCCACGCCGCCTTCCTGGGCCGCCCTGGCCACCGCCGGGGCGATGTGGGTCAGCAGGCGCGGATCGAAAGGCATCGGGATCAGGTATTCCGGGCCGAAGGACAGGTTATTGATGCCGTAGGCCGAGGCCACGATGTCCGACTGCTCGGCGTGCGCCAGGTCGGCGATCGCATGCACCACCGCGATTTCCATTTCGCGGGTGATGGTGGTCGCGCCGCAGTCCAGCGCGCCGCGGAACATGTAGGGGAAGCAGAGGACGTTGTTGACCTGGTTCGGGTAGTCCGAGCGGCCGGTGGCGATGATGGCATCGCTGCGCACCGCCTTCACATCCTCGGGCAGGATTTCCGGGTTCGGGTTGGCCAGCGCCAGGATCAGCGGGTTCGGCGCCATCTTGGCGACCATGTCCTGCTTCAGGACGCCGCCGGCCGAGAGGCCGAGGAAGATGTCGGCGCCCGGAATCACTTCGGCCAGCGAGCGGTGCCCGGTCTCTTGCGCGAAGCGTTCCTTGTCCGGGTCCATCAGCTCGGTGCGGCCCTTGTAGACCACGCCGGCCAGGTCGGTGACGAAGATGTTCTCGATCGGGAAGCCGAGGTCGACGATCAGGTCGAGGCAGGCCAGCGCGGCCGCGCCGGCACCCGAGACCACCAGCTTGCAGCTCTTGATGTCCTTGTTGACGACCTTCAGGCCGTTCAGGATGGCCGCGCCGACGATGATGGCGGTGCCGTGCTGGTCATCGTGGAAGACCGGGATCTTCATGCGCTCGCGCAGCTTGCGCTCGATGTAGAAGCACTCGGGCGCCTTGATGTCCTCGAGGTTGATGCCGCCGAAGGTCGGCTCGAGCGAGGCGATGATGTCGACCAGCTTGTCCGGATCGTTCTCGTTGACCTCGATGTCGAACACGTCGATCGCCGCGAACTTCTTGAACAGCACGCCCTTGCCTTCCATGACCGGCTTCGATGCCAGCGGGCCGATGTTGCCCAGGCCAAGAACGGCGGTGCCGTTCGAGATCACGGCGACCAGGTTGCCGCGCGCGGTGTACTTGTACGAATTGGCCGGGTCCTTGACGATCTCCTCGCAAGGCGCGGCGACGCCCGGCGAATACGCCAGCGCCAGGTCACGCTGGTTCAGCAGGCCCTTGGTCGGGGTGACGCTGATCTTGCCGGGGCGGGGAATCTGGTGGTATTCGAGCGCTGCAGCACGCAGTTGTTGACGCAATTCTTCTTTCTTGTCCGATGACGAGTCCATGCCTGGCAGCCTTCCTGATACTAGAGGGGAACCTCCAATTTTATCAGACGAACAGTTGACAAAGGCTACGTATTTTCAACAAGCTGTGGTTTGATTTATAAGTTTATCTAATAAGCTAATTACTTTGTGTGCCAGGCTTATCGCTGAACAGGGCGTTTACAATCCGCTCCATGCTCTCCGAATTCGACCTCATCAAACAATTCTTCCAACGCGCACGCCCCGGCCGGGCCGAGCTCGGCATCGGCGACGATTGCGCGCTGTTGACGCCCTCCCCCGGCCGCCAGCTGGCGATTTCGTCCGACATGCTGGTCGAGAACCGCCACTTCTTTGCCGGCGCCGATCCCTTCATGCTGGGTCATAAAAGCCTGGCGGTGAACCTGTCGGACCTGGCGGCGATGGGCGCGCGCCCCGTGGCCTTCACGCTGGCGCTCGCCTTGCCGGCAGCCGATCCGGCGTGGCTGGACGGCTTTTCGCGCGGGCTGTTCGCACTGGCCGACGCGCACGGCTGCGAGCTGGTCGGCGGCGATACCACCAAGGGGCCGCTGAACATCTGCATCACGGTGTTCGGCGACCTGGCGCCGGGCCATGCGCTGCGGCGCGACGCGGCGCTGGTGGACGACGACATCTGGATTTCGGGAACGCTGGGCGATGCGCGCCTGGCGCTGGCGGGCTACTGGAAGGAGCTGGACCTGCCTGCCGACGATCATGCGCAGGCGGCGCAGCGGATGCATATGCCGACGCCGCGCGTGGCCCTGGGCCTGGCGCTGGCCGCCCGGCCGGTGGCGCATGCGGCGCTCGATATCTCGGACGGGCTGGCGGGCGATCTCGGGCATATCCTGGCCGCATCGAAGGTCGGAGCGACGCTGGACGTCGACGCGCTGCCGGCCGGGCCGGTGCTGGCGCGGCAGGCGCCCGCACTGCGGCGCAGGTTCACGCTGGCGGGCGGGGATGACTACGAGTTGTGCTTCACGGCGCCGGCGGCCAACCGGGAAGCGGTGCTGGAAGCCGGAAGGGCCGGCGGCACGGCCGTCACGCGGGTGGGAAGGATCGACGCAGCGCCGGGCTTGCGCTTCGTGGATGCCCAGGGCAAGCCGCTCGACCTCGCGGTGAGCGGCTGGGATCACTTCAGCTGAGGTTTGCTTTTTCCCCATCCTCGCGCGGCGTCTTGCGGTCATCGTAGGGCCCATAGGTCAGCCAGTAATGCCGGAAGGCCAGCCGGATATTCTCGCGCAGCTGCAGGTCGTTCCAGGGCTTGGTGTAGAAGCGGTAGATCGCCCCGCGGTTGATCGAATCGAGCACCGTCTCCACGCCCGTGTAGCCCGACAGGATGATGCGGATGGTCTCCGGATACATCTCCTTGACCTTGCTGAGGAATTCGGTCCCGCTCATGACCGGCATGCGCTGGTCGCACAGGATCACCTGCACCCGGTACAGCGCCAGCAGCTCGAAGCCCTCGGCCGGCGAAGACGCCGTCAGCACGCGGTAGTTGTCGCGCCTGAACAGGCGGTGCAGCGCGGTCAGCACGTTGACGTCGTCGTCGACGATGAGCAGGGTCTGCACCTTGTCGTCCTGGGCCGGCGGCTGGTCGGGCTGGGCGCGGTTGTCCTGCACCAGGCGCGCCAGCTCCTCGCTCGGCAGCGCGCGCGAGAAGTGGAAGCCCTGGATCTCGTCGCAGCGGTTGCGCCGCAAATACGCCATCTGCGCGCGCGTCTCGACGCCCTCGGCGATCACCTGCATGTGCAGGCTGTGCGCCATGCTGATGATGGCCAGCGCGATCGCCGCGTCGTCCGGGTTGGTCACGATGTCGCGCACGAAGGCGATGTCGATCTTGAGCTTGTCGATCGGGAAGCGCTTGAGGTAGGCCAGCGAGGAGTAGCCGGTGCCGAAGTCGTCGATCGCGATCCGGATGCCGAGCTCCTTCAGGCGCCCCAGCACCTCGATGGTGTGCTCGGCATTCGACATCAGCGCGCTCTCGGTCAGCTCCAGCTCGAGCAGCCCCGGCTCGACGCCGTGGCGTTCCAGCGCGGCGCGGATCACGCCTTCCAGGTCGCCCTCGACGAACTGGCGGCTCGACACGTTCACCGCCACCCGCACGTCGCGCACCCCACTTGCGTTCCAGGCCGCGATCTGGCGGCAGGCTTCGTCGACGATCCACTCGCCGACCCGCACCACCAGGCCGGTCTCCTCCATCACCGGCACGAACTCGGCCGGGTAGACCAGCCCGAAGCCGGGACGGTTCCAGCGCAGCAGCGCTTCCACGCCCGAGATGCGGCCGGTGTTGAGTTCCAGCTTGGGCTGGTAGTACAGCACGAACTGGCTGTCTTCCAGCGCACCGCGCAGCGCCAGCTCGAGGTCGAGGCGCGCCAGCACCTGCACATTCATGCCGGCGGTGAAAAAGCGGTAGCCGTCGCGCCCTGCTTCCTTGGCGCGCACCATGGCGGTGTCGGCATACTTGATCAGGGTGCCCGGCTCGGTCGCGTCTTCCGGATACATGGCGATGCCGATGCTGGCCGTCAGCGCGGCCTGCTGGCCCTGCAGGTCGAAGGGTGTGCGCAGGGTCTCGCGGATCTCGTTGGCGACCGTGACCGCCTCCTGCTGGTCGCGCGTCATGGTCAGGATCAGGGCGAACTCGTCGCCGCCCAGGCGGCCGACCGTGTCGCGCAGGCGCACCACGCGCACCAGGCGGGTGCTGAACTGGCGCAGCAGCTCGTCGCCGAGCGCGGTGCCGAGCGAATCGTTGACGATCTTGAAGCGGTCGAGGGTGATGCACAGCACCGCCACGCGCCAGTGCTTGTCGCGCGCCAGCTCGATCGCGTCGCGCAGGTTCTGGAAGAACAGGGTGCGGTTCGGCAGGCCGGTCAGGGCATCGTAGCTGGCCATGTGGCGCATGCGTTCCTGCGCATGCAGGCGCTCGCTGATGTCGCGCGCCACCGCGATCAGCATGCGGTTCTTGCCCAGGTCCTGCAGCTTCCAGCTGATCTCCACCGGCACCGCGCCCTGGCCGCCGGCGCGCAGAAGCTCGGTCTCGACGATATCACCCGGCAATGCCCCGAACTCCACCTTGCCGTCCTGTCCGTCGACCTCCGGCGCGGCGGAGACGCTGCCCCCGTGGGCCAGCGCATCGGCCGCCAAATGGCGCTCGAGCAGCGCGCGCGTGGCCAGGCCCAGCGCCACCGGGTCGATGCGCAGCAGCGCGTCGCGCGAGAAGCCGAGCATGCGGCAGGCGCCGTCCGAGACGTCCACCATCGCCATCGAGGCGGTATCGATCAGGAAGATCGCATCCGGGGTCGCATCCATCGCGCCGCGGAAGCGCGCCAGTTCGGCGGTGCGCTCGCGCACCTCGCGCTCCAGCTGCACACCGTAGTCCTGCGATTCGCGATGCAGCAGGCGCACCTCGAGCAGGTTGCGGATGCGCGTCATGACCTCGACCGTGTCGAAGGGCTTGCCGATGAAGTCGCGCGCGCCGGCTTCCAGCGCGGCCAGCTTCTTGTCCGGCTCCGCCGTCACCACCAGCACCGGCAGCCAGGAATCGCTCTCGAGCGGCTTCAGGGCTTCCATCACATCGAAACCGTCCATGCCCGGCATGTGCAGGTCGAGGATGATCAGGTCGAAGCGGTGTTTCAGGTGCATCGACACCACCTGGCGCGGGTCGTTGGTGCTCGAGACGTTCTCGTAACCGGTGGTCTTGAGGAGGTATTCGAGCAGCTGGACGTTGACGGGTTCGTCGTCCACGACGAGGATGCGCGCGTGACGGATGTCTTGCAGTGAAATCATTCGGCCTTCCTTTCGGCTGGTTCAGCTTTCGCGCCCTTCCCCGGGGGATGCAGCTGCGCCAGCGTACTGTTGATCGCCTCTGTGAACTTGTCGATGTCGATCGGTTTGGTCAGGTAACGGTTGAAGCCCGCCGCCATGCCGCGCTCGATGTCGCGCGGCATGGCGTTGGCGGTCAGGGCAATGACCGGGATGGCGGCGGTCAGGGGGTCGGCGCGCAGCTGCCTGAGCACCTCGATGCCGCTCATGCCCGGCAGGTTCAGGTCCATCAGGATGATCTCGGGCTGGTGCGCGCGCGCCAGCGACAGGCCGATGTGGCCATCGAGCGCAGACAGCAGCCGCAGGTCGGAGCGGAAGCGCACGATCTCTTCCACCAGGCGCAGGTTGGCCGGGTTGTCCTCGACATACAGGACCAGGTGGGGCTCTCCTTCATTGGGTGCGGCCTCGACCTCGGGCGTCTCGGCCGCCGCGCCTTCGGTCGGCGCCGCCAGCGGCGCCGTGGTGGCCAGCTCGATCCAGAACACGCTGCCCACGCCGGGGCTGCTGCTGACGCCGATCTCGCCACCCATCAGCTCGACCAGGCGCTTGGTGACCACCAGGCCGATGCCGGTGCCCTCCTGGCTGCCGCCTTCCTGGCCGAGCCGGTTGAAGGGCTGGAACAGGCTCGCCACCTGCTCGGCGTCGAGGCCGGCGCCGGTGTCCTGCACCGACAGGCGCAAGCGGGTCGGGGCCACCTGTTCGCAGGTCACGACCACGGCACCGGCTTCGCGGTTGTACTTCACCGCGTTCGACAGCAGGTTGAGCAGGACCTGCTTCAGGCGCGTGCGGTCGGCCAGCACCACCGCCCCCGGGGTTTCCGGGAACAGCACCCGCACGCCGCGGCCGGCCGCGATCGGCTCGACCATCGTGCGCGTTTCGAGCAGGGTGTCGCTCAGCGCCACCGGCTCCATCGACAGGGTCACCGTGCCCGATTCCACCTTGGCCAGGTCGAGGATCTCGTTGATCAGGGTGAGCAGGTGGCGGCCGCTTTTCAGGATGTGATTCGCGAACTCCTTTTTCTGCTCGAGCGTCGAGGGCAGCGAGTCCGAGGTGAGGATCTGGGCGAAGCCGAGGATGGCGTTGAGCGGCGTGCGCAGCTCGTGGCTCATGGAGGACAGGAAGGCCGATTTGGCCTGGTTGGCGCTGCTCGCCTCCTCGATCGCATTGGCCAGCTCGGCGTTGGCCAGCGCCAGCTGCAGGGTGCGCTCGTCCACGCGCTGCTCGAGCTGCTCGTTGAGCCGCATGACTTCCTGCTGGGCGCGCGAGCGCTCCGCCACCTCGCGCGCGATTTCGCTGCTGGAGGTTTCGAGCTCGCGCGTGCGCCCCTCGATCTCGGTCAGCATGGCATTGAAGGAATCGACCAGTTCCCCGGCCTCGTCGTTGCTGATGCGCGGCGCGCGGCGCGAATAATCGCGGGTGGCGACGACGTCGCGTGCGATCTCGGTGATGGCCACGATCGGCGCCGTCACCACGTGCCCCATGCGGCGCATCAGGAGGTAGGCCACGCCCATCGCCAGCAGGGTCACCCCGAGCGCGATGCTGAGGTAATCGAGGGTACGCGCCAGCAGCCGGTTCTCGGCGCGCAGGTAGACGGTACCGAGCGTGTCGCCGTTCTCGACGATGCGCTGGTGGATGACCAGGTCCTCGGCGTCGGCGGCGGGAGCGCCCGACAGGGAAGCGGGCAGCGCACGCGCCTCGCCGGCCGCCCGGTAGGAGGCGAACAGGTCGCCGTTGGCATCGTAGATGGCGGCCGCGCGCACCTGCGGGCGGGTGCGCAGCAGCGCCAGGTTTTCGTTGGCCAGGCGCGGGTCGTCGAAAGTCAGCGCGGCCGAGCTCATGTGCCCGACCAGCTCGGCCTGGGTGGCGAGGTCGTTGAGCAGGCTGCGGTGGTAGCTGCGCAGGTCGTAGACGATGATGATCGCCACCGACACCAGCAGGGCGACGAGGGTGGTCGTCATCACCGCCCTCACCAGCTTGCTGCGGATCGAGCGGCGCTGGGTCATGCGGCCTCCGGCGCGGGCCGGGCAGGCGCGCGGGTGCCGCCGGCGCGGCAATGCCGGTCCATCGGCCGGAAGGCAGGGAGCGCGGCGGCAGTGCCGCGGGCTTGCGCCGTCCCCATCCGGTCACGCGCAGTTCGTTCCAGCGGCATCCAGGGTCCTGCAAAAAGCGAAACAATCGGGTGTCCATGCAGCCCGCCGGGTAAACGCGGCGGCGCGTACAGCATAACCGACGACTTCGTGTCATGTCGCACGGAACTTTTCACGATTCAGGCCTCGGCGACCCGTCAATACGGACATGCGTAATGGGTAAAAAATGCATCTTGCTTTAAGTGTGAGCTTTCCGTGTCGGACGAGCACGGACCGCGCTAGAATGAAAGCGCGCCGCTTGCGAGCGCCCCAAGGAACCGGTCCAACCCGTACTCAAAGGAGCCTCACGTGACGAACGATATCCTAGATCTTGCTACCAAAGTTGGCCGGGCACTCGAGGCCAAGCGCCTGGTGCTGGTCACCGCCGAATCCTGCACCGGGGGCGGCGTGTCCCAGGCGATCACCGAAATCCCGGGTTCCACCGGCTGGTTCGACTGCGGCTTCGTCACCTATTCCAACAATTCCAAGACCGAGCTGCTGGATGTGCCGGCCGCACTCATCGCGCAATTCGGCTCGGTGAGCGAGGAAGTGGCCGGCAAGATGGCCGAGGGCGCGCTGTCCAGCAGCACGGCCGACGTGGCGGTGTCGACCACCGGCATCGCCGGCCCCACCGGCGCCGTGCCGGGCAAGCCGGTCGGCACCGTCTGCTTCGGCTGGTCGCGCGGCGACACGACCTATACCGAGCGCCTGGTGTTCCAGGGCGACCGCAAGGCGGTGCGCGAGCAGACCGTGGCGCATGCGCTGCAGGGCCTGCTGCGCTTCATCGAATAATAGCAGCGCCGAAAGATCCCGCGATGATCCCGATGGCGCCACGCCTGCTGGGCGGCCTGGCGCTGCTCGCCGCCGCCGGGCCGGCGTTTGCCTTTACCGCTGCGTACACCGTGTATGCGGCCGGCGACATCGCACGCTGCAAGCATCCCGACCCGCGCTGGTCCGGCGCCGCCGCCACCGCCGCGCTGGTCGAGGGACTGCTGCGCACCGATCCCGCCTCCGCCGTACTGACCCTGGGCGACCATACCTACCAGTATGGCACGGCGGCCGAGTTCGAGCACTGCTACGGGCCGACCTGGGGGCGCTTCCGGGACCGTACCTGGCCGACGCCCGGCAATCACGAATACGCGACGCCGGGCGCCGCCCCCTACTTCGCCTATTTCGGCGCACGCGCGAAACCCGCGGGGAAGAGCTGGTACAGCCTGCGGCTCGGCAGCTGGCTCGTGATTTCGCTCGACAGCAACCTGCAAGGCGCCGCCCACGCCGCCCAGATCGCCTGGCTGCGCGAGGAGCTGGCGCGCCTGAAAGCCAGCTGTACCCTCGCCTTCTGGCACCATCCGCTCTACACCTCGGGCGGGCATATCGGCCCGGGGCGCATGCGCGACGCCTTCGCGCTGCTGCATGCGGCCGGCGCCGAAGTCGTCCTGTCCGGCCACGACCACGACTACGAGCGCTTCGCGCCGCAAGACGCCGACGGCCGGCTCGACCCGGCCCGCGGGCTGCGCCAGTTCGTGGTCGGTACCGGCGGGGCCTACCCCACGCCCTTCCTGCAGTACACGCCGCACAGCGAAGTGCGCGAAGCCAGTTATGATGGCGTACTGGCGCTGCGCCTGCTGGACGGCGCCTACGAGTGGCGCTTCCTGCCGGCCGACCCGGGCCGCGTGCCGGCCGGCGCCACGCTCGACCATGGACGTGGAAGCTGCCACTGAGTCGATCCGGCGCCGTCACCCACGGAGCACCCCATGAAATTCTTCCGGCTCCTTGTTCTTATCCTGATGATGACTACCCTTGCTACGCCTGTCGGCGCCCCATCCGTCCAGGCGCCACTGCCCACCGTCGCTTTCGACAAAACCGTGCTGGCCAACGGCCTGCAGCTAATCCTGGTCGAAGACCGGCGCCTGCCGATCGTGGCCGTGAACGTCTGGTACCACGTCGGTCCCGCCAACGAGGTCCCCGGGCTGACCGGCTTCGCCCACCTGTTCGAGCACATGATGTTCTCGGCGACGCGCCACATCCCGCGCGGCATGGCCGACCGCCTGCTGGAGGGCGCCGGCGCCACCGACAGCAACGGCGGCACCGGCTACGACAGCACCAGCTACTACGACACCGTGCCCTCGAACCAGCTGGAGCTGGCGCTGTGGGTGCACGCCGACCGCATGGGCTACCTGCTCGACGTCCTCGACCAGAAGGCACTCAGCAACCAGCAGGACGTGGTGCGCAACGAACGCCGCCAGACCGTCGAGGACGAGCCCTACGGCCTGGTCGAGGAAGCGCTGGCGCATGCACTCTTCCCCAAGGGCCACCCCTATCACGCCTCGATCATCGGCTCGCATGCCGACATCCAGAACGCGAAGCTGGACGACGTGCGCCAGTTCTTCGCGCGCTACTACGGACCGAACAATGCCAGCATCGTGATCGCCGGCGACATCGATAAAGTGAAGACGCGGGCCCTGGTCGAGCGCTATTTCGGCAGTTTCAAGCGCAGCCCGCCGGTGGCCCGCCCCAGCGTGGCGACGCCGCCGATCACGGCTGAGCGCCGGGTGGTCGTGCACGACCGCGTCGAGCTGCCGCGCGTGTTCATGGGCTGGCTCACGCCGCCGGCCTTCCAGCCCGGCGACGCCGAGCTGGCGGTGGCCGCCGAAATCCTGGGAGGCGGCAAGGCGAGCCGGCTGTACAAGAAGCTGGTCTACGAGCAGCAGATCGCCCAGGAGGTCGACGCCAGCCAGAATTCCCAGGGCCTGAGCTCGACCTTCATCATCGACGTCACGGCGCGCCCCGGGGTCGAAGCGCGCGAACTCGAAGCGGCGGTCGATGCCGAGCTGGATCAGCTGCGCCAGCACGGCCCTTCGCAGCGCGAAGTCGAGCGCGCCCGCAACAGCATCGAGACCGCGCTCCTGAGTTCCATCGAAAAGCTCGGCGGCGACGGGCTGGCGGACCAGCTGAACCACTACAACCAGTACACGGGCGACCCCGGCTACCTGGCCAAGGACGTCGAGCGCCTGCGCCGCATCACCCCGGCCGACGTGCAGCGCGCCGTGCGCACTTACCTGCGCCAGCAGGCCCGCGCCGTGGTCACCGGCCTGCCCGGCAAACCGGTGATCGACGATCCGCGCATGCCGAAGGCGAGGGGTAGCGGCAAGACGGCGCCGAGCGGCGCGGGGAGCAATACTCCTGAACCCTGGCGCGCGAAGCAGCCGAAGGCCGGCCCGGCGCCGCGCTTTACCCTGCCCCAGGGCGAGTCCTTCAAGCTGGCCAACGGCCTGACCGTGATCCACCACTACAAGCCGGGCCTGCCCCTGGTATCGAGCCAGCTGGTGGTACGCAGCGGCAGCGCCGCCAATCCCGCCGCCCTGCCCGGCCTGGCCGGCTTCACGGCGCAGATGCTGGAAGAAGGCACGGCCACGCGCAGCGCGCCGCAGATCGCCGACGAGATCGCGCAGCTGGGCGCCTTCCTGGAGTCCGGCTGCAGCGCGGACGCCTCCACCGTGTCGCTGCTGGCGCTGCGCGCGACCTTCGCTCCCGCACTCGACGTGCTGGCCGACATCGTGCTGCGTCCGGCCTTCCCGACGGCGGAAGTCGAGCGCCAGCGCGCCGACCGGATCGGGGAGCTGATCCAGCAGCGCGACGATCCCGAAACGGTGGCGGCGGTGGCCGCGCTCGGCGCACTGTACGGCAGCCGGCACCCGAAGGGCTATGGCCAGCTCGGCACCGAGCCGGCGATCCGCGCGGTGACCCGCGACGACCTGGTGAACTTCTGGCGCCGCCACTACGTGCCGGAGAATGCCGCGCTGGTGGTGTCGGGGGACATCTCGCGCGGCGAACTGAAGGCGCTGGTGGAAGCGCGCTTCGCGGCCTGGCCGCGCGCCGAGGCGCCCGAGGGCGGGCCGGGCGAGCCGGCCGGCACGGGCGCACGCCTGGTGCTGGTCGACCAGCCGGGCGCGGTCCAGACCGCGCTGCGCGTGACCGCGATCGGCGTGGCCCGCGATACCGCCGACTTCCCGGCGCTGCAGGTGATGAACGGCGCGCTCGGCGGCATGTTCTCCAGCCGCCTCAACAACAACCTGCGCGAGACCAAGGGGTATACCTACGGCATCCATTCCTACTTCCGCTACGACCGTACGCCGGGGCCCTTCGTGATCGCCGGCAGCGTGCAGCGCGATGCCACCGGCGCTTCGGCGCGCGAGATCTTCCGTGAGCTCGAGGCAATCCGCAGCGCGCCGCTGCCGTCCGCCGAGCTGGCCGCCGCCCGCGACGCCCAGGTACTGTCGCTGCCGGGGGCGTTCGAGACCAATGCCGACATCGGCGCCAGCCTGGCCGAGATCTTCGTCTACGGCCTGCCGCCGGATTACTACGCCCGCCTGCCCGCCCAGCTGGCGAGCGTCACCGCGGCGCAGGCCCAGGCCGCGGCGCGCAAGTACCTGGTGCCGGAGCGGATGGTCGTGGTGGCCGTGGGCGACCGCAAACGCATCCTGCCGCAGCTGCAGCCGCTCGGATTGGGAGAGGCGGAAGTGCGCGACAACGACGGGCAGCTGCCGCGCTCGCGCTAGGGTCGCCATCATCAGTCACCCCACACTTGCCGGCCACGGCCATTTGGCATAACATGTGAACAAATCTTCACACGTTAAATATGCCAACGATCCCTGAATTCGAACACGCGGCCGGCGCGGTCGAGGAGCTGGCGGACCTGTTCCACCTGCTCGGCGACGCCACCCGCCTGCGCATCGTGCTGGCCTGCCTGGCGCAGCCGACCGCGGTGGGCGACATCGCCGCCTCCCTTGATTTGTCCAGTTCGCTGGTCAGCCACCACCTGCGCCTGCTGCGCGCCGCCCGCATCGTCAAGGCCGAGCGCCAGGGCAAGCAGGTCTTCTACTCGGCCGCCGATGCCCACATCAGCAGCCTGCTCGCCAATATGTTCGAGCACATCGCCGAACCAGCCAACGGAATCGACGCATGAGCCACGACCACCACCACGATCACGATCACCATCGCGACCACCATCACGGCTTCGGACACCACCATCACCCCATGCCCGACCCGGCCGGCAACGGCCGCGCCTTCGCGCTGGCGATCGGCGTCAACGCGCTGTTCGTGGCCATCGAATTCGTATACGGCTTCATCGCCCACTCCACCGCCCTGATGGCGGATGCCGGCCACAACCTGTCCGACGTGCTCGGCCTGGTGCTGGCCTGGGGCGCGGCGGTGCTGGCCAAGAGCGCGCCCAAGGGCCGCTACACCTACGGCCTGCGCGGCTCCTCGATCCTGGCGGCGCTGGCCAACGGCCTGCTGCTGATGGTGGCCTGCGGCGCCATCGCCTGGGAAGCGGTGCAGCGCTTCGCCGAGCCGGCGCCCGTGCAGGGCATGACGGTGTCGATCGTCGCGGCGATCGGGGTCGTGATCAACGGCTTCTCGGCCTGGCTGTTCATGGCCGGCAGCAAGGGCGACCTGAACGTGCGCGGCGCCTACCTGCACATGGCGGCCGATGCAGCGCTGTCGCTGGGCGTGGTGATCTCGGGGCTGGTCATCATGGGCACCGGCTGGACCTGGATCGATCCGGCGGTGAGCCTGCTGATCGTGCTCGTGATCGTGCTCGGCACCTGGTCGCTGCTGCGCGAATCGGTGCAGCTGTCGATGGCGGCGGTACCGCCCGGCATCGATGTGGGCGCGGTGCAGGGCTACCTGGCCGGCCAGCCGGGCGTGAAGGAAGTGCACGACCTGCACATCTGGGCGATGAGCACGACCGAGAACGCGCTGACGGCGCACGTGGTGATGCCGGGCGGGTATCCGGGGGACCGGGTGCTGGACGAGATGGTGGCGAAGCTGAGGAGCGATTTCGGGATCCACCACTGCACGCTGCAGGTCGAGGAAGGAACGACGCGCCATGATTGCGCGCTGGAGGGACATGAGCACGACCATGATCACGACCATCACGCGCATGCGCACTGAGGAAAAAAAATCCCGGCGCGGGCCGGGATCGTAGCGGACCGGCCGAGCGCTCAGCCGGCCAGGTTGGCGTACAAGGCCGTACTGAGATAACGCTCCCCGAACGAGGGAATGATCGTCACGATCATCTTCCCCGCATTCTCCGGCCGCTGCGCCACCTGCATCGCCGCCCACAGGGCGGCGCCCGACGAAATCCCCACCAGCAGCCCTTCCTCGCGCGCCGCGGCGCGGGCGGTCTCGAAGGCGTCCTCGTTCTTCACGGTGATCACTTCGTCGTAGGCGCCGGTATTCAGCACCGCCGGCACGAAGCCGGCGCCGATGCCCTGGATCGGATGCGGACCCTTGGTCCCCTTGGACAGCATGGGCGAGGCTTCCGGCTCCACGGCGATCGCCTGGAAGCCCGGCTTGCGCGCCTTGATCACTTCGCTCACGCCGGTGATGGTGCCGCCGGTGCCGACACCGGCCACCAGGATGTCGATGCGGCCGTCGGTGTCGCGCCAGATTTCCTCGGCCGTGGTGTTGCGGTGGACTTCCGGGTTGGCCGGGTTGTTGAACTGCTGCGGCATGAAGCAGCGCGGATCGGAGGCCACCAGCTCCTCGGCGCGGCGGATCGCGCCCAGCATGCCTTCGCTGCCCGGCGTGAGCACCAGTTCGGCGCCGTAGGCGCGCAGCAGCATGCGCCTTTCGTTGCTCATGGTCTCGGGCATCACCAGCTTGCAGCGGTAGCCGCGCGCGGCGCACACCATCGCCAGCGCGATGCCGGTGTTGCCGCTGGTGGGTTCGACGATGATGGTATCCGGCTTGATCATCCCGGCCCGCTCGGCGGCCTCGATCATGGCCAGGCCGATGCGGTCCTTGACGCTGTGCGCGGGATTGTGGAACTCCAGCTTGCCGAGGATCTCGGCGCCGGCCTTCGGCGCCAGCCTGCGGATCCGTACGAGAGGAGTGTTGCCGATCAGTTCAGTAACGTCGTTCGCGATGCGCATGCCGGTCTCCGGTTGGTCGTTAGACTTACTTCACGTTCATCAGTTCCACGTCGAAGATCAGGTCGGCATCGGGCGGGATCATGCCGCCGGCGCCGCGCTTGCCGTAGGCCAGCGCGCTCGGGATGATCAGGGTGCGCTTGCCGCCGGTCTTCATGCCCTGTACGCCCTGTTCCCAACCCTTGATGACCATGCCGGCACCGAGCTGGAACTCGAGCGGGTCGCCGCGGTCGAGCGAGGAATCGAATTTCTTGCCGCGCTGCTTGGGCGCCAGCGGCTTGTGCAGCCAGCCGGTGTAGTGGACCAGGACCTTGCTGCCGACGGTGGCTTCCTTGCCCTTGCCGACCACGCGGTCGATGATCTCGACCTGGGGCGGCGGCGGCACCGGGATGGCCGGCTCGGCTTGCGGCAAGGTCGGCTGAGAAGCGCTTGGCGGCTGGGTCGCCTGCGGCACGGTCTGCTGCTCTGGCGCAGGCTGGGTGGTGGGCTTGGAGGCGTCCTGCTGCTGGGCGGCGGTATCCTGGGCAGCGGCAGCGGTGGCCACCAGCATCAGGGCGGCGAATGCGGTACGACGGATCATGTGGGCTCTTCCATCAAAGTGATCAATAACTGATCCTATGATAGCAAGGCCTCTTCCGCTTGCACAGTTTGCACGTGAGCAACAGGTTTGGCCTCGGCCAAGGTTTCGGCGTTGGCGGCATCCGCCAGCTTGCGCAGCAGGTGGCCGGCCGCCACCATGCCGAAGGTGGCCGTGACCACCATGCTCGAGCCGAAGCCGGCGCAGTTCAGGCCGGTGATGCCGTTCGGGTCGACAGAACACACATCGCCGCTCTCGGGATAGCGCAGCGGCTCCATCGAGAACACGGCGTCGATGTGGTACTTGTTCTTTTCGCCCTTGGCGAAGCCGTACTGGGCGCGCAGGATCTTGCGCACCTTCTTCAGCAGGGGCTCCTGTTCGGTGCGGGCCAGGTCGCGCACCTCGATCCTGGTCGGGTCGGTCTGGCCGCCGGCGCCGCCGATGACGACCAGCGGCAGCTTGTTGGCGCTGCAGTAAGCGATCAGGGCCGCCTTCGACTTGACGCCGTCGATGGCGTCGACCACGTAGTCGAAGCCTTTACCGGCGATCATCGTCTCGATGTTCTCCGGGTCGATGAAGTCCTCGACCAGGGTCACCTGGCAGAACGGGTTGATCTGGGCGATGCGCTGCTTCAGCGCCTCGATCTTCGGCATGCCGATGGTCGACGTGAGCGCCTGCAGCTGGCGGTTGATGTTCGATTCGGCCACGTTGTCGAGGTCGATCAGGGTCAGGTGGCCGACGGCGCTGCGCGCCAGCGCCTCGACGATCCAGGAACCGACGCCGCCGACACCGATCACGCAAACGTGCGCCGCACGGAAGCGTTCGAGCGCACGCTCGCCGTAGAGGCGCGCAATCCCGCCGAAGCGGCGCGCAAAGTCGACTTCGTCGTCCAGGGTGGCTGCAAGAGTGGGGGTGTCTGTCAGGTTCATCCCGCCATTTTAACGGACGTCGCTTGCACGGCTGCACTAAAATAGCTCCTAGTCAATCAAATTCTTCTCGTGTGTCAACAAAACGCCAATGACCCTGAACCTCCACGACACTGCCCCCGATTTCGACCAGCCGATTGCCGTCCTCAAGCATTGCCACGGACGCATCCGCAAGCAGCTGGCGACCCTCGACAAGCTGCTCGCCCACCTGCCGGAATTCGGCGCCGACGAGCAGGCGCGCCAGGCGGCGGGCGCGGTGCTGAACTACTTCGAGAAAGCGGCCCACCTGCACCACGACGACGAGGAACAGGACCTGATCCCGATGCTGCGCGCGGTGGCGCAGGGCGAAGACGCCGCTACGCTGCAGGCGCTGGCGCCGGTGATCCTGCAGGACCACAAGGAGATGGACGCGCTGTGGCAGGATTTGCATGAGCAACTGAGCGCCATCGCGGAAGGCCAGACGGCGACCCTGTCGGCCAGCGCGGTGCAGCGCTTCAGCCAGCGCTATCTGGCCCACATGGAGCGCGAGGAAAGCACGATGGCGCCGATGGCGCTGCGGCTGTTCAGCCCCGAGCAGATGGCGCAACTCGGCAAGGCGATGCAGCGCCGCCGCGGCATCGGCGCCGAGGCCAGCCCGCCGCCTTCGGTCGGCCAGGCCGTGGCCGACCTGCGCCAGGATTACGGCCAGGCCAGCCTGAACGAAGACGAGGTGCTGGACGACCCGATACGCCAGTTCACCCAGTGGTTCGAGCAGGCCCTGAAGGCCGAGGTGAACGAGCCGAACGCCATGTCGGTGGCCACGGTGGCCGCCAACGGCCGCCCGAGTTCGCGCATCGTGCTGGTCAAGCAGTTCGACGAGCGCGGCTTCACCTGGTACACCAACTACGACAGCCGCAAAGGCCATGAGTTGGAGGATAATCAATACGCAGCTTTGTTATTCTTTTGGAGCGAACTCGAACGTCAGGTTCGCATCGAAGGACGAGTAGAGCGCACCTCGAGCGAGGAAAGCGACCGGTATTTCCGCAGCCGGCCGCTGAAAAGCCGCCTGTCGGCCATCGCCTCGCGGCAAAGCGCTCCGATCGGCAGCCGTGCCGAGCTGGAACAGAATTACGAAGCCGTGGCACGGCAGGCCGGTGAAGAACCGGCGCGTCCGGATAACTGGGGCGGTTTCCGCCTCGTGCCCGAGCGCCTGGAATTCTGGCAGGGACGCCGCTCCCGCTTCCACGACCGCATCGTCTACGAGCGGCAGGAAGACGGCAGCTGGACCCGTCTGCGCCTGCAACCCTGAGCCGGCGACAGCGCACGCTGTTCATCCAGCACGCTCCGCCGGCCGTGAATGCCGGAGGTATGCCCGTGTTCGAACAGATGATGCTGTCGGCCTGGAGCGCCGGCCTGCGTGACAAGCTGTCCCTGCCCTTGCGGGTGGAGCTCTGGGACGGCCGGCAAATCGAGTTCTCTCCGGAGCCGCGCGTGACCATCCGCGTCCCCGACCGCTCCGCCCTGCGCTACCTGCGTTCGCCCTCGCTGTACAACCTCGGGCGCGCCTACGTCGAGGGCGCGATCGACATCAAGGGCCGCGCCGCCGACATCATCAACGTCGGCAATGCCCTGGCCGCCAGCCTCGACAAGGGACGCAGCCGCCTGGGCGAGCTGCTGCGCCTCGGCACCCACCTTGCGCCGCACACGCGCGAAAGCGACGCCGAGGCGATCCGCTACCACTACGACGTGTCCAACGACTTCTACGCGGCCTGGCTCGACCCCGCCATGGTGTATTCCTGCGCCTACTTCGAGAACGGCACGGAAGACCTGGCCACGGCGCAGCAGCAGAAGATCGATCACATCCTGCGCAAGATCGACCTGCGGCCCGGCCAGCTGCTCCTTGACATCGGCTGCGGCTGGGGCGCGCTGGTGCTGCGCGCCGCGCAGGCTTTCGGGGCACGCTGCGTCGGCGTCACGCTGTCGGAAAACCAGGCCCGGCTTGCACGCGAGCGGGTCGAACGCGCGGGCCTGCAGGGACAGGTCGAGATCCGCCTGCAGGACTACCGCGACGTCGATGGCACGTACGACCGCATCACCAGCGTCGGCATGTTCGAGCACGTCGGCGTGCAGCAGCTGACCGGGTATTTTTCACGCCTCGACGGGCTGCTGGCGCCGGACGGCGTGGCGATGAACCACGGGATCACGACCACCAATGTCGACAACGGCGCCACCCCCTACGGCGGCGGCGAGTTCATCGACCAGTACGTGTTCCCGCACGGCGAGCTGGCCCATTTGTCCACCGTGGTGCGGGCGATGCAGGAAGGCGGGCTGGAAGTGCGCGACGTCGAGAACCTGCGGCGCCATTACGCCAGGACCTGTGCGCTCTGGACCGACAATTTCGAGAACAACGCCGAGCACATCCGGACGCTGACGGACGAGAAGCACTTCCGGATCTGGCACCTGTACCTGGCCGGCTGCGCCTATGCCTTCGCGCATGGCAGGATCAGCCTCTACCAGATCGTGTGCGGGAAGGCGGACGGGAGCGTGGAACAGTTGCCGTGGTCGCGGCGCTATATGTACCCTACTTGAGGCGCTCGCTGAAGGTCTTGCGGAACTTCGCTACCTTCGGCGCCACCACGAACGCGCAATATCCCTGCAGCGGATGCTGCGCGAAGTAATTCTGGTGGTAGTCCTCGGCCTTGTACCAGGTCTCCTGCGGCAGCAACTGGGTCACGATCGGCGCGTCCCACACCGCCGCCATCTCGGCCATCACCTTGCGCGCCGTGGCTTCCTGCTCCGGCGAGGTGGTGAAGATCACCGAGCGGTACTGGGGACCGACGTCATTGCCCTGGCGGTCAGGCGTGGTCGGATCGTGGATCGTGAAGAACACCTCGAGGATGTCACGGTAGCTGATCACGGACGGGTCGAACTCCACCCGCACCACCTCGGCGTGGCCCGTAGTTCCCGAGCACACTTGCTCGTAGGTCGGGTTGACGACCTGGCCGCCCATATAGCCCGATTCCACGCCTGTCACGCCGCGCGCCTCCAGGTAGACCGCCTCCAGGCACCAGAAGCATCCGCCGCCCAGGATGGCTATTTCCCTTCCTGCTTGATCGCTCATCGCACACCTTGATTCGTCAATTTTAATGGTTCTTAATGTAACGCAAAGCAGGCTTTCTTGCAGTGGACGCAGGATGCGGAACCGGTCCATGCCCCGACAGTGGCATAATGGCGGTCCAATGAATACACGTGCTCCCCGCGCCACGACGCGCGGTTTCGATTCGGCGCATTTTCGCCATGCGCTGTCGCAATTCGCCACCGGTGTCACCGTCATCACCACGCGCCTTGCCGATGGCTCCTTCCGCGGGCTGACCGCCAGCTCCTTCAACTCGGTCTCGCTCGAGCCTCCGCTCGTCCTGTGGAGCCTGGGGGCCGGCGCCAACAGCCTGCCCATCTTCAGCGGCAACTCGCACTACGTCATCAACGTGCTGGCCGCCGGCCAGCAGGAACTGGCGCTGCGCTTTTCGCGCCGCAGCATCGAGAATCCCTTCGACGGCGTCGACTATGAACTGTCGCGCACCGGCCAGCCGATCCTGAAGGGCGTCTCGGCCTGGTTCGAGTGCCACAACCGCAGCCGCTATCCAGAAGGCGACCACGTCATCTTTGTCGGCGAAGTCGAGGAATGCGCGGTCCACCCGCAGTCGGCGCTGCTGTTCCATGGCGGACGATTCGGCGCAACGGAGTAGGACTGCAGCCGGCGAGGATCGCGCCAGTTCTCCGTAGTTTTAGGCAAGTCCGCCCGCAAGCCGCGCCCTACCATTCTCTTTACCTCAACGCCGCACCCAGCGGCACAACATGGAGAAGAGAAATGCGTAAAGTCTGGTTCATCACGGGCGCCGGCCGCGGCATCGGCGCAGAAATCGCCCACGCAGCCATCGCCGCCGGCGACCACGTCGTGGCGGCGGCCCGCAGCCTGGAACAACTGAAGACCACCTTCGCCTCGGTCGACCCGGCCCAGGTCGCGCTGGTCGAGCTCGACGTCGCCAGGGAGGAGCAGGCGCCGGCCGCGATCCGGGCCGCCGTCGCGCGCTTCGGCCGCATCGACGTGCTCGTCAACAACGCCGCCTACGGCCTGCTGGGCAACTTCGAGGAGCTGTCGCCGGCCGAGATCGCGCAGCAATTCGGCGTCAACGTCTTCGGCGTCATGCACGTGCTGCGCGCCGCCCTGCCGGTACTGCGCAGCCAGCGTGCCGGCCATATCATCAACATCAGCTCGATCGCCGGCGTCACCGGCTTCGACGGGGCCTCGGTCTACTGCGCCACCAAGTACGCGATCGAGGGCCTGTCCGCCTCGCTGGCACTGGAACTGGCCAAGTTCGACATCAGGCTCACCACCGTCGAGCCGGGCTTCTTCCGCACCGACTTCCTCGACCAGTCCTCGGTCCGCTACGGCCAGAAAGTGATCGAAGACTATGCCATGTACGGCTCGGTCGAGCACGCTTATGGCGCCTACCATGGCAAGCAGCTGGGCGATCCTGCGAAACTCGCGACCGCCGTGCTGCGCCTGGCCGGTATGGAAAATCCGCCCAGGCAATTCCTGGCCGGCAGCGATGCGCTCGCCATGGCGACAGCGGCGATCGACGCCAGGTTGAGCGAGCTGAACGGCATGGCCGCGCTGTCGACCTCGACCGACCACGCCGCCTGAGCACCTGGAAGTGGACTGGTGTATCCTGCGATCGAGCCATGAACTCGTCCCAGTTTCCCATTCTCGCCGGCGCCCAGCCGGCCATGCAGCCAGCCACGCCGCTCGCGCGGCTGGCGCGGCTGCTTGCCGCCAACGCGCCCCAGGACGGTTCCTTCGAGACCTGCATTCCCGGGGTGCACGCCATCCGTGCCTCGACCAGCAGCGCCGAGTTGGTGCATGGCCTGCATCGCCCTGCCCTGTGCATCGTGGCCCAGGGCGCCAAGACCGTGATGCTGGGCGAGGAGTCGTATGAGTACGACCCTTCGCGCATGATGATCTTCTCGCTCGACCTGCCGATCGCCGCCATGATCCGGCAGGCCAGCGTGGCGGCTCCCTACCTGTCCTTTCGTCTCGATTTCGACCAGCAACGCCTGGCGGAATTGATCCTGAAAGCCTACCCGGACGGCGTGCCGGCCGTCGCCGACAAGCGTGCCATCTATGTGGCGCAGGCCGGCGAGGCCATCGTCGATGCCGCCGCACGCCTGATGGCCCTGGCCGGCCAGCCCGAGGAAGCCGCCCTGCTGGCGCCGCTCGCGGTCGACGAAATCGTGCTGCGCCTGCTGCGCGGCCCCTTCGGCGCCCGCCTGGCCCAGCTCGGACGGATTGAATCGCACCGGATCGGCAAGGTGGTCGACTGGATTCGCCGCCATTACGACCAGCCGATCCGCATCGAGGACATGGCCGCGCTGGCGCACATGAGTGCGTCGTCGCTGCACGAGCATTTCAAGTCGCTGACCTCGATGAGCCCGCTGCAATTCCAGAAGACCCTGCGCCTGCAGGAAGCGCGCCGCCTGATGCTGTCGAGCGGCATGGACGCCGGCCTGGCCTGCCAGCGCGTCGGCTATGCCAGCCCCTCGCAGTTCAGCCGCGAATACGCGCGCCATTTCGGCTCGGCCCCGAGCAGGGACATGCTGCGTCTGCGCAATGCCGGCCTGGCACAGGCGGTATCGTTTACACAATAAGGCAGGGCTTGCCGGCCGGGCAAAAATGAAAATGCCTGTCGCAGATTCAAAAGATGCGGCGCTGCGTCATTCCTATAATGGGCAGGCTATGGCGCGCCCCAGGGACGGGTGCGCGCCTTCGTTTTCGTTGAAAAAACCCCACCGAGACAGGAAGATCCATGAGCCATTCCGATTCGCCCCGCAAAGCCGCTTTCCACTGGGATGACCCGCTGCTGCTGAACAGCCAGCTGACCGACGAGGAGCGCATGGTGCGCGACGCCGCCGCGGCCTATAGCCAGGACAAGCTGAAGCCGCGCATCCTCGAGGCTTTCCGCCACGAGCGCATGGACAACTCGATCTTCCGCGAGATGGGCGAACTCGGCCTGCTCGGCCCGACCATCCCGGAACAGTACGGCGGTCCCGGCCTGAATTACGTGGCCTACGGCCTGATCGCGCGCGAAGTCGAGCGCGTCGACTCCGGCTACCGTTCGATGATGAGCGTGCAGTCCTCGCTCGTGATGGTGCCGATCTACGAGTTCGGCAATGAAGAAACCAAACAGAAATACCTGCCGAAACTGGCCACCGGCGAATGGATCGGCTGCTTCGGCCTGACCGAGCCGAACCACGGCTCCGACCCGGGCTCGATGGTCACCCGCGCGCGCAAGGTCGAGGGCGGCTACTCGCTGACCGGTTCCAAGATGTGGATCACCAATTCGCCGGTCGCCGACGTGTTCGTGGTCTGGGCCAAGGACGATGAAGGCGCGATCCGCGGCTTCGTGCTGGAAAAGGGCTGGAAGGGCTTGAGCGCGCCGGCCATCCACGGCAAGTTCGGCCTGCGTGCCTCGGTCACCGGCGAGATCGTCATGGACGAGGTGTTCTGCCCGGAAGAAAACGCCTTCCCGGAGGTGCGCGGCCTGAAGGGTCCGTTCACCTGCCTGAATTCGGCGCGCTACGGCATCGCCTGGGGCGCGCTGGGCGCGGCCGAAGACTGCTGGCACACCGCGCGCCAGTACGTGCTGGACCGCAAGCAGTTCGGCAAGCCCCTCGCCGCCAACCAGCTGGTGCAGAAGAAGCTGGCCGACATGCAGACCGAAATCACCCTCGGCCTGCAGGGCTGCCTGCGCCTGGGCCGCATGAAGGACGAAGGCACTGCCGCCGTCGAGATCACCTCGATCATGAAGCGCAATTCCTGCGGCAAGTCGCTGGATATTGCCCGCACCGCAAGGGACATGCTCGGCGGAAACGGTATCTCGGACGAGTTCGGCATCGTGCGCCACATGGTCAACCTCGAAGTGGTCAACACCTACGAAGGGACCCACGACATCCACGCGCTGATCCTCGGCCGTGCCCAGACCGGCATCGCCGCGTTCTGATCTTCTCGGGCGCGCCGCTGCCCGGCGGCGCGCTCTGTCTTGCGGGCGCTGGCCCAGCTACAACATTCTTTTCGATTTTCAATCGCGCGGCGTCAATACGGTGCAGTTTTGCGCTACCATGGTTACCGGCATTGCATAACTAAATCTATAAGTTTCCCAGACCACTTCGAGAGGCCGCATGAGCGCTCTTGACGGACCGCAATCGCACGCAGTCAGCGACGCCCATACGATGTCGCTCGAGCGCCTGCTGCAAAACCTGCCCGGCGCCGCCTACCGCTGCCGCGTCGACAGCGACTGGACGATGGAATTCGCCAGCGAGGGCATCGAGCGGCTGACCGGCTATTCCGCCGCCGCATTCCTGGCGCGCCCCGGCATCAGCTATGCCAGCATCATCCATCCCGACGACCGGCTTCCCGTGGAGCGCGGCGTCAGCTTGGCCGTGCAACAAGGGCGCTCCTACCAGCTGACCTACCGCATCCGCTGCGCCGACGGCGAGACCAAGTGGGTGTTCGAACAGGGCGCCGCCATGCCGGGAAGCGGCGGCCAGTTGCTCGAAGGCTTCCTGTTCGACTACACCCAGCTGCGCAACGCGAACATGCTGGTGCACGAGCAGGCCTCGTATCTGCAGCAGGCGCGCGACGCCATCATCGCAATGGACCTGAATTCGCGCATCACCTACTGGAACAATGGCGCCGAACGGCTCTACGGCTGGAGTGGGACCGAGGCACGCGGCAGGAAGTTTTCCGATCTGCTGTGCGAAAACCTGCCGGCCTACCAGGCCGCCTACGAGAACACGCTCGCCAACGGAGAGTGGACCGGCGAGCTGTCTCACCTGCGGCGCGACGGCGTCTGCATCGAGACCGACACCCGCTGGACACTGCTGGCGGCCGACCGCGAAGCGGGCGGGCCGCAAAAGATCCTGGTGATCAGCACCGACATCAGCGAGCGCAAGCACAATGAAGCGCGAATCTACCGTCTTGCCTTCTTCGACCCGCTGACCGACCTGCCGAACCGCGCCAGCCTGCTCGACCACCTGCGCCGCGCCCTGCTGGGCAGTGCGCGCACACGCAAGTGCGGCGCCCTGATGTTCTGCGACCTCGACAATTTCAAGTACCTGAACGATTCCCAGGGCCATGCAGCCGGCGACCTGCTGCTGCAGGCAGTGGCGCGGCGCCTCGAACACTGCGTGCGCGAAGCCGACATGGTGGCGCGCCTCGGCGGCGACGAGTTCGTGATCCTGATCCAGCCCGGCGACGACACGCGCGAAGGCGCTGCGGCCCAGGCCGAGACGGTGGCGGCCAAGGTGGTGGCCGCGATGGCGGCGCCCTTCCAGCTGGCCGAGATGGTGTATTCGGTGTCGGTCAGCGTCGGCGTGACCACCATGTGCGGCACCGTCGACACGGTCGAATCGACCTTGCGCCAGGCCGACGCCGCGATGTACCAGGCCAAGGCCTGCGGGCGCAACACCTACCGTTTCCACGACCCGGCGGTGCAGGCCGCGTGGTCGGCCCGCGCCGAGCTGGAGGGTGCGATGCGGCGCGCGCTGCGCGACGAGGAGTTCGTGCTGCATTACCAGCCGCAGCTGGACCGCAGCAGCCGGGTGATCGGCGCCGAGGCGCTGCTGCGCTGGCGCCTGCCGGACGGCAGGCTGCTGTATCCGGCGGAATTCATCCGGGCTGCCGAGGAGAGCGGCCTGATCATCGACATCGGACGCTGGGTGCTGCGCACCGCCTGCGCCGAGCTGGCGCGCTGGCAGCGCTATCAGGACATGGCCGGGCTGACGCTGTCGGTCAACATCAGCGCCGGCCAGTTCATCGAACCGGATTTCGTGCCGATGCTGCAGCAGGTCTTCGAAGAAACCGGGGTCCAGCCTTCCAGCCTCAAGCTCGAGCTGACCGAAAGCCTGGTGGTCAGCGACTTCACCCAGACCGCGCACACCATGGCCATGCTCAAGCGGCGCGGCATCAGCTTTTCGCTGGATGACTTCGGGACCGGCTACTCGTCGCTGGCCTACCTGCGCAAGCTGCCGCTCGACCAGCTCAAGATCGACCAGTCCTTCATGCGCGACGTGCTGACCGACCAGAACGACGCCTCGATCGTACGCTCGATCATCGCGCTGGGCGAGAGCCTGGGCCTGCAGGTGATCGCGGAAGGCGTCGAGACGCCGGGGCAGCGCCAGTTCCTGTCGGACGCGGGCTGCTTCATCTACCAGGGTTTCTTATACCAGCATGCGCTGAGCGCCGAGCATTTCACCCAGTACGCGCGCATGGTGCACTAGCGGCGCACCGAGGGATCGTCGTGCAGCGCCAGCGGCACGCCGCGCGCCCAGCGGTTCGCGGACAGCGAAAAACTCAGCGCACGCACCTGGTGGTACCAGCCGGCCGGCACGTACAGCAGCTCGCCCGGCTGGACGATGCACTCGATCATGTTGGCCCGGCGCGCCAGCGGGAAGCGCTCGAAGTCGGGCGCTTCCGGATCGACGGGCGATCCGAACAGCACCGGGTTGGCTTCGCGCACGTACAGGAATTCATCGTGGTGGGGCGGCACCAGGAAGATGCGCTTGGCCCCCCAGATCTGGGCGAAGATGTTGTCGTCGAAGTCGCAGTGCAGGGGCGTCACCGTGCCGGCGGGGCCGAGCCAGAACCGCGGCGGCCCCATTTTACGAAAATAGCCCGGCCAGTGGCACAGGGTGTTCAGTTCGCTCAGTTCGAGGTTGCCGACGTAGGGCGGCGGCAGGCTGCCGCTGCCGCAGGCCACCAGTTCCAGGTACTCGCGCATCGACATGTCCTGCATCGGACGGTCGGCGCGGAAGGCATTGGCGATGTAGTCGCCGGTGCGGGCCCGCACCCGCACTTCGCTGTAGCGGTCGCACAGGATCTGCGGCGACAGGCTGCACAGGGGCCAGCGCCCGACCAGGCCGCTCATCAGGAAAGGCAGGCCCTGCTCGGCGCGCTGCTGGAAGACCGCGGCGCTCAAGGGGCCCGTGCGGGGCACGTCGGAGATCAGGGGGAGTTCGCGTGCCGCGCGCTTGACGGCCTCGCGCATCGCCGGAATCGCGACGACGCCGCGCACCGCCGCATCGCGCTCTTCCTGCGCCAGGCGGCGGGCGGCTTCCTCTTCGGGGGTGGCGGCCAGGCTGGGCAAGGGCGGCAGCCGCGGCTTGATCAAATCACTACTGTTACCAGACATTCTTTCAGCGCTTCCAGGCAGACCGTTCACGAAATCGCGGACAGCTTACTGCCTGGAGGCTGAAAAGTCGACCTTAGGTGCGGCCGGCCAGGTGCGGGCGGTGCCGAACGGCGTTTCCGCCACACCCTGCACGCCCGGGCGCAGCAGCACGACCGAACCGGCGTCGCCACCGGTGCCCGGATCGATCGAGGTCACCAGCAGGGTGTCGAGCGCCGGGCCGCCGAAAGCGCACATCGAGGGCTTGGCCATCGGCAGCGCGATCTCGCGGTCCAGCTGTCCGCTTGGCGTGAAGCGCTGCAGCAGGCCGGCGTCGTTGGCGCAGGTCCAGTAGCAGCCGTCGGCATCGACCGCGGCGCCGTCCGGGCGGCCCTTCTGCCCGGTCAGGTCGAGGAAGACGCGCTTGTTGTACGGGATGCCCTGCTCGGTGTCGTAGTCGAAGGCCCACACCGTGCGGCACTGCGGATGCGAATCCGACAGGTACATGGTGCGTCCGTCGGGCGACCAGGCCAGGCCGTTCTGGGTCAGCATATGGCTGACCACCGGGCCGTGCAGTTCGCCGTCGGCGCTGTAGCGGTACAAGCCGCCCACCGCGCGCGCCGCGCCCATGTCCATGAACATGGTGCCGCTCCAGAAGCGGCCCTGGCGGTCGCAGCGCCCGTCGTTGAAGCGCATGCCTTGGCCCAGCTCGGTCACCGGCGGTGCCGCCAGGCGCGTGGCCTCGGCCTTGCCGTCCTCATTTCCCTTACCTTCCAGCTGCAGGCGGAAGATGCCGGTCTCCATGCCGGCCACCAGGCTGCCATCCAGGGAGGCGGCCACGCAGGCCACCATCTCCGGCGCTTCCCAGTGGCGCGTGGCGCCGCTGGCATGCTCCATGCGCCAGACGCGGCGCGCGGGAATGTCGACCCAGTACCACGCTCCCTCGAGCGCGTTCCAGGTCGGGCTCTCGCCGGTGGCGCAGTGCACGCCGTCGATACGGATGATCTCCATCGCCATTACAGGTCGGTGATCTCGCGGTGTGCCGGCACCAGGGCCTTCATCACCAGCCAGGCGACCATATAGGCCAGCGCGCAGATCGAGAACATGATCAGGTAGCCGGTCTCCAGGTGGCCCTGGGCGCCGTAGTAGTCGAACAGCCAGCCGCCCAGCTTGGTGAGCAGCACGCCGCCCAGGCCGCCGGCCATGCCGCCGATGCCGACCACCGAGCCGACACTGTGTTTCGGGAACATGTCCGAGACGGTGGTAAACAGGTTGGCCGACCAGGCCTGGTGGGCCGAGGCGCCGATGCCGATCAGGATCACCGGGAACCAGAAGCCCAGGTAGCCGAGCGGCTGTGCCAGCAGCACCACCAGCGGGAACAGGGCGATGGTGAACATGGCGCGCATGCGGCCCTGGTAGATGCTGTGGCCGCGGTCGATGAACCAGGTCGGCAACCAACCGCCGCCGATCGAACCCACCATCGTCATGCTGTACAGGACGGCCAGCGGCACGACCATTTCCGGGCCCGTGAGGCCGTACTGGGCCGACATGTACTTCGGCAGCCAGAACAGGAAGAACCACCACACGCCGTCGGTCATGAACTTGCCGAAGGCGAAGGCCCAGGTCTGGCGGTAGCCGAGCAGCTTGAACCACGAGGCTTTCGGCTTGGCCGCGGCCGGGCTGGCGTCCACGGGTGCGCTGTCGCTGTTGATGTAGGCCAGTTCGCCCGCACTGAGGCGCTTCTGGCGGTCCGGCGTGTCGTACAGCCAGATCCAGATGCCCATCCAGAGGAAGCCGATGGCGCCAACCGCGATGAAGGCGGACTGCCAGCCCCAGAACTCGGCGATCAGGGGCACGGTCAGCGGCGCCAGGATCGCGCCGACGTTGGCGCCGGAGTTGAAGATGCCGGTGGCGAACGAACGCTCGCGCTTGGGGAAGTATTCGGCGGTGGCCTTGATCGCAGCCGGGAAGTTGCCCGCCTCGCCGATCGCCAGCACCGCGCGGCCCACCATGAAGCCGATGATCGACACCGGCACCGCGGCCAGGCCGAGGGTGGTGAACACGCTGTTGACGGCGGTGCCGATGCCGATCGCGTAGGCGTGCGCGATGGCGCCGATCGACCACACCACGATCGCGAGGACGAAGGCGCGCTTGGTGCCGAGGCGGTCGATCACGCGGCCGGCGAACAGCATCGAGATCGCGTAGACGAACTGGAAGACCGCCGTGATGTTGGCGTAGTCGGTGTTCGACCAGCCGAATTCCTTGGTGAGCAGGGGCGCGAGCAGGCTCAGGACCTGGCGGTCGAGGTAATTGATGGTGGTGGCGAAGAACAGCAGGGCGCAGATGGTCCAGCGGTATTTGCCCACCGTCGAGGTGTGCCCGGAGGTCTGTTCCGGGCTCATGCTCATGACTTGCTGATTCATGGGATCAGTTCTCTTCAAATGAAACAGCCGGTGTCTCCCCCGGCTGGTGCTGCGATGGGATACAAAGGGGGTGCGCAGGTAAGTCGAACCTCGCGCCCCCTCACATTACTCTGCGACTTTCAAGTCTCCGTCCAGCACGCGTGCGAGGCGCAGTGGATTGTCGTCGCGAAGTGCTTCCGGCAGCAAGCCTTCCGGCAGGTTCTGGTAGCACACCGGACGCAGGAAGCGGTCGATCGCGCTCGCGCCCACGGAGGTGGTGCGGCTGTCGCTGGTGGCCGGGAACGGGCCGCCGTGGACCATCGCGTGCGACACTTCGACGCCGGTCGGGAAGCCGTTGAACAGCACACGGCCCGCCTTGCGCTCCAACACCGGCAGCAGGCGTGCGGCCAGCGGATGGTCGGCCGGTTTCACGTGCACGGTCGCGGTCAGCTGGCCGTGCAGCTTCTCGGCGGCCTGCAGCAACTGCTCGGCGCTGTCGAAACGCACCACCATGGCGGCCGGGCCGAACACCTCGTCCTGCAGGTCCGGATTCGCGAAGAAGTCGAGGGCGTCGACTTCGTACAACGCAGCCTGGGCGGCGCAGCCGATGCCTTCGGTACTGCCCTGGGCCACCAGGCGCACGCCCGAGGTGGCGCCGAAGCGCGCGATGCCGCTGTTGTAGGCGTCATGGATGCCGGCGGTCAGCATGGTGCCGGCGCCCTTGCCTGCCAGCGCGGTGGTCGCCGCCGCAGTGAAGGCGCCAAGGGCCGCGCCCTTGACCGCGAACACCAGGCCCGGGTTGGTGCAGAACTGGCCGACGCCCAGGGTCAGCGAGTCGACGAAGCCGGTCGCCAGCGCGGCGCCGCCTTCTTCCAGCGCGGCCGGCAGGAGGAACACCGGGTTCACGCTGCTCATCTCGGCGTAGACCGGGATCGGTTCCGGACGTGCGGCCGCGGTGCGCATCAGCGCGGTGCCGCCGCCACGCGAACCGGTGAAGCCGACCGCCTTGATGGCCGGATGGCTGACCAGTTGCTGGCCGACGGTACGGCCGTCGCCGAAGATCATCGAGAACACGCCTTCCGGCAGGCCGCATTCGGCGACCGCGCGCTGGACGGCGCGGCCGACCAGTTCGGAGGTGCCGAGGTGGGCGCCGTGCGCCTTCACGATGACCGGGCAGCCTGCTGCCAGTGCCGATGCAGTATCGCCGCCAGCGACCGAGAAGGCCAGCGGGAAGTTACTGGCGCCGAAGACCACGACCGGGCCGAGGCCGATCTTGGACAGGCGCAGGTCGGGACGCGGCGGGGTGCGTTCCGGCAGCGCGGTGTCGATGGTCGCGCCCAGGAAGCGGCCGTCGCGCACCACTTTCGCGAACAGGCGCAGCTGGTTCACGGTGCGCATGCGCTCGCCTTCCAGGCGGGCTTGCGGCAGGCCGGTTTCCTGCTGGGCGCGTTCGATCAGGGCCGAACCGATGGCCAGGATCTGCTCCGCCACCGCTTCCAGGAAGCGGGCGCGCTGCTCCAGCGGCAGGGCGCGGTAGGGATCGAAGGCGGCGGCTGCGAGTTCGCAGGCGCGCTCGACGTCGGCGCCGGTGGCCTGGCCAAAGCCAGGTGCGATCTCGGCGCGGGTGGACGGGTTGTAGGCTTGCACCTCGCCCGCGCTGCCGCGGACGAGTTGGCTGCCGATGATCATTTCACCAGTGATCTGCATGGCTTATACCGCGTTCTTCTGTTTCTGGATCAGGGCCAGCAGCATTTCGTCTTCGGCCGGGGTCAGGTCGGTCAGCGGCGGACGCACCGGACCTGCGCCATGGCCGACCACGCGGGCGCCGGCCTTGACGATGCTGACGGCGTAGCCGCCCTTGCGGTTGCGGATCTCCAGGTAAGGCAGGAAGAACTCGTCCAGCATGCGGTTGGTGGTGGCGGTGTCGCCGGCGACGGTGGCGTGGTAGAAGTCCATCGCCAGTTGCGGCACGAAGTTGAACACGGCCGACGAGTACACCGGGGTGCCCAGGGCCTTGTAGGCGCCGGCATACACTTCCGCGGTCGGCAGGCCGCCCAGGTAGCTGAAGCGGTCACCCATCTTGCGGTAGATCGACACCATCAGCTCGATGTCGCCGATGCCGTCCTTGAAGCCGATCAGGTTCGGGCAGCGGTCGGCCAGCTTGGCCAGCGAGTCCGCGCTCAGGCGGCAGGAGGCGCGGTTGTACACGACCACGCCGATCTTCACGGAGCGGCACACCGCTTCGACGTGGGCGATCAGGCCGTCCTGGTTGGATTCGGTCAGGTAGTGCGGCAGCAGCAGCAGGCCCTGCGCGCCCTGGCGCTCGGCTTCCTGTGCGTGGGCGATGGCGGTGCGGGTCGGGCCGCCGCAGCCTGCCAGGATCGCGACGCCGCTGCCGGCGCAGGTGTCGACCGCGGTCTTGACGATCTGGCCGTATTCCTCGCCGTGCAGCGAGAAGTATTCGCCGGTGCCGCCGGCGGCGAACAGCGCGGTCGCGCCGTAAGGTGCCAGCCACTCGAGGCGGGAGCGGTAGCCGGCCGGGTTGAAGTCACCTTGTGCATCGAAGTCGGTAACCGGGAAGGACAGCAGGCCGTGCGACAGGACTTTTTGTAGTTCGAGTGGTTGCATTACAGAGTCTCCAGGACAGTGATGGGTGAGATGTGCTGCTAAGTTGTATGTCATCGTACAACTGAACCGATGACCTCGCAAGCACAAAATGCGAATTTTTCTAGTTGATCATCGATTCGATGCGGTGCTGCGCCTGTACCAAGCGTTCGCGGCTGTTGGAAAGGTGGGTGCGCATGGCCGCGCGCGCGGCCTCCGGATCGCGCCGTTCGATGGCGCGGAAGATGTCGTCGTGCTCGCGGCTGACGCGCTCGTTGAAATTGGCGGGCTTGTCCTGTTCCAGCTCCACCGTGTTCAGGCGCGCGCGCGGGATGATGGCGTTGCCCAGCTGGGCCAGGATGTCGGCGAAATAGCGGTTGCCGGTGGCTTGCGCGATCAGCAGGTGGAAGCGCCGGTCGGCCTCGGCCGCCGAGCGGCCCACCGCCATCGCCTCGTGCATCTCGCCGAGGGCCGCGCCCAGCTCCCGCACCTGTTCGTCGCTGCGGCGCACGGCGGCCAGGCCGGCGGTTTCGGTCTCGACGCCGATGCGCAGTTCCAGGATCGCCAGCACGTCGCGCAGGGTCAGGATACTCTCCGCATCGATGCCCAGGCCCGACTGCGGCGCCGGTTCCAGCACGAAGGTGCCGATGCCGTGGCGCGTCTGCACCAGGCCCGAGGCCTGCAGGTGCGAAATCGCCTCGCGCACCACCGTGCGGCTGACCCCGTGCTGGGCCATCATCGACGATTCGGTCGGCAGCTTCTCGCCCGGCTTGAGCACGCCCTGGCGGATGCTGCTGCTGATCTGTTCGACGACGCCTTGCGCCAGGTTGCGGGGTTTGCGCTGCGAGGGGAGCATGGGATGAACAGGTTGAGAATGGATAAGACGATTATATAGCAAGACAAGATGTCTGACATCCTATGACAAGACGAGTGTCCTTCAGATGCAACAATCGCATCCCGGCCTGGCCGCTTGATAAATTGGCCAGACCAAAATAGAATCTGACGATTACCCAGGAGTCTGCCCATGCCACGTCTTGCCCGCTCTCTCGTCTCTGCCCTCCCCCTGCTCTTCGCCCTCCAGGCCGACGCCGCGCCGGCCCTGCCCGACCGCGTGATCCTGGTCGGCGATTCCACCATGGCCAGCACCACCGGCTACGGCGACGCCCTGTGCGCGCGCTTCACGCCGGAGACGGCCTGCCACAACCTGGCGCGCGGCGGCCGCAGCTCGGGGAGCTTCCGCGCCGAGAAGCGCTGGGACGAAGTCATGGGCCTGCTGCGCGACGGCGCGGGCTTCCGCAAGACCTATGTGCTGATCCAGTTCGGCCACAACGACCAGCCGGGCAAGCCGGGACGCTCCACCGACTACGTCACCGAATTCCCGGCCAACATGAAGCGCTACGTGGAAGAGGCGCGCTCGCTGGGCGGCGTGCCGGTGCTGGTGACGCCGCTGACCCGCCGCAGCTTCAAGGATGGCTACGTGCACAACGACCTCGCACCCTGGGCCGGCACCGTGCGCGAGATCGCGCGCGGCACCAGGACGCCGCTGGTCGACCTGAACGCGCTGTCGCTGGCCGCCGTGCAGGCCATGGGCCCGAAAGAAGCCGACAAGCTGGCGCGCACCGGCGCGAATTTCGATTACACCCACCTCGGCCCGCTGGGCGCGGAACGCTTTTCAGGCATCGTGGCGCAGGAACTCGTGCGCAAGCTTCCGGCCCTGTCGGCGTCGATGCGGGGCGCGCGGTGAGCGCGCGACTCGCCGCCATCGCGCTGGCACTGGCCGGCGCCGCGCCATTCGTGGCCGCCTCCACGGCACCCGCCCTGGCCGAGCGCCAGCACGCGCCCTCCGACGGCTGGGCCGCCCAGGAAGGCGGCACCCGCGGCGGCGCCCTGGCCAGTCCGGCCCATGTGTACACGGTGCGCAACCGCGCGCAACTGCTGGAGGCACTGGCGACGCCGGCCCCGGCGCGCATCGTGCGCGTGGCGGCCAGCATCGACATGAGCGAGGGCCGCGCCTTCGCCGGCAGCGGGGACCAGGCGCGGCGCGGCACCGTGCACGTCCCGTCGAACACGACGCTGATCGGCGTGGGGCCGGGCGCCGGCTTCGTCAACGCCTCGCTCGCGGTGGCCAAGGTCTCCCAGGTGATCATCCGCAACCTGGCGCTGCGCAATCCCTGCGACGCAGGCCCGCGCTGGGACCCGCAGGACGGCGCCAAGGGCAACTGGAACTCGCTGTTCGACGCCATCACCGTCTCGGGCTCGCACCACGTCTGGATCGACCACAACAGCTTTACCGACGCCCCGCACACCGACGACATGCAGCCGCTCGAAAACGGCATGCGCAAGCAGTGCCACGACGGTGCGCTCGACATCAACGCCGGCGCGGATTTCGTCAGCGTCACCTACAACCGCTTCACCCTGCACGAGAAGAACATGCTGATCGGCTCGAGCGACCGCGCCAGCGGCGACCAGGGCCACCTGCGCGTGACGCTCAAGGGCAACCTGTTCGAGCACGTCGCCGAGCGCGCGCCGCGCGTGCGCTACGGCCAGGTCCACCTGCTGAACAATTACTATGTGGGCGACCGCAAGCACCCGGTCTACGGCCATGGCTACAGCGTCGGCGTGGCCCACGCCTCGCGCATCGTCTCGAGCGCGAATGCCTTCGAGATCGCCGGTGCACGCAGCTGCAGGCAGGTGGTGCGCGATCCCGGCGCGAGCCCGGGCGTCTTCAGCGACGAGGGATCGCTGCTGAACGGCGATGCGCTGAAGGACTGCCCGTATGGCGGCGACGCCGGCTGGCGCGTGCCCTACGGCTTCACGGCCCTGCCCGCGGCCGAGGTGCCGCGCCATGTGCTCGAGCATGCCGGCCCGCACGCCTGGCGAGACACGGCGGACGGCGTTGCCGAGGCGCGCATCCTGCCGGCGGCCGGCGCTCCCTTCGTGCTGCGCGCACGCCAGGACGCGGCTGGCGACTGGCAAGGCGCGAGCCTGCAACTGGCGGACAACGGCAAGGTGTTGGTGGTGGAACTGCTGGAATCGCGCGGCGGCGACGTCAGGCGCATCAAGCAGGTGCGCCGCAATGCGCCGCTGCCCGGCCCGGTCGTGCTCCGCTTTGCGGCCGAACCGGGACCGCAGGGCAAGATGCTGCACGTCCTGGTCGACGGCGACCGTGCGACCTGGCTGGT
Source organism: Telluria sp. ZB4P36 (assembly GCF_059685865.1). Taxonomy (NCBI): domain Bacteria; kingdom Pseudomonadati; phylum Pseudomonadota; class Betaproteobacteria; order Burkholderiales; family Oxalobacteraceae; genus Telluria; species Telluria sp. ZB4P36. The sequence continues at coordinate 307,482 of NZ_JCASIE010000004.1, forward strand.
GGCGCCAGCGCTGCCTGCCGTGCAGCCGGTGTCCTGGGATGCCGGCGCGAGCACCCTGCTCGACCTGCGCGGTGGCCCTGCCGGCCTGCCGGAACGCGTAACCGTGCACGTCGGCGCGGACCGTCTCGTCCTGCAGGCGGGCGATGCACCCGACCTCGTGCGGGTGGGCGGTGCGACCCGCATCGCTGCCGACACTGCCGATGGGCGCATCGCCGCCGCACAGGCGGAAGGCGGCGCCCTGCGCGTGACGCCGCTTGCGGCCGGCCGCAGCATCGTTACCGTACGCAGCCTGGACGATCCCTGGGCGCAGGCCATCTTCACGGTCGACGTGGGCAAGCCCTTCAGCGCGCCGGCAAGCGCCGCCGTCCCAGGCGCCATCACCGTCCATCCGGCCCACCGCGAACGCGGCGTGCCGACCGACACGCCGCTGCGCCTGGTCTTCCGGGAACAACCGGTCCTGAGCGGCCAGGGCAGCGTGCGCATCTACCGCAAACGCGACGGGGCCCTGGTGGCGGTGCTGCGTCCCGGCGAAGCCATCGCCGCGCTCGCCCCCCTGCCACGCCAGCGCCTGGTGCGCCAGCATGCGATCACGGTGCTGGGCAAGGAAGTGCGCGTGCGCCTGCCGCAGGCGCTGGAACATGGCCTCGACTACGAAGCCGTGGTCGATGCCCGGCTGGTAAGCGCCAGGGATTTCGCGGGAGCGCGCTGGTCCTTTCGCACCACGCCGCACAAGCCGGTGGGCGACAGCGTGACCGTGGACGACGACGGGCGCGCCGACTTCCGCACCGTGCAGGGTGCGCTCGACCATGCAATGTCCCTGCCGCGCGACATGGCGGTGACGGTCAACGTGCGCGACGGCGTCTATCCCGAACTGCTCTACCTGCGCGACCAGGACAAGGTCACCCTGCGCGGCCAGAGCCGCGAAGCGACCATCATCCGCGCCGCCAACAGCGAGACGCGCAACCCGGGTACGGGTACCGGGCAGCCCGAGGGCACGCCCGGCCTGCTCGGCGGCCGCGCGTTGTTCCTGGCCGAGGACAACGACCTGCTCGAGATCCGCGACATCGCCCTGCACAACAGCACCCGGCGCAGCGATGGCCACTCGGCACAGGCCGAGACGGTGTTCTTCCGGAGCGACCAGGGCCGGCTGGTGGCGCGCAACGCCCACTTCGTCAGCGAACAGGACACGCTGCAGCTGACCGGCTATGCCTGGTTCTACCAATCCCTCATCGAAGGCAACGTCGATTTCGTCTGGGGGAACAACCGTGCCGCCCTGTTCGAGGACAGCGAATTGCGCACCGTCGGCGACAGCGCCAATCCGGAGAGCGGCGGCTACATCGTGCAGGCGCGCACCGTGGGAAAGGAAGAACCGGGCTTCGTCTTCCTGCGTTCGCGCCTGACCCGCGGCCCCGGTCCGCTGGGGAACCTGCCCCCTGACGGCGCCACCTATTTCGCGCGCTCGCCCGGCACCGCCAACACCTGGGACAACGTGGCCTTCATCGGCTGCAGCGTCGGCCCGCACATCGCCCCGGATGCGTGGTACCGCAAGCCGCTGCCGAATCCCGTCGAGGGCGGCTTCCGCGAATACGGCAACAGGACGGAGGATGGGCGGCCGCGCAGCTACGGCGGCTTCCAGATGGAGCGCGCGCAGGCCGAACGCCTGTCCAGCCGCGCCGCGGTGTTCGCGGCGCGCGGCTGGAATCCGCAGTAAATGGTGCTGCCATGTCGAATGCTTCAGGAATCAACATCAGCGACGCCGAGTCGCATGTCATGGAAGTGCTGTGGCGCGCCCCCGGCCCGGTCGTGGCCGAGCAGGTCGTCGTCGCACTCTCCGAGAGCCAGCACTGGCAGACCGCCACCGTCAAGACCCTGCTCAACCACCTGTTCGGTGGGCGCATCACGCCGCTGGTCGCGCACGTCGGCAGCCAGCGCAAGCTCTCGCAGGCGGACATCCGGGAACTGCGCAAGCTGATCGACGAACTCGATGATGGCAAGCCTCCTCTGTCTTAACTCAACTGTAAACACGGTCGCCGTTGACGTATAATTGGTTGGTCCACTTGCAACTTCACCCGCGCCAAACTAAGATTCCTTGTTTGGCTTCGGCCACCAATTATCCAGATGGACCATCGATGAAGAAAACCGCTGCGCTGAACGACACCAGCGCCAACGAGCCGCGGCTGTACCGGGTGGTCTCGGCCAAGATCGTAGAACTGATCCGCGCCGAGAACATCCAGCCGGGCGAGCGCCTGCCGGCCGAACGCGAGCTGGCGACCAAGCTCGGTGTCAGCCGCACCTCGCTGCGCGAAGCCCTGATCGCCCTCGAACTGGGCGGCACGGTCGAAGTGCGCGGCGGCTCGGGGGTCTACGTCAGCGAACAGGCCAGGCCGCAGGCAGAAGTGCCGACCGCCGGCCCCGGCCCCTTCGAAGTGCTGGCCGCACGCCGCCTGATCGAGGTCGAGGTGGCGGCGCTGGCCGCGAAACATGCCAGCGATTCGGCCATCGACGCCATCCTGCGCGCGGTCGAAGAGATGGAGCAGCACCACGAAGAACGCAGTGGCAACGAATCGGCCGACCGCAACTTCCACCTGGCGATCGCACGCGCCACCGGCAACAGCGCGATGGTCGGCGTGATCGAATACCTGTGGAGCCAGCGCGGCTCGCTCTGGCACAAGCTGAAAGAGCACTTCCAGACCGAGGAACTGCGCCAGCAGACCCTGATCGACCACCGCAACATCTTCGCCGCCATCGCCTCGCACGACGTGGCCGGCGCCCGCACCGCCATGCGCGCCCACCTCGACCGCGTGACCCGCACCTTCTCGCGCGGCTGATCATCCGCCGGGACGCCGTTCCGGCCGTCCCCTCTCCCGCCTCATATCGCGCTGCCTCGTCCAGCGCGCCGCCGCATGCTGCGCAACATTAATTTTTCAATAATTGGCTCGACCAGTTAGCGCGTATTTACAGTCCAATAAAAATAAGTGGCACGTCCAGATTGCGAAAGCGGTCAGACCAAAGTAGAATCGGCAACTCCCATCATCCGCTGAATATCCTTCCTGGCGCCTCTGAATGACCAGGCTGCCCCCGAACCACAGCGCTGACCATGGACCACGCGATCCAGGACGACACCGGACGCACTCGACGATTTAAGCAGGAGACATGCAGTGAAACACCAGAGAATCACCGGGCCGCGCCTGGCCCAGCCGCGCTTCCTTCTGTCGGCAGTCGCTGCCGCAGTGCTCACCATGACGACTACCGCAGCGGCGCAGGAAGCGCCGATGCAGCGCGTCGAAGTCACCGGTTCCTCGATCAAGCGCCTCGCCACCGAGAACGCCCTGCCGCTGACCACCTACAAGGCGGAAGAGCTGACCAACCAGGGCCTGACCACGATGACGGAAGTCGCGGTGGCCCTGACCGTTGCCGCAACCAACGAGCCGGTTGGCGGCGGCGGTGGCGGCACCATGATCAACATGCGCGGCCTGAACACCAACCGTACCCTGGTCCTGCTGAACGGCCGCCGCCTGGCGAACGAGGCGCTGGGCGCCAGTTCGGTCAACGTCGACGTCATTCCGATGGCCGCCATCGAGCGCGTCGAAGTGCTGCGCGACGGCGCCTCGGCCCTGTACGGCACCGACGCGATCGCCGGCGTGGTCAACTTCATCACCAAGCAATCGGTCAAGGACGTGAGCATCCACGCCAGCACCGTGCAGCCGCAACAATCCGGCGGCGGCGACCAGAAGCGCGTGACCCTCATCGCCGGCAAGGGCGACATGGCGACCGACGGCTGGAACGTCTACACCGCCTTCAGCGCCCAGCGCCGCGAATCGCTGATGCAGAAAGACCGCCCGAACATCTGGGACCCGGTCAAGCTGGCTGCGCTCGGCGGCAACCCGTTCACCGCGAACACCTCGGGCGGCTCGGCATCGCCCGCGAACTACACGATCTACCGCAACGGCAAGTCGGCCAACATCACGGGCAATCCGTATTTCGCGGCCGGCTGCGTGGCGCCGGGCCTGCCCCAGACCACGGTGCCCTCGACCCGCACCAATGCCAACGGCGGCAAGACCTGCATCACCGACCCGACCATCTATCCGCAGCTGCTGCCGGAAAACCAGCAAGTCACCCTGTTCACCAAGGGCAGCCTGGCCCATGGCGACGGCGGCGTGCTGACGGTGGAACTGAACCTGTCGCGCTCCTACATCGATGCCATCAGCCCGCCGCAGCCGTTCGGCGCGAATACCAACTATGACGTCCTGACCGCGTCGCGCAAGCCGCTGATGATCACCAAGGCCAGCAAGTGGTACCCGGGCGGCAGCGGCGGCGTGCCGGCCGTGGCCGGCCTGAACGGCGAAGACCTGGCGCTGACCTGGAGCCTGGACGAGCTGGGCGCCGCCAAGCTGCACGACGTGCAGAAAAACGGCCGCCTGGTCGTCGCCGACGAAGGTCAATTCAAGGGCTGGGACTACCGCGTCGGCGGATCGTATGGATACAGCCACCGCGACACCGGCTTCAAGGAAAACTTCGTGCGCACTCCGGCCGTCTACGCCGGTGTCGCCAACGGCATCCTGAACCCGTTCGGCGCGCAGGATGCGGCCGGCCGCGCCTACCTCGACAGCATCTCGGCCGATGGCCAGGATTTCCGCGTGGCCGACGTGCGCCACTACGGTGTCGATTTCAACCTGAGCCGCACGCTGATGGACCTGCCGGGCGGCTCACTGGGCCTGGCCGTCGGCGGCGACTGGCATCGCGAGACCTACGAGGAAAACGCGACCATGATCGGCGACGAGGTGGTCTGGCGGGTCAATGGCACGCCGGGCAACAACCCGAGGGGTGCGCGCCGTGTCGCCGGCCTGTACGCCGAACTCGACGCGCCCGTCACGAAACAGCTGAACCTGAACTTCGCGGTGCGCGGCGACCATTTCAGCGACTTCGGCTCGACCTTCAACCCGAAGGCCAGCTTCCGCTATCAGCCGCTCAAGCAGCTGATGGTACGTGGTACGGTCAGCACCGGCTTCCGTGCGCCGACCCTGCCCGAGCTGTACGGCACTCCGCGTACCCTGACCCCGTCGACCTCGAGCTGGGACGATCCGCTGCTGTGCCCGAGCGCCACCCCGAACGTGGCCGGTTCCGGTACCCTGACCACCGATCCGCGTTACGCCGGCCTCGGGCTCGACGCCGAGCGCGTCTGCAACACGCGCCTGACCACGCTCACCGGCGCCAACCCGGACCTGGAGCCGGAAAAGTCGAAGACCTACACCGTCGGCTTCGTGGTCGAACCGGTCAAGAACTTCGTTGCCACCGTCGATTTCTGGAAGATCGACATGAAAGGCACGATCGCCCAGATCAACGAGGATTCCATCTTCGACAACCTGGCGCGCTACCAGGACCTGTTCGTGCGTAACCCGGACGGTACGCTGCAGTACATCACGAAGACGCGCCTGAACATGGGCGGCCTGAAGACCCAGGGCATCGACCTCAGCCTGAACTACGCGCTGCCGACCAGCAAGTGGGGCCGCTTCGGCTTCTCGATGGACGGCACCTACACCGACAAGTACGAAGGCCAGAACGACGTCGGCAGTCCCTGGGTCGACAGCGTCGGCAGGATTGGCGCCCTGGCCACCGGCTCCACCTCGGCCAACACCTACATCTTCAAGTGGAAGCACCAGGCGCGCGTGAACTGGAACTACGGTCCCTTCTTCGCCCAGCTGACGCAGCAGTACTCGTCGAGCTACGAAGACACCAACGCCCTGCCGACCCAGCAGCGGGGCCAGCCGTTCTACAACGTGATCGCACCCTACCGCGTGTACAACCTGTCGACCACCTACAAGTTCTCGAAGAACTTCAAGGTCGGCGCCGGCGTGAACAACCTGTTCGACACCGATCCGCCGCTGTCGAACCAGCGCCTGTCCTCGCGTGTCGTGTTTGCGCAGAACATCGCCAAGCCGATCGGGCGCGCCTTCACGGTGCGTGCGGACTACACGTTCTAAGCGTCATCCGTGACGAACCCAGGGTGGCTGCAAGGCTGCCCTGCACTTTCCAAGAACCCCGGAGACGACATGAGCACCAGACAGATCAACCCGCAGCGCCGTTCCCTGCTGCGCGCCGCATCGGCATCGGTGGCCGGCCTGACGGTCGCCGGCCCGGCACTCGCCGCCACGAAGTCCAGCACGTCCGCCAAGGACGATCCATGGGCCCGCGCCCTGGGCATCATCGACCAGTTCAAGAAGCCGCTGGTCTTCCCCAAGCGCGACTTCGTGATCACCGCCTACGGCGCCGAGCCCTGCGAGGCGATCATGGTCACCGGCTATGTCGCCGACCACGAAGAGGGCAAGCTCAGCACCCCGGCGCCGGGCGCCAGGGACTGCCATGCCGCTATCGCGGCGGCCATCGCCGCCTGCAGCGCGGCGGGCGGCGGCCGGGTCGTGATCCCGGCCGGTAACTGGCTGGTGAAGGGTCCGATCGTCCTGAAATCGAACGTCAACGTGCACCTGGCGAAGGGCGCCCACGTCTACTTCAGCAACGATCCGGAAGACTTCGCGAAATACGGCGACTACGACTGCGGTCCCAACGGCAAGCTGGTGATCTCGCGCTGGCAGAGCAACGACTGCCTGAACTATTCGCCGATGGTCTACGCCTATGGCCAGACCAACATCGCCCTCACCGGCGAAGACTGGACCAGCATCCTGGACGGCCAGGGCGGCGTGCCGCGCGCCGATGGCGAGACCTGGTGGGACTGGAAGGGCAAGCGCAAGGGCGTGGCGGGAAAGAGCCCCAACCAGCAGCGCACCCAGATCGCCGTGAACCCGGCCAACCCGGCCTCGATCCGGGCCCTCGCCCCGAACCTGAACGAGGCCCAGGTCGCGCTCATGGAAGGCAAGAACGACAAGTGGCGCACCGACGAAGCCTACCTGCCGACCCTGTCGGAAGCCGGCGTGCCGGTGGCGAAGCGCGTGTTCGGCCGCGGCCACTACCTGCGCCCCTGCATGGTCGAGTTCATCGGCTGCACCAACGTGCTGCTGCAGGGCTACCAGCTGAACCAGTCGCCGTTCTGGCAGCACCACCCGGTCAACTGCAGCAGGCTGGAGATCCGCGGCGTGCACATGGACAGCATGGGCCCGAACAGCGACGGCTTCGATCCGGAAGCCTGCAATACCGTGCTGGTGGACGGCTGCACCTTCAACAGCGGCGACGACTGCATCGCGATCAAGGCCGGCAAGAACCTCGACACCCAGTTCGGCCCGACCCAGAACGTGGTGATCCAGCGCTGCGTCATGAACAGCGGCCACGGCGGCGTGACCCTGGGCAGCGAGATGTCGGGCGGGATCCAGCACGTGTACGCGCAGGACATCGAGTTCCGCAACACGCACTGGGCCACGGATCCGCTGAATACCGCGATCCGCCTCAAGACCAACATGAACCGGGGCGGCTTCCTGCGTCACTTCTACGTGCGCAACGTGAGCATGCCGAACGGCGTCAACCTGAAGCCGCAGTTCTACACCCCGCTTCCGGGCTCGCCGATCCAGCCCAAGTCGGTGGGAGCCGGGGCCGGCGCCGTGATCACCTTCGACTGCGACTATGCGCCAAATGCGGACAACGTGCGCACCCGCCCGCCGGTCGTGGAGCACATCCACATCTCGGGCGTCAGGGTCGGCAACGTCGCCACCAAGGACGGGCCGCGCTCCTGCTACCAGGCGCTGCTGCTGCTCGGCCCCGTCGCCTTCGACTACAACGGCGACAAGCCGGCGGAGATCCTGCCGATCCGCGACGTGACCATCACCGACTGCGACTTCGGCACGCCGGTGAACGCGGACCAGCCCTGGTTCATCCACAACGTCCGCAACGTCAGGCTGAGCAAGGTGCGCATCGCGGGCAAGGTCTACAACACCACGCTGCAGGCCTGATCTGCAAGGAAAGGCAGGGCGCGCAGCGGACGTAGGATAATGGTCGGGTTTTCCACCCGACTCTACTCGCGGCGCCAGCGCGTCGCGCTATACGCTTCCTACGCCCATGTTCGATCTTGTCAATGCGATTCCGCGCGAGCTGATCCTTCCGCCGTCCAGCCTGTTCCTGCTGATCGCCATCGGCCTGCTGATGTGGCGCCGCTGGCCGCGCGCCGGACGCATCCTCGCCGGCACGGCCCTGGCGGCACTTGCCTTCGTCTCCACATCCATCGGCGCACACTTCTTCGCCGCACCGCTCGAACGGGAAACCACTCCGCTAAGGGCGCCGGAGCAGGCCGGCGCACAGGCGATCGTCGTCCTCGCTGCCGGCAAGGTATCCCGTGCCCCCGAATACGGCGGCCGTGACATCCCGGATTACATCGCGCTGGCGCGCCTGCGCTATGCGGCGCACCTGCATCGGCGCACCAGGCTGCCGATCCTGGTCAGCGGCGGCAATGGCGCCAGCGGCGAGGAGCTCGAAGCCAAGTACCGCGTGTACACGAAGGCCGATGCCATGGCCGCGGCACTGCGTGAAGACTTCGGTGTCCCGGTCGCGTGGACCGAGAGGCGCTCGCGCGACACCGGCGAGAATGCACGCTACAGCGCCGCGCTGCTGCGCGCACAAGGCGTCAAACGCATACTCCTGGTGACGGACGCCATGCACATGGTGCGTGCCCGCCGCGCATTCGCGCAGGCCGGCCTCGATGTCGTCGATGCGCCGACCATGTTCTTCACCACCCAGCCGCTGGGACCTGGCGCCTGGATACCCAGTGCCGAGGGACTGCGTCGTTCCTGGTATGCGATCTACGAGCTGATCGGCTCCGCGTGGTACCGGCTGCGCTTCGGAAACAAGGGGGGATGAGCTACGCCCCGCAGACGGCATCTTGCTATCGTGCCTATACAAAAGCCCAATTGGAAATGTCGAGATCGACGCTCTATCCTAGCGTGCACGAGTCAGGCCCCTGACCACCTATCCACGATGAGGGAGACCGCAACATGAACGACAAACCGGATTTGCAGAGTGCCGAATCGGAGTACAAGTGTCCTGTCGCGCACGGCAACAAGCCCCGGCAGACGCGCACCAATGCCCACTGGTGGCCCGACCAACTGAACCTGGGCGTGCTGCACCAGCATGCCAGGCTCGGCGACCCGATGCTGGAAGACTTCGACTACAAGAAAGAATTCCAAAAGCTCGACCTGGACGCCGTCATCGCCGACCTCCATGCCCTGATGACCGACTCCCAGGACTGGTGGCCGGCCGACTACGGCCACTACGGGCCCTTCTTCATCCGCATGGCCTGGCACTCGGCGGGCACCTACCGCATCTTCGACGGCCGCGGCGGCGCCCGCTCGGGCGAGCAGCGCTTCGCCCCGCTCAACAGCTGGCCCGACAACGGTAACCTCGACAAGGCGCGCAGGCTGCTGTGGCCGGTCAAGCAGAAGTACGGCAAGACGTTGTCGTGGGCCGACCTGATGATCCTGGCCGGCAACGTGGCGCTCGAATCCATGGGTTTCAAGACCTTCGGCTTCGGCGGCGGGCGCGACGATATCTGGGAGCCGCTGCCGATCGACTGGGGCCCCGAATCGACCTGGCTGGGCGACGAGCGCTACAGCGGCGAGCGCGAGCTGGCCAAGCCGCTGGCCGCGGTGCAGATGGGCCTGATCTACGTGAACCCCGAAGGTCCCAACGGCGAGCCGGACCCGGCACGCTCGGCCCGCGATATCCGCGACACCTTCGGCCGCATGGCCATGGACGACGTCGAGACCGTGGCCCTGGTCGCCGGCGGCCACACCTTCGGCAAGTGCCACGGCGCCGGACCCGCCCGGCACCTGACGGCCGATCCGGAAGGCGCCAACATCGAGGAGCTGGGCCTGGGCTGGAAGAGCAGCTACGAAAGCGGCATCGGGCCGCACGCCATCACCAGCGGCCTGGAAGGCGCCTGGACGGCGACGCCGACGCAGTGGGACATGAGCTACCTGGAGACCCTGTTCGGCTTCGAGTGGGAGCTGACCAAGAGCCCGGCCGGCGCCCACCAGTGGAAGCCCAAGGGCGATGCCGGCCGCAACGTACCCGACGCCCACCTCCCCGGCAAGGTCCACCAGCCGATGATGACCACGGCCGACCTGGCGCTGCGCGCCGATCCCGCCTACGAGAAGATCGCGCGCCACTTCCTGGCCAATCCCGGGGAATTCGCCGACGCCTTCGCGCGCGCCTGGTTCAAGCTGACGCACCGCGACATGGGGCCGAAATTGCGCTACCTTGGCCCGCTGGTGCCGCAGGAAGACCTGATCTGGCAGGATCCGCTCCCGAGCGTGGACCACCCGCTGGTCGAGGACGTCGACATCGCGGCGCTGAAGAGCAGGGTGCTGCAGTCCGGCCTGTCGATCAGGCAGCTGGTGAAGACGGCCTGGGCCTCGGCCTCCACCTTCCGCGGCAGCGACCTGCGCGGCGGCGCCAACGGCGCCCGCATCCGCCTGGCGCCCCAGAAGGACTGGGAGGCAAACGACCCGACCGAGCTGGCGCAGGTGTTGGAGCAGCTGGAAGCGATCCAGCAGGAATACAATGGCTCGCCTGCTGCCAACGGCAAGCGGGTATCGCTGGCCGACCTGATCGTACTGGGCGGCTGCGCCGCGGTGGAAGCGGCCGCACTGCAGGCCGGCCATGAGGTCAAGGTCAACTTCCGCCCAGGCCGCACCGACGCCTTGCCCGAACAGACCGACGTCAACTCCTTCGAGGTGCTGGAACCGGCGGTGGACGGCTTCCGCAACTACGTCAAGGCTGGGGCCGAAGGCAATGTGGCCAACGCCATGCTCGACAAGGCCAACCTGCTGATGCTGACGGCGCCGGAAATGACCGCCCTGGTCGGCGGCATGCGCGCCCTCGGCGCCACCAGCGGCGGCGTCCGGCACGGCGTCTTCACGGAACGGCCAGGCACGCTGACGCCCGACTTCTTCACCAACCTGCTCGACATGCGCACCGCCTGGAAGCGGGTGGAAGGCAGCCAGCACCTGTTCGAGGGAAGCGACCGCAAGACGGGCGAACGCCGCTGGACCGCCACCCTGGCCGACCTGATCTTCGGCAGCAACGCCCAATTGCGTGCGCTGTCGGAAGTCTATGCCGCCCGCGACGGCGAAGCCCACTTCGTGCAGGACTTCGTCAAGGCGTGGACCAAGGTGATGGAGCTCGACCGCTTCGACCTGCGGTATCCAAAAGCGGCCTGAGCGCGCGCGCCGCTACCGCCCGAGCACGCGCTCAAGAAAGCGCGCCATCGCATCGACGGTGGGCGCCAGCCACGGATCGAACAGCCAGAACGAATGCGGGGTGCCGGGCAGCGCGACGGTATCGGTATGGATGCCGTGCGCGGCCAGTTTGTCCGCCATTGCCTCGCGCCCCACCGAGAAGCGCGGCACGCCGCTGACGATGAACAGCACCGGCGGGCTGTCCTTGCCGGCATGAGTGATGGGCGAGGCTTCGCGCCACAGCGCGGCTTTCTCGGCATAGCGCCCGCCGAACCAGGCGCCTGCGGCCGAGGGCTTCTTGTTCGGGTCGTCCTCATGCTGGCGTGCGGCTTCCGTGGTGAAGTCGGACAGGCCGTCGATGTTCACCACGGCGCGGATCGCTTGCGGCTCCGTCATGCCGACCAGCGAGGCAATCTGCCCGCCGGCCGAGCCGCCGGCGATGGCGACGCGCGCGGGATCGAGGCCGAAGCTGCCGGCATGCTGGCGCAGCCAGCGCAGCGCTTCCTTCACGTCATTGACTGCCGCGGGATAGCGCGCCTGTCCGGACAGGCGGTAGCTGACGGTGGCGGCGGCATAGCCGCGTGCGGCGAGCCGGGCAGCGAGCGGCGCCAGGTTGCTGCGCTGGCCGCTGGCCCAGCCGCCGCCATGCACCAGGATCACCAGCGGCACGGGTTTGCCGACCGGTCCCGGCAGGTAAAGGTCGAGCGCGAGCGACAGGTCGTCGCGCTGCAGGTACACCAGGTCCTTGCGTACCTGGACCGGTGCGGCGACCTCGGCGCCGGCGATCCGGATATCGGGATAGTCGCGGACCAGCTTGCGGTAAGTCGTCTCGGCATTGTACGGCGCCTGGGCGGCGGCGGCCGTCATGGCCAGGCCAAGGAGCAGTCCCACGGTCAGCCGCTTCACAGCGCCTCTCCCCGGAACACGCAACGGCGCCGCAGCGTGGCGCCCGGCGCGAGTGCGGTCAGGCCCGGATAGCCCGGCAGGTTGTGCGCATTGATCGGGTGGTCCACCGGTTCGAAGCAGAAAAAGTCGCGCCCCGGCGGAACGTAAAGGATGAAGTAGTCCATGTCGGCCTGTACCTCCAGTGCCAGGCCGCGTTCGGGCCAGATGATACGGGCGGCACCATGCCAGCCCTCGAATACGTTGTCGACGCCTTCGCGCGGCAAGGGTGCCGGCTTGTCGAAGCGCCAGTGGGCGGGAATGTCCTGGCGCATGAGCGGCAGCTTGTCCGGCCCGGCCATCCACACGCTGTTGGCGCCGGCCTCCAGCCGCGCGCCCTGCGGATCGGGCATCCATGGATGCAGGCCGATCCCGAAGGGCAGCGTGGTCGGTCCCGCGTTGCATATGCTGAGCTCCACCACCAGCGCATCCTCGGCCAGGGTGTAGTGCAGTTCGGCCGTGTAGGCGAAGGGCGCGGCGTCCCGGCGGTCGAGCGTCAGGGTCAGGGAAGTGTCGACGTGCGCCGCCACGCGCCAGGGCTGCTGCCAGGCGTCGCCATGGATCGGACAAGGCTCGCCGGCACGGTTGGGTACGGGTATGTGGCGCGCCCCTTCGAAGGCGAAGCCCGAAGGCGCCATCCGGTTCGACCACGGCAACAGGGGGAAGCAGGCCAGCTGCCCGGGCAGCGGCATGTCGGTGACCTCGGGCGGCAGGCCGCGCAACAGCGGCCGGGCTTCACCGCCGCGCAGCCAGTCCAGCCGCGCGAGGCCGCCGCCTACCTGGGGCACGACCTCCGCCAGCAGGCTGGCGTTGCGCAGCGTGAGCCGGTCGAGCATGGGTCAGTATTGCGGCCCGTCGAGCAAGAACTTGCCGCCCTGGTACATCGTGGTGACGTCGTCCTTGGCCGGGAACTCGGAGGTATCCGGGAACAGGTGCGCGAATTTCGACGAGCTGTCCTTCGGCTTGTAGCCCAGGTGCGAGGCCAGGCGGTTGTCCCACCAGACACTGTCGTTGTCGGACATGCCGTAGACGATGGTGTGGCCGACGCGCGGCGCGAACAGCGAGCAGCGCAGCATCTCGACCAGGTCGTCGTAGGAGAACCAGGTGCTCATCATGCGCTTGTTGGCCGGCTCCGGGAAGCTCGAGCCGATACGGATGCAGACGGTCTCGATGCCGAAGCGGTCGTAGTAGTAGCGCGCGATCTGCTCGCCGAAGACCTTCGACAGGCCGTAGTAGCTGTCCGGGCGGGTCGGCGAATTCGCGTCCAGCACGGTGTTGACGTGGTGGTAGCCGATTGCGTGGTTCGAGCTGGCGAAGATCACGCGGCGGGTAGCAGCCTTGTGCAGGGCTTCATACAGGTTGGCCACGCCGAGGATGTTGGCCTGCATGATAGGCTCGAAGGGCTTTTCGGTGGAGATGCCGCCGAAGTGCAGCACCGCGTCCACGCCTTCCAACAGCTTGAGCACCGCTTCCTTGTCGGCCAGGTCGCACTGGACGATTTCCTCGCCCTCGCGCGCCTCTCCCATGTCGGCGACGTCGGACAGGCGCACCACTTCCGCCCAGGGCTTGATGCGGTCGCGCAGCACCTTGCCGAGGCCGCCGGCGGCGCCGGTCAGCAGGATACGTTTGAAGGGTTTGCCCTTTGCAGCTTCGGTCATGCTAAAACTCCTAATCGGTTCAGGTCACCGGCGCAGGATTGAACAGCGCCAGCGCATTATGCAGTTTCCAGTGTTCGGCCCAGGTCTTGCGCCCACTGGCCACGTCGAGGATCAGGCGGAACAGTTCCCAGCCCACATCTTCGATAGTACCCTCTCCGCTGGCGATGCGCCCGGCGTTCACGTCCATCAGGTCATGCCAGCGCTTGGCCAGCTCGGTGCGGGTGGCCACCTTGATGACCGGGACCGCCGCCAGGCCGTAGGGGGTACCGCGGCCGGTGGTGAAGATGTGCACGTTCATCCCGGCGGCCATCTGCAGGGTGCCGCAGATGAAATCGCTGGCCGGGGTGGCGGCGTAGATCAGGCCCTTCTGCTGCAGCTTCTCGCCCGGCGACAGCACGCCGGTGATGGCCGTGGTGCCCGACTTGACGATCGAGCCCATGGCTTTTTCCACGATGTTCGACAGGCCGCCCTTCTTGTTGCCGGGCGTGGTGTTGGCGCTGCGGTCGACGCCGCCGCGCACCAGGTAATCGTCGTACCACTGCATCTCGCGCACCATCGCCTGGGCGATCTCGGGCGTCGCGGCGCGCGCGGTCAATTGGTCGATGCCGTCGCGGACTTCGGTGACCTCGGAGAACATCACGGCGGCGCCGGCGCGCACCAGCAGGTCGGTGGCGAAGCCGACGGCCGGGTTGGCGGTGACGCCGGAGAAGGCGTCGCTGCCGCCGCACTGGACGCCGACCACCAGGTCGGACGCCGGGCAGGTCACGCGCTGGCGCGCGTTCAGTTCCTGCAGGTGCTTCTCGGCGGTCTGCATCAGGCTGTCGATCATCGACATGAAGCCGACGTGCTGCTGGTCCTGCAGGGTGACGACCGACGGGGCGGCATTGCCGATCGGGATGGAACCGGCCGGGAACAGGCGCGCCGGCGGCAGCTTTTCGCAGCCCAGGCTCACGACCATCACGCTGTCGCCGAAGTTCGGATTGCGCGACAGGTTGCGGATGGTCTTGATCGGGATCTCGGCTCCCGGCGCGTCGATCGCCACGCCGCAGCCGTACACGTGCTCGAGCGCGACCACGTCTTCGACGTTCGGGTAGCGCGGCAGCAGCTCTTCCTTGATGCGCTTGACCGCGTAGTCGATCACGCCCGAGACGCATTGCACGGTGCTGGTGATGGCCATGATGTTGCGGGTGCCGACCGAACCGTCCTTGTTGCGGTAACCTTCGAAGGTATGGCCTTCCAGGTCCTGGACCGCCGCCACCGCACGCGTACCGATGGGCAGGTCGTCGAGCGAGCGCGCCGCCGGCATGCGCAGCACGCGCTCCGACACCCAGCTGCCGCGCGGGATGGCGCCATTGGCGTAGCCGATCGTCACGCCGTAGCGGATGACGGCATCGCCGTCCGCCAGGTCCACGAGCGACACCTTGTGCCCTTGAGGCACGCCTTCGAGCAGGGTCAACCCGTCCGGAAAGACGGTACCCGCGGGCAGCCCGCCGTCATTGACGACGATGGCGACGTTGTCGCTGGCCTGCATGCGGATGGTGCGCGGAACTTGGGAGGTCATGATGGTCGTGCCTTGGTCGGTAGGTTCTTTTTCAGTATGCCATACAACTCCGCACAGTGGCTAGTCCACCTTGCGATTTTGGCCCGACCAAATTAGAATGGCCTGACCAAAACCTAGTCAAAACGCAGCTGTATACCTAGTAAGACGAACGAAGCGGACAAATCCGCACACCGGAGACATATGAAGACGACCCTGCTGGCAGCTTCGCTTGCCACTGTATTAGGATGCGCCCTCGCCTGCGGCCCCGCCCTGGCCCAGGGCGGCCACTACCGCAACACCGACAACAAGAACCTGCAGGACGCGGCAGAGGGCACCTACCCGGTGCCCTACAAGAAGCCGGTGGTGGCGGAAGTCACGGCCCAGCTCAAGTCGATCCGCGCCTACATGGACAGCGCCACGCCGACGCGCATCATCAGCAAGAAGACCGGCGACCAGATCACCGACCTGAAGACGCCGAACGCCGATGCCATCTTCGAGCCCAGCAAAGGCGACTACGGCATCCAGGTGTATGAAATGGGCGTGGTCCACTCCGGCCTCCTGAAGGCGGCCGAAGCCACCGGCGACCAGAGCTTCACGGCGATGACCCAGCGCCACTTCCAGTTCTTCTCCCAGACCCTTCCCTATTTCCGCGCCCAGGAACAGAAGTTCCGCCTCGAACGGGCCAACAGCTTCTCGCGCTTCCTCGACCCGCGCTCCCTGGACGATTCCGGCTCGATGTGCGCCGCCCTGATCCGCGCACGCCTGGCCAAGGTCGGACCTGACCTCAAGCCCATGATCGATGCCTGCAGCGACTGGGTGATCAACAAGCAGTTCCGCCTGGAAGACGGCACCATGGCGCGCAAGCGTCCGCAGGAAGTGTCGCTGTGGGCCGACGACATGTACATGAGCATCCCGGCGCTGGCCGAGATGGGCCGCCTGACCGGCGACCGCAAGCATTTCGACGACGCCGTCAACAACGTGATGGGCATGACCAAGCGCATGTTCAACCCGCAGCTCGGCCTGTATACCCACGGCTGGCACGCCAACCACCAGGATGCGCCGCGCTTCTACTGGGCGCGCGCCAACGGCTGGGCGGTGCTGGCCATGTCCGACCTGCTCGACGTGCTGCCGAAGGACCACCCGGGGTATCCGCAGGTGCTGAACCAGCTGCGCGCCTCGATCAAGGGCATCGCCGAACTGCAGTCGGGCACCGGCCTGTGGCACCAGATGCTGGACCGGAACGACTCCTACCTGGAGACCTCGGCCAGCGCCATCTTCACCTACGTGATCGCGCATGCGGTCAACCAGGGCTGGGTCAGCCCCACCACCTACGGCTCGATCGCGCAGGCCGGCTGGTTGGGCCTGTCGACCCGCATCAACGCCAGGGGCGAAGTGGAAGGCACCTGCGTCGGCACCACGCTCGCCGGCGACATGGTCTACTACTACAACCGTCCCACCAGCGTGCACGCGCTGCACGGCTACGGTCCGACCCTGCTGGCCGGCGCCGAAATCATCAAGCTGATGAACAATCCGGCTTTCGAGATCCAGCACAAGGTCCGCACCTATCATTACCTGCCCAAGGGCGGCAAGACCGACTACCGCGAACATCACTGAGGCGACACATGAAACGACTGATCCTTGCAGCGGCCGCATTTACCACGAGCGCCGCATCGCTGAACGCCTACGCGGCCGAGAAGCTGGCCGTCACCGTCCAGCACGACCTGTCCATCGCCCGTCCGTCCGAGACGATCTCGATTCCCTGGAGCGATGTCAACGCCGCGCTGCCGGGCGCGCTGATCCAGAAGATCGCGGTGAAGGATGC
The DNA here is from genome assembly GCF_059685865.1 of Telluria sp. ZB4P36. Lineage (NCBI taxonomy): Bacteria > Pseudomonadati > Pseudomonadota > Betaproteobacteria > Burkholderiales > Oxalobacteraceae > Telluria > Telluria sp. ZB4P36. The sequence goes on from NZ_JCASIE010000004.1 coordinate 324,618, forward strand.
CAAGGGCCGCCTGCTGCCCTACCAGGTGACCAATGTGGCGCCGCTGTCCAAGGATCCCGAGGGTAACGGCATCGCCTACGGCGAACTGCTGTTCCAGCACAGCTTCGCCCCGGGCGAGAAGAGGGCCAGCTTCACCGTCGAGAAGATCGACACGGTGGCGCCGGTGTTCGCGCAGAAGGCCTATGCCCGCTACGTGCAGGAACGCCTCGACGACTTCGCCTGGGAGAACGACAAGGTGGCGCACCGCACCTACGGCCCGGCCCTGGCCGCACCCTCGCCAGCAGGCATGAGCAAGGAAGTGCTGGTCACGAGCGGCCTGGACCTGTGGTTCAAGCGTGTTCCCTATCCGATCGTCGACCGCTGGTACAACAAGGGCCATGACCACTACCACAAGGACGAGGGTGAAGGCATGGACATGTACCAGGTCGGCAAGTCGCGCGGCGCGGGCGGCACCGGCGTGTGGGACGGCAAGCAGCTCTACACCAGCGTGAACTACGCTTCGTGGAAGGTGCTGGCCAACGGTCCGGTGCGTGCGGTCTTCGAACTGCACTACGCAAACTGGGATGCCGCAGGCAAGCCGGTGAGTGAGGTCAAGCGCTTCACGGTCGACGCCGGCCGTCAGCTCGACCGCATCGAGAGCAGCTTCCAGTACGAGGGCAGCGAGCCGATCACGGTTGCGGTGGGCCTGAACAAGAACCCGAGCGACAAAGGGCAGGACCCGGTCATCACGGTCAAGCGCGAAGGCCCGGTGCTGCTGCAGTGGATCGAGCAGAAGAGCAATGGCGCCTTCGGCACCGCGGTGGTACTGCCCGGCGCGGAAGGCTTCACCCAGGACAATCTGAACGAGCTGATCCTGGCCAAGGCCAGTTCCGGCAAGCCGCTGCGCTACTACGCCGGCGGCGCCTGGAGCCGCGCCGGCGATATCACCACGCTCGCCCAGTGGCAGCGCCTGGCGCAGGATACCGCTGCACGCGACGGCAATCCGGTGCGCGTGACGCTCACTTCCGGGAAGTGAGATGATGATGCGATTCCAGCCACGCCGCCGCGCCCTGCTGCGCACCATCCCTGCCGCCGGCCTGCTGTTGGGCGGAGCCGGCTGCGCCATCCCGGGTGCCAATATGACTGCCGCCGATCCCTGGCAGCGCGCCAATGACATCATCGCGCGCTTCGCCACCCCGCTGCGCTTCCGCGACGAAGACTTCCCCATCACGGCCTACGGCGCGAAGCCCTGCACCATGGTCGAGGCCAAGGGACAGGTCGCCTCGCTGGTTAACGGCACCGTGCGCACGCCCGCTCCCGGTTCGCCCGACGCCTACCCGGCGATCGCGGCCGCCATCGCGGCCTGCCACGCCAAGGGCGGAGGCCGGGTCCTGATCCCCGCCGGCGACTGGTACTGCGCCGGTCCGATCGTGCTGCGCTCGAACGTGCACGTGCACCTGGCCGCGGGCGCCCGCGTGCATTTTTCAAGCAATCCCGAACACTATGCACGCCACGGCGAATTCGATTGCGGCCCGAACGGCAAGCTGACCCTGTCGCGCTGGCAGGGCAACGACTGCCTGAACTATTCGCCGATGGTCTACGCCCACAAGCAGACCAATATCGCCCTGACCGGCGCCGACTGGACCAGCATCCTGAACGGCCAGGGCGGCGTGCCTTTCGAGCACAAGCCGGACGAGTGCTGGTGGGACTGGAAAGGCCGCGGCACGCCCGTGCGCACCCGCACCGAGATCGCAGCGAATCCGGCCAACCTGCCGCTGGAGAAGGTGGCGCCGAAGCTGCCGGCGGCGCAGCGCGACCTGATCCAGGGCGAAGGCTGGCAAACCGATTCGCGCTACCTGCCGGCCCTGTCGGAAGCCGGCGTGCCGTTGGCGCGCCGCGTGTTCGGCCGCGGCCACTTCCTGCGTCCCTGCATGATCGAGTTCATCGGCTGCGACAAGGTGCTGCTGCAGGGCTACCAGGTGAACGCCGCGCCCTTCTGGCTGCACCACCCGGTGAACTGCCGCGACCTGGCGATGCGCGGCGTGAACATGGAAAGCCTGGGCCCGAACAGCGACGGCTTCGATCCGGAAGCCTGCGACGGCGTGCTGGTGGAGGACTGCACCTTTAACAACGGCGACGACTGCATCGCGATCAAGGCCGGCAAGAACCTCGATACCCAGCATGGGCCGACGCGCAACATCGTGATCCAGCGCTGCATCATGAACAGTGGGCACGGCGGCGTGACCCTCGGCAGCGAGATGGCCGGCGGCATCGAGCACGTCTATGCGCAGCAGCTCGAGTTCCGCAACACGCATTGGGCCAAGAAACCGTTGAACACCGCGATCCGCCTCAAGACCAACATGAACCGGGGCGGCTTCCTGCGCCACCTGTACGTGCGCGACGTCAGCATCCCGAACGGCGTCAAGATCGAACCGATGCTGTACAAGCCGCTCGACGGTGCGAAGGAAATCACCCAGCCGGTGGCCTCGACCGCCGGCGCGATCATCACGATCGACTGCGACTACGTGCCGGGCGACGATGCGGTGCGCATCCGTCCGCCGCAGGTCTCGGACATCGACATCCGCGGCATCCGCACCGGCAATGTCGACACGGGCAAGGGCAAGTTCTCGTGCTACCAGGCTTTCGTGCTGCTGGGGCCGGTAGCCTCCAGCTTCAACGGCCCGGCCAGCACCCCGATCCTGCCGATCACCCGCGTGCGCATCAGCGATTCGGACTTCGGCACCCCGAAGAACGGCGCCCAGCCGTGGTTCCTGCACAACGCCACCGGGATCACTCTCGACAAGGTCACCATCGGTGGCAAGCTCTATAACACGACCTTGTCTTCCAACAATCCCTAATCCGGGATAGGTCAGGCCAATTCATGTATTTATTTGAATTGGCCTGACCACATCTGTCAATATTGCCGTAAAATCTGGAAACTGGCCTGACCAGATCTAGCTAAAAACGCATGGAGACAGCATGAAACAAAACCCGCAACGTGCCGCCTTACGCCACCTTACTCTGTGCCTGCTCGGCACTGCCTCGGTGTCCACCCTGTCGATCGGCGCGGCCTTCGCCCAGGATACCCCCGCTGCGCCGGCGCAGATCCAGACGGTCCAGGTGACCGGCCTGCGCGCCTCGCTCGAGAGCGCGCTCAACGCCAAGCGCCAGGACAACGGCATCGTCGACGTCATCAAGTCTGAAGACATGGGCAAGTTCCCGGATACGAACCTGGCCGAGTCGCTGCAGCGCGTGCCGGGCGTCGTGATCGACCGCGACGCCGGCGAAGGCCGCAACATCACGGTGCGCGGCCTGGGCCAGGACTTCACCCGCGTGCGCATCAACGGCATCGAGGGCCTGGCTACCACCGGCGGTACCGACAGCTCGGGCGGCACCAACCGCGGCCGCGGCTTCGACTTCAATGTGTTCGCTTCTGAACTGTTCAGCTCCCTCACCGTGCGCAAGAGCTCCTCGGCCGACGTCGACGAAGGCTCGCTCGGCGCCACCGTCGACCTGCAGACCCTGCGCCCCTTCGACCTGAAAGGCTTCAACGCCACCATCGCAGCCAAGGGCAAGTACAACGACGGCTCGGAAAAGACCGATCCGCGCGTCGCCTTCATGCTGTCGAATACCTTCATGGACCGTACGCTCGGCGTGCTGGTCTCCGGCGCCTTCTCCAAGCGCCGCGTGCTGGAAGAAGGCTTCAGCACGGTGCGCTGGGACAACGGCGCCTCGTCGGGCGGCTGGTGCGCTCCGATGGGCGTCGCCAACAACCCGGCCAACTCGACCGCCACCACCTGCGGTCCGGCGGCCCAGGGCGTGCCGCGCCTGCCGGCCTCGCAAGCCGCCACGGACGCCTACAACGCGGCCAGCAACGTCAACAACTTCCACCCGCGCCTGCCCCGTTATGGCCGCCTCACCCACGACCAGGACCGCCTCGGCCTGACCGCCTCGGTGCAATGGCGTCCGCAGCGCGGCACCCTGCTCACGTTCGACATGCTGTACTCGAAGCTGGATGCGACGCGCCAGGAAGACTTCCTGCAGGCGATCTCGTTCAGCCGCAGCGCCACCCAGGGCGGCAAGCCGCAGATGAGCGTGGTCGAGGCACAGTACGCGCCGAACGGCGCCCTCCTGTACGGCCGGTACAACGGCGTGGACATCCGCTCGGAATCGCGCTTCGATGAACTGAACACCACCTTCACCCAGCCGACCCTGACGCTGGAGCACAAGTTCAATGACAGCTGGAGCATGAGCGCCAAGGTCGGCCGCGCGAACTCGAAGTTCCGCAACCCGGTACAGACCACCGTCACGCTGGACGCGCTGAACGTGAACGGCTATACGATCGACTTCCGCGGCAATGACCGCCTGCCGGCGATCAGCTATCCGTTCGACCCGATGGCGGCCAACGGCGCGCTCGGCATCATCGGCGTGCCGGCAGTCAGCAGCGGCACCCAGCCGAACACCATCGCGAACACCACCAGCAGCGAGATCCGTATCCGTCCGCAGGGCGCGACCAACGTCAATGACGTCGGCCAGTTCGACCTGGCCTGGGAAGCCAGCGATCACCTGACGTTCAAGGGTGGCCTCAACCGCAAGAAGTACGAGTCGGACACCTACGAATTCCGCCGCGTGAACCAGAACGACACGATCTTCGCCCCCGCGGCAGGATCGGCGGGCCTGACCACGACCGTCACAGGCTTCGGCAAGGGCCTCGATATGCCGGGCGGGAACGCGAGCGGCTGGGTGATTCCGAACCTGTCCGCCATCGCCGCCGCCTACGACATCTACTGCAACTGCATCAAGGCCGGCCCTGCAGGCGGTCCGGGCGACTTCACCCTGTCCTCGATCACCAACGGCAACGCACGCGGCAACAACCGCACCGTCACCGAGCGCGACGACGGCTTCTACCTGATGGGCGAATTCCGCTACGACCTGTGGAATATCCCGGTGCGCGGCAACCTCGGCGTGCGCCACGTGAAGACCGAACTGGAAGCGATCGGCTACCAGGCGGCGGGCGGCGGCACCGCGGTGAAGGTGAACCACGAGTACAAGGACACCCTGCCCTCGTTTAACCTCGCGGCCAACCTGACCCAGGACTTCATCGTCCGCTTCGGCGCGGCCAAGGTGATGACCCGTCCGCAGCTGGGCTTCCTGTCGCCGGGCGGCACCATCTCGACCACCGGCACGCTGACGATCAACACCGGCAACCCGCTGCTCAAGCCCTTCCGCGCCAAGACCTTCGATTCCAGCTTCGAGTACTACTTCGGCAAGAACGCCTTCGTCGGCCTGGGCCTGTTCCAGAAGAACATCGACACCTACATCCAGTCGCTGCGCACCAACGTGCCCTTCCGCGAAACCGGCCTGCCGCTGTCGCTGCTGCCGGCCAACTTCAACGGCGAAGAAGTGTTCCAGGTGACCGCGCCGATCAACACCGACGGCGGCAAGCTGAAGGGCTTCGAGCTGAACTACCAGCAGCCGTTCACCTTCCTGCCGGGCTGGGGCCGCAACTTCGGCACGCTGCTGAACTACACCAAGGTGAGCTCGAAGATCGAGTACGCGGTCTCGCCGACCAGCAACGAGCGCATCGTCGACGACCTGCTGAACCTGTCGCCGAAGTCCTGGAACGCCACGCTCTACTACGATGACGGCAAGTTCAGCGCGCGCGTCTCGGGCGCCAAGCGTTCCTCGTTCATCACCCGCGTGCCGGGCCAGAACAACAACGACGTCGAAGGCAAGAACGAAACCTTCAACGTGGACGTGTCGCTCTCGTACAAGTGGAACGAGCGCCTCGAGTTCACGCTGGAAGGCGTCAACCTGACCAACGAAGCCAACGACCAGTTCATCAGCCGCGCACGTAACAGCGTGGTGGTGAACAACGTCACCGGGCGCGAGTTCCTGGCGGGGCTGCGTTACAAGTTCTGATGGTACCTCCTGCAGTGCTTTTCCGGCCCGCGCTTGCGCGGGCCTTTTTTCATGGCGGAGGGCTTTCATCGTTCTTGTCATCGTGCCCCGCATATGGAAAGATGCGCTGGACCCCATCCACAGGAATGCCATGGACCGCTTCGCCGAACTCACTACCTTCTGCGCCGTCGCCGCCTGCGGCGGTTTCTCGGCGGCGGCGCGCCAGCTGGGCGTGGTGACCTCCTCCGTCACCCGCGTGGTCGACGCGCTCGAAGGACGGCTCGGCGCGGTGCTGCTGAACCGCTCGACCCGCAGCGTCACGCTGACCGAAGCGGGCCGTGCCTATTACGATGACGCGCAGCGCATCCTCGCCCAGCTCGATGCCGCCGACGATGCGGCCAGCGCCGGCGCACTCGGCGCCGCCGGCGTGCTGCGCGTGGCGGCCCCGGTCACCTTCGCGGCGCTGCACATCGCCCCGATCCTGCCGGCGCTGCGCGCGCGTCACCCGCGCCTTGCTCTCGACCTGCGCCTGAGCGACAGCGCGGTCAGCCTGGTCGACGAGTCGATCGACGTGGCGGTCCGCATCGGCAGCCTCGATCCGGAGGCGACGCTGGTGGCGCGCCGCCTGGCCGGACACGGCCGCGTGCTGTGCGCCAGTCCCGTTTACCTTCAGCGCCACGGCGTGCCGCAACAGCCGTCGGAACTGGCCCGCCACGACTGCCTGGAGTTCAGCTATAGCGAGCATCGCCGCGGCTGGCGCCTGGGCCGCAAGGACGGCAGCGAAGCCGGCATGCAGGTGCAAGAAGTGGCGGTCAAGGGCGTCATCCAGGCCGACAACGCCGAGATACTGCGCCAGGCCGCCGTCGCCGGCCTCGGTATCGCGATGCTGGCGCGCTGGCTGGTGCACGAGGACCTGCGGGCGGGACGGCTGCTGCAGGTGCTGGAAGACTACGAGGTCAACCCGGGACCGATGGACGTGGCCCTGTATGCGCTGTACCAGGCCAACCGCCGCGGTTCGGAGACGATCCGCAGCTTCGTCGACCTGCTGGCCGAGCACCTGGCGCGATCGGGCGTGCCGCTGGCGTGATGCGTTCCCGTCAGCCTGCCTTGCGCAGCGCCGCGGCGCGTCCTGGCAGTTCACCCAGCCAGTAGACCAGGGCCGCGGCCGGGAAAGCCATGCCGGCCAGCAGCGCGGCGTGCCAGCCGTGGTGCGCATACACCCAGGCCCCGGCCGCCGAACCGAGCGCGCCGCCGCCGAAGAACAGGGCGAAGTAGATGCCGTTCAGGCGGCTGCGCACCTCGGCGCCGAGCCCGAAGATGGCGCGCTGCCCCAGCACCAGGTTGGCGGCCACCGCCATGTCGAGCACGATCGAGGCGACGGCCAGCACGCCGATGGCGAGTCCGCGCGAGGCCGGCTGGAACAGCGGCAGCGCGAAGCCGGCGATGCCCAGCACCAGGGCCGCTGCCGTGGCAGGCAAGGTATGGCCACGGTCGGCCAGGCGTCCCGCCACCGGCGAGGCGATGGCGCCCGCCATCCCGACCAGGGCGAAGATGGCGATACCGGTCTGCGACAGGCCGAACTGCGGGCCTTCCAGCACCATCGGGGTAACGGTCCAGAACAGGCTGAAGGCCCCGAACAGCCCCGCGTGGTAGGCGGCGCGGCGGCGCAGCAGCGGGGTGCCGGCCAGCAGGGTCCACAGCGAAGCGATCAGCTGGCCGTAGCCCAGCCGCTGTGCAGGCCGGCGTTGCGGCAGCTTGCGGCGCAGCACGAAGGCCAGCACCAGCATGGCGGCAGCGGCGATGCCGAACACGGCATGCCAGCCGCCGTGGTCGGCCATCAGGCTGGCGGCCGGACGCGCCAGCATGATCCCCAGCAGCAGACCGCTGACCACCTTGCCGACGGCCTGGCCGCGGGTTTCCTCGCGCGACAGGTGGGCGGCGAAGGGCACCAGCACCTGCGCCGCCACCGAACCGAGTCCGATGCCGAGCGAGGCCGCCAGGAAGCTCCAGGCACTGGTGCTGCCGGCCGCGACACCCAGGGCCGCCGCCGTCGCAAGCAGGGCGCCGACCACCAGGCTGCGGTTTTCCAGCAAGTCGCCGAGCGGGACGATGAAGAGCAGGCCGAGCGCGTAGCCGACCTGGGTCAAGGTGACGATCAGGCCCGCGGCCTCGGCGGACAGGCCGGTGGCGCTGCTGATCGGCCCGACGAGGGTCTGGGCGTAATACAGGTTGGCGACGATGAGGCCGGCGGAAACGGCCAGCAGGCGCACCATGCCCGGCGCGATGTCGGGGGTGGTGGATTGGTTCATGTTGTTCTCCTTGCGCAGTGGATGTGTTGGAAGGATTGTAGGTGCCCCCCGCCCATCGATTGTTGGCGTGCCGCGCAAGACTGTTTTCGACAGCGGAAATGAAAAAAGCCCACACACGGCGGGCCTTCGAAGGAACAAAGCGCTGCTTAGAACTTGTAGCCGACAGCCAGCATCACCGCCACCGGATCCAGTTTCATGTGCTGCTTCTGGCCGGTCGAGAAGTTGACGTCGGTGCGCAGGCGGCTCTTGTTGATGGTGACGTCGGCGAACCAGCGCTCGTTCATGTTCATCGCCACGCCGATCTGGCCGGTGTAGGTGAACTTGTTGTCGATGCTGAAGGTCGTCGGCACGCCGCTGCCCGGATTGGTGATCGCGGTCATCTTGGCCGAACCGCGTTCCTTCATGAAGTAGGCATAGGTGGCGCCGATACCGACGAAGGGACGGAAGGTCGCGGTCGGTGCGCCGAAGCGGTACTGCGCGAACAGGGTCGGCGGCAGCGCTTCGACCGTCCCCAGCTCGCCGGTGCCGGCGATGGCGCCCGCACCGTAGATGGCGTGCTTGTAGGGCGTGCCCAGGCAGGTCTCGAGCGAGATGTTATCGGTCAGGCCGTAGGTAAAGCTCAGCACCGGCTTGAGGTCCCTGCCGACGTCCGCCTTGGTGCCCGGAAGGGCCGGCGCGCTGATGTCGCCGCTCTCGACCTTCGGGGTCAGCTGGTTGAGGCCGAACTTCACGGTGAGCTGGCCGGCCGACTGGGCCGATGCCGTCGAGGCGCAGGCCAGCGCGGCTGCCACGCCCAGCACTTTGACGAGGCTGTTGAAACGTACTTTCATCTTTTCTCCTGAAATCTGTTGTAAAGGCTCGTCCTTCCGGGACGGGCCTGCCTCGTCTTACAGCCAGCCCTTGACGGCCATGTCCTTCAGCACGTAACGCGCCACCAGGTTGTTCTCGAACGGCGTCGGGTGGATATCGTCGGCGAACATGTAGTGGCTGACGTCGCCGGCCACCGTGTTGGAGTTGGTGCAGATCAGGGAAGTGGTGCCCAGTGCGTTCGGACCGCAGGCCGGGGTCGAGGTGTTGGTCAGGCCGTACGGCGCCGGGTTCTTCACCTGGTCATTGCTGACGGTGTAGAGGTCGACGTACAGGATGCGCGGGTCTTCCGCGCCCAGACCCGCCTTCAGCTGGGCGTTGAAGGCGTTGACCATGGCGGCGGTCAGCTGCTGGACCTCGGCGGACTTCGACTTGGCGGCCGGGGTGCTGGCCACGTCCGGCAGGTTGGCGACCACGACATACTTGGCGCCCTTGCCGACGACTTCATTCTTCACCAGGGCAGCCATCTGCGCGCCGGCGGTGCCCAGGTCCTGGACCAGCTTCGGACCGTTGGCAGTCAGGTAGTCGGCGCCGGCCTTGTTGCCGGCAGCGGTCGCGTCGGCGGTTGCCTTGGTGACCATCGGGCCATACACCGAAGCCTGGGCCACGGCGGCGTTGCCCGGCTGGCGCGCGGCGGCGCCGACGGCGGCGGCGACGATGGTCTGGGTGCTGCTGCCCGCGCGTGCGCTCTCGGCCGCGATGGCCGCGCCGATGGCCTGGGCGGCGGTCTGCGGATTGGTGGCGCCGGCTGCCAGCTGCATGGTCAGCGAGGTGCCGAAGGCTTGCGCGCCGGCGGCGCTGCCGGCGGCGGTCGCGGATGCCTGCAGGGTGCTCAGCGACATCAGCACGTCGTTACCGCCCGACAGGAGGGTGACCAGCTCGGTGCCGCTGAACTTGTTGCCGTTGCGGGACAGGTGGTTGGCGACCTGGGTCACCAGCGGCACCGTCATTTCGCCGATCGGCGAGCCGGTGGCCTTGTTGCCCGGGCCAATCGGGTTGGTCACGCGCGAACCGCCCTGGGCGTAGTTGAAGCAATTCAGGTTGTTGCTGATCGGGACGGAGAAGCCGCGGGTGGCGTCGCCTTCCAGGCCGGTCTGGGCGGCGCAGGGCGCCGGCAGGCGCAGCTCGGCTGCCAGGAAGTCGACCCAGATCTTGCCGTTCAGCTCGGGGTTCTTGGCGGTGCCGTCACCGTTGATGGTGAACTTGCCGCCGCCTGCGGTCTTGACCGCGCCGACGGCATAGGTGCCCACGTCCGAGAGGCTGTCGCCGAAGGAGACCTGCTGGGTGAACTTGAGCTTTTGCGTTTGGTCGCCGCCGCCCGGGCTGGTACCGCCGCAGGCTGCCAGCACCGCTGCCGTCAGCAGGGCAAGCGCGAGTTTGGTTTGACGCATTGTGTCTCCTAATGAGGTTATTTTGAAACGAACGGGCGTGCTATTCGTAGCATAATAATATGCCAGTGTTCAACTTTCTTGTATAGAGAATGCTTGCCTGTACGTCAGTTTTTCGTGACAACAGACAACATCCGGGACGCGATTGTATCCCTGCCATGCGGCAAGAATAAAATGCTTGGGAAGACAGTTTGATATGGAAGAACGCCCGTGCGTACGGGCGTTCTGCTCCGTGAGCCTGCTCAGGCCTTCGGTGTGAACTGGTTCAGCAGGCCATGCACGATGCCGGTCGAGCCGTGGGCAGCCCGACGCAGGCGGTCATTGACGCCCAGCCATGCACCACCCTGCGGCGGCGCCTCGACCAGGATCAGGTCGGCGCCATGGCCGTCCATCGCGCGCAGCGCGGCGTACAAGGCGTGGGCGAAGCCATCCGGCGTGGCCGGCAGGCGCAGCGCGGCATGCGTCGGAGGCATGTCGGAGTAATGGATCAGCGCGACCTTGCGTCCCGCCGCAGCGAGCTCGGCCAGGGTCTGGCGCAGCTGGGCGTCCTCCTGCATCGCCACCGGCGTATGCGGCGCGTAATGCGATTCCAGCGTGCCCGAGGCGCGCGGCGCCGCGGCGTCGGGTGCGCCCGGCACCTGGTCGATCACGGCCGCGATGGCGTCGGCACTGATGTGGCCGGGACGCAGCAGCACCGGACCGTGGGTGGCCAGGCGCGACAGGTCGACGATGGTCGATTCGATCCCGACCTGCGAGGCGCCGCCGTCCAGCACCATGGCCACCGATCCGTCCTGGCCGAATTCGTCGCGCACGTGCTGGGCCAGGGTAGGGCTGACCGCACCGAACTTGTTGGCCGAGGGCGCCGCGATGCCGCCCTTCCCGCCCTTGAAGGCGCGCAGCAGCGCGATCGCCACCGGGTGCGAGGGGCAGCGCAGGCCGACCGTGTCCTGGCCGCCGCTGACGGCGTCCGGGATGTTCGCCGCGCGCTTGAGGATCATGGTCAGCGGTCCGGGCCAGAAGGCTTCGGCCAGCGCATGGGCTTCGCGCGGGATGTCGGCCGCCCAGTAGTCGAGCGGGGCATCGGGGGCCAGGTGCACGATCACCGGGTGGTCTTGCGGGCGGCCCTTGGCGGCGTAGATGGCCGCGACCGCAGCCGGGTTCTCGGCGTCCGCGCCGAGGCCGTACACGGTCTCGGTCGGGAAGGCGACCAGCGCGCCGGCTTCCAGCGCGCGTGCGGCCGCCGCGATGGCGGCCTGGTCGCGCTTCTCTTCCCAGTTCTGGTTCTGCATCGTTACTCCGGGATGCCGAGGATGGCGCAGGCCTGGCGCAGGCTGGCCTGTGCCTCGCACAGCGTCGGCGCAACGAAGGTGATGTGGCCCATCTTGCGTGCGCGGCGCGGGTCGTCCTTGCCGTACAGGTGCAGGTTCGCCCCCGGCAGCGCCAGCACGCGGTCCCAGGCCGGTTCGCGTGCTTCCTTGCTGTCGCCCTCGAACCAGACGTCGCCCAGGATGTTGAGCATGACGGCCGGCGAATGCTGGCGCACGTCGCCCAGCGGCAGGCGCGCCATCGCCCGCACCTGCTGCGCGAACTGGCTGGTGACGCAGGCGTCGATGGTGTAGTGGCCGCTGTTGTGCGGACGCGGCGCCATCTCGTTGACCACCAGCGTCCCGTCCTGCAGCACGAAGAACTCGATGCACAGCACGCCCACATAGCCCAGCTGGGCCACGATGGCGCGCGCCGCATCCTGGGCCTGCTTCGCGCAGGCCTCGGACACGTTCGGTCCAGGCACCGTGGTCGTGAACAGGATGCCGTCACGGTGCACGTTCTCGGCGATCGGATAGACTACCGAGGCGCCGTCATGGCCGCGCGCGGTCAGCACCGAGACCTCGTAGGCCAGCGGCAGCATCTTCTCCAGCAGGCAGGTCACGCCCTGCATGGCGTCGAAAGCGGCCCGCACGTCATCGCGGGTGCGCACCCGCACCTGGCCCTTGCCGTCATAGCCCATGCGCACGGTCTTCAGGATCCCGGGCAGCAGGTCGTCGCCGATGGCGTCGATGTCGGCGTGCGAGGCGATGGTCTTGTGTGGGGCCGGCATCACGCCGGATGTCGGTGCGCATTCGACGAAGAAGCGCTTTTCCGCGATGCGGTCCTGGGCGATCGACACGCAGGAGGCGGCGGGCGCCACGAAGCTGCGCTCGCCCAGCCAGGCCATGCTGTCGGCCGGGACGTTCTCGAATTCGGTGGTGACCGCCACGCATTGCTGCGCGAGTTCGGCCAGGCCGGCGGCATCGCTGTAGCCGGCCGTGATCAGGCGCTCGGCGACCTGTCCTGCCGGGCAATCCTTGCTTGGCTCGAGCACGGCGACCTTGTAGCCCATCGCCTGGGCGGCGTGGGCGAACATGCGGCCGAGCTGGCCGCCACCCATCACGCCGAGCCAGGCCGAAGGATTGGCGGTAGGGAGAAACGAGTTACTCATGCTTCAGACAGGAAGGGTCATGGCCTGTGCGGCCGCAGTTTGCTCGGCGCGGAAGGCCAGCAGCTTCTCGGCCAGCGCGTCATCCGTCGCGGCCAGGATTGCCACGGCGGTGAGGGCCGCGTTGGCGGCGCCGGCTTCGCCGATGGCGAAGGTCGACACCGGCACGCCTTTCGGCATCTGCACGATCGACAGCAGCGAATCCTCGCCGCGCAGGTACTTCGACGGCACCGGCACGCCCAGCACCGGCACGATGGTCTTGGCGGCCACCATGCCCGGCAGGTGGGCGGCGCCCCCTGCCCCGGCGATGATCGCGCGCAGTCCGCGCGCGCGCGCGGTCTCGGCATAGGTGAACATCTCGTCCGGCATGCGGTGCGCCGAGATCACCTGCGCCTCGAAGGGCACGCCGAACTGCTTGAGGACGTCCACCGCGTTCTTCATCACGTCCCAGTCGGACGAGGAACCCATGATCACGCCGACGACAGGTTTTGCTTGGTCAGTCATCTGCTTACACCTTCAGCTTTTCGCCGGTGAGGCGTTCGATGGCTTCGAAATACTTGGCCTGGGTCTTGGCGATCACGTCCGGCGGCAGGGCCGGAGCCGGAGCGGTCTTGCCCCAGTCGGTCAGGGTTTCGAGGTAGTCGCGCACGAACTGCTTGTCGAAGGACGGCGGCGACATGCCCGGCGCGTAGGAGTCGGCCGGCCAGAAACGCGAGGAGTCGGCGGTCAGCACTTCGTCCATCAGGTGCAGGGTGCCGTTGTCGTCCAGGCCGAACTCGAATTTGGTGTCGGCGATGATGATGCCGCGGGTCGCGGCGTATTCGGCGGCGGCGGTATACAGCTGGATGCTGATGTCGCGCATCTTGGCGGCGAGCTCCTTGCCGATGCGCTGCTCCATCTCGTCGAAGGAGATGTTCTCGTCGTGTTCACCGATGTCGGCCTTGGCCGCCGGCGTGAACAGCGGCTGCGGCAGCCTGTCGGCCTGGCGCAGGCCGGCGGGCAGCTGGATGCCGCAGATGGCGCCGTTTTCCTGATAGTCCTTCCAGCCCGAACCGATGATGTAGCCGCGCACGACGGCTTCGACCAGGATCGGCTTGAGGCGCTTGGCCACGACGGCGCGGCCGCGGACCTGCTCCACTTCTTCCGGTGCCACGACGGATTCCGGCGCGACGCCGGTCAGGTGGTTCGGCACGATGTGGCCGAGCTTCTCGAACCAGAAGTCGCTCATCTGGTTCAGCACCATGCCCTTGCCGGGAATCGGCTCGTTCATGACAACGTCGAAAGCCGACAGGCGGTCGGTCGTGACGATCAGGATCTTGTCGTCGCCGACAGCGTAGTTGTCGCGTACCTTGCCGCGGCCGAGCAGTGGCAGGGACTGGATGGTGGATTCGTAGAGGCTGTTCATAGATGGGATATCAGGGAAACGGGACCGGAGAAGGCCTCCGGTCGAGTGGGTCAGGCCGGGGATGGCCTGTGCCAATGCATGATTTTACGTCAATTCGCATCCCGCCGCCGGCGATGGGCACCGGCGGCGGCATGCGTGAGGCAATGCTTACTGGACGATCTGGGCCAGCTCGCCCGCCTTGTAGCGCTCGGCCATCTTGTCCAGCGGCACTGGCTTGATCTTCGCCGCCATGCCTTCGCAGCCGAAGGACAGGTAGCGCGCCTTGCAGACTTCCATCGCGGCTTCGCGGGCCGGCTTCAGGTAGTCGCGTGGGTCGAACTTCGACGGGTTCTGGAACATGTACTTGCGGATCGCAGCGGTCATGGCCAGGCGGATGTCGGTGTCGATGTTGATCTTGCGGACGCCGTGCTTGATGCCTTCCTGGATCTCTTCGACCGGCACGCCGTAGGTCTCTTTCATGTCGCCGCCAAATTCGCGGATGATCGCCAGCAGTTCCTGCGGCACCGACGAGGAGCCGTGCATCACCAGGTGGGTGTTCGGGATGCGCGCGTGGATTTCCTTGATGCGGTCGATCGCCAGGATGTCGCCGGTCGGCTTGCGGGTGAACTTGTAGGCGCCGTGCGAGGTGCCGATGGCGATGGCCAGGGCGTCGCATTGCGTCTTGGCGACGAAGTCGGCGGCCTGCGCCACGTCGGTCAGCAGTTGCTCGCGGGTCATGGTGCCGTCGGCGCCGTGGCCGTCTTCCTTGTCGCCCTTCATGGTCTCGAGCGAACCGAGCACGCCCAGTTCGGCTTCGACCGTCACGCCGATCGAGTGCGCGAATTTCACGACTTCTTTCGACACTTCGACGTTGTACTCATAGGAAGCGACCGACTTGCCGTCGGCTTCGAGCGAACCGTCCATCATCACCGAGGTGAAGCCGGAACGGATCGCGGCCATGCAGACCGCCGGCGACTGGCCGTGGTCCTGGTGCATGACGACCGGGATGTGCGGGTAGGCTTCGACGGCGGCGTCGATCAGGTGGCGCAGGAAGGCTTCGCCTGCGTATTTGCGGGCGCCGGCCGAGGCCTGCATGATCACCGGCGCGTTGACCGCGTCGGCGGCGGCCATGATGGCCTGCACCTGCTCCAGGTTGTTGACGTTAAACGCCGGCAGGCCGTAGCCGTGTTCGGCGGCATGGTCCAGCAGTTGACGCATCGATACGAGTGCCATGGTTGATTACTCCAAACAATTAAGAAACTATTTCGTCCAGCTCGCCCACGCGCACGATCTTGAGCGCGTTGGTGCCGCCGGCCTGGCCCATCGGCGAGCCCCAGGTCACGACGATCAGGTCGCCCTTGCGCACCATGCCTTCGTTGATCAGGACCTCTTCTGCGCGGCGCAGCACAGCGTGGCTGCCGCCTTCTTGCAGGAGGTGGAATGCTCGCACGTTCCGGTACAGCGACGCCTTGCGCTGCGTCGTCTGCAGCGGGGTCAGGGCGAAGATCGGGGTGTCGATCGAGTGGCGGCTCATCCACAGCGCGGTCGAGCCCGATTCGGTCAGGGCCACGATCGCCTTCACCTTCAGGTGATGGGCCGTAAACAGGGTGCCGTAGGCGATCGACTGGTCGATGCGGGTGAACTGGACATTCAGGAAATCTGCATCCTGCTTGTTGTATTCGGATTGTTCTGCCTCGAGGCAGATGGCGGCCATCATCTCGACGGTCTCCACCGGGTACTTGCCCGATGCGGTCTCGGCCGAGGTCATGACGGCGTCGGTGCCGTCCAGCACGGCGTTGGCCACGTCGGAGACTTCGGCGCGGGTCGGCACCGCGTTGACGATCATCGACTCCATCATCTGGGTCGCGGTGATCGCCAGCTTGTTCGAGGCGCGCGCCATCTTGATCATGCGCTTCTGCAGCGCCGGCACGGCCGCGTTACCCACTTCCACCGCCAGGTCGCCACGCGCGACCATGATGCCGTCCGAGGCGTCGAGGATTTCCTGCAGCACGGGAATGGCTTCCGCGCGTTCGATCTTCGCGATCATCATCGGCTTGTGGGCGTAGGGTTCGCCGGCGATATTGGCCAGCTGGCGCGCCATTTCCATGTCGGTGGCGTTCTTCGGGAAGGAAATCGCCAGGTAGTCGGCCTGGAAGCTCATCGCCGTCTTGATGTCTTCCATGTCCTTCGAGGTCAGGGCCGGCGCGGTCAGGCCGCCGCCCTGGCGGTTGATGCCCTTGTTGTTGGACAGTTCGCCGCCCACCTTGACGGTGGTGCAGATCTCATGACCCATGACCTTGTCGACGACCAGCACGATCAGGCCGTCGTTGAGCAGCAGCTTGTCGCCCGCGCGCACGTCGCGCGGCAGCGCCTTGTAGTCGAGGCCGACGCGTTCCTGGTTGCCCAGCTCGCCGTTGTCGCCCCACCGCGCATCAAGTATGAACCTGTCGCCGTTGTTCAGGAAGATCTTGCCTTCTTCAAACTTGCCAACGCGGATCTTCGGGCCCTGCATGTCGGCCATGATCGCCACCTCGACGCCGCATTCGGCGGCGGCACGGCGCACCAGCGTGGCGCGGTCGATATGGTCTTGCGCCTTGCCATGCGAGAAGTTCAGGCGCACGACGTCGACGCCGGCACGGATCATTTTGACGAGGATGTCGAAATCGGTCGACGCCGGGCCGATGGTGGCAACGATCTTGGTGGCGTTGTACAGAGGGCGCGCAGCTTGCATGGGTTGGCTTTCCTTGATTCTGAAAGAGAAGCGCAGCCTCGGGGCTGCGCTGGTGTCACTTATTTGGCGTTACGCTGGAGCAGGATCTCGACTGCCGGCAGGGTCTTCCCTTCCAGGAACTCGAGGAAGGCGCCGCCGCCGGTCGAAATGTAGCCGATCTGGTCGCCGATGTCGTACTTGGCGATCGCGGCCAGGGTGTCGCCGCCGCCGGCGATCGAGAAGCCCGTAGAGGCGGCGATGGCCATGGCCAGGGTCCTGGTGCCTTCGGCGAACTGGTCGAACTCGAACACGCCGACCGGGCCGTTCCAGACGATGGTGCCGGCCTTGGCCACCTGCTCGGCCAGCATGGCGGCGGTCTTCGGGCCGATGTCGAGGATCATGTCGTCATCCGACACGTCGGCCACGTCCTTCACCGTCGCGGCGGCGCCCGGGCTGAATTCCTTGGCGCAGACCACGTCGACCGGGATCGGCACCTGGGCGCCGCGGGCGGCCATCATGTCGATGATCTGTTTTGCTTCGCCGACCAGGTCGTTCTCGACCAGCGACTTGCCGATGTTCAGGCCGACGGCCTTCATGAAGGTGTTGGCGATGCCGCCGCCGACGATCAGGTTGTCCACCTTACCGGCCAGGCTCTGCAGGATGGTCAGCTTGCTCGACACTTTCGAACCGGCGACGATGGCCAGCAGCGGACGGTTCGGCTGGCCCAGGGCCTTGCCCAGCGCATCCAGTTCGGCGGCCAGCAGCGGTCCTGCCGCGACGATTGGGGCAAACTTTGCGATGCCGTGGGTGGTGGCTTCGGCGCGGTGCGCGGTGCCGAAGGCGTCGTTGACGTAGACGTCGCAGAGCTTGGCCATTTTCTCGGCCAGTTCGTCGTTGTTCTTCTTTTCGCCCTTGTTGACGCGGCAGTTTTCCAGTAGCACGACCTGGCCGGGCGCGACATCCACGCCGCCAACCCAGTCCTGCTTCAGTTCCACCGGCTGGCCGAGCAGCTCGGACAGGCGCGCGGCGACCGGCGCCAGGCTGTCTTCCGGCTTGAACTCGCCCTCGGTCGGGCGGCCCAGGTGCGAGGTGACCATCACGGCGGCGCCGGCCTTCAGGGCGGCCTGGATCGCCGGCACGGAGGCGCGGATACGGGTGTCTTCGGTGATATTGCCAGCGTCATCCTGCGGTACGTTCAGGTCGGCGCGGATAAATACGCGCTTGTTTTTCAGCGCGTCGCGGTCGATCAGGTCTTGCAAACGGGTGAAACTGAGAACGTCGTCCATTGGCTAGTCAACAGTGAAATAGTGAAACCGTCATTGTACATGAGGGCAGCTACTCAAAAACCTGCAGTACGCGCAAGAGTGTAAAGACTCCCATGCCGAAGATGATGGTCAGCAGCATGCTGCGCCGCCACAGATAAAAGGCAAGTGCCGCCAGTCCGGCAATCAGCCTGGGATTTGCCAGCGTGAACTGCGCATGGCCCTGTGTATCGACCAGCAGGTCAGGGCCGATGATCGCCGCCAGGGCACAGGCCGGCGCATAGCGCAGCATCTCCTGCACCCGCGGCGGGATGCTCACGCGGTGGCCGATCAGCCAGAACGAGCTGCGGGTGGCGGCGGTGGCCACGCACAGCACGCCGATGGTGATCCAGATTTCCCAGTCAGACATGCTTGGCCTTTCGCTTGGCCAGTGTTTCCTCGACCGCCATGGCGGTGACCATGCCGAGCACGACTGCCAGCAGCAAGCCCAGCTTGTACGGCAAGCCATAGGCCAGCACCGACACCGCCAGCGCCACCACCACCCCGCACAGCGCGGCGTTGTTGATAATCAGCGGAACCATGATGCACAGGATCGCCAGCGTGCCGGCAAAGCCCAGTCCCCATTCGCTCGGAATCGCGCTGCCGAGGAAGATGCCGGTCAGCGATCCGATCTGCCAGGCGAACCAGTTCGGGTACATCAGCCCCTTCAGGTAGGACAGTTTGCCCGCGACCCGCTCGGCGGTCGGATAGCGCTGCAGGAACATGGCGACCGTCAGGTCGCCGGAGACGTAGCCGAGCAGGAAGCGCTGCTTCCACGGCAGGTGGGCAAAGTGCGGGCCGAGCAAGGCGGAAAAAATGACGAAGCGCAGGTTGACGACCAGCGCGGTGGCGAAAATGACCCAGATCGGCGCGGCCGCCGCGATCAGCGGCAGTGAAGCGAGCTGGGCGGAGCCGGCGAAGACCAGCAGGGTCATGCCGACCGCCTGCACCGCTGTCAGGCCGGTCTTGACCATCGCAATGCCGACCACCAGGCCCCAGGCGGCAATGCCGAACAGGGTCGGCAGGCCGGCCTTGCAACCCTCGCGCCAGGCGCCGGGGTCATGGGCTTCAATGGGCTGCTCGCCTGGCGGCGCAGCCGGGCTCATGTGGTTTTCCTGCAACTGCCGTGACGGGCGGATGCAGGGACGGGCTTGAAACGGTCGGGCATGAAACGCATGTAAGGGGCTGGCAACGCGGTGCAAATACGGCGTCCCGGGCTCGATGATGATCAGTTTGATATTCTACCGATCATTTCGGTATGCAGGTTGTATCGGATAGAATCGTGTTTTTGCGCACATCCCATTTGACGGAGAAAACCAGATGACCCAAACGACGATGCCTGTGGTGGAACTCGAGGCCAAAGACCTGCCGGCGCACTGCCCGAATCCGGCAATGCCGCTGTGGTCCTCGCACCCGCGCGTCTTCCTCGATTTCGACCACCACGGCGATGCCAAGTGCCCGTACTGCGGCACCCAGTACCGCCTCGCCCCGGGCGTCGAGCTCAAGCACCACTGATCCTTCCGCCGCGGCGTCGCTGCATGCCTTATCGTGCGCCTGCGTGGCTGCCTGGCGGCCACCTCCAGACCATTTATCCGGCGGCCTGCGTCGCCAAGCCGCCCGTCGCCTACCGGCGCGAGCGCTGGACCAGCGCGGACGGCGATTTCATCGACGTCGATTTCGTCGACGGCCAGCCGGGCAAGCCGCTGGTCGTGCTGTTCCACGGCCTGGAAGGCTCCTCCAACAGCCATTACGCGCGCAGCCTGATGGCCGCGCTGCGCGAACGCGGCTGGTCCGGTGCGGTGCCGCACTTCCGCGGCTGCTCGGGCGAAGCCAACCTGATGCCGCGCTTTTACCACTCGGGCGACGCCGCGGAAGTCGACTGGATCGTGCGCAAGCTGCATGCGCGTGCGCCAGGGCCGGTGTTGGTCGCCGGCGTCTCCCTGGGCGGCAATGCGCTGCTGCGCTGGCTGGGCGAATCCGGCCACGGGGCGGAGATCGTCCAAGCCGCCTGCGCGGTCTCGGCGCCACTCGACCTGGCGCGCGGCGGCGCGGCGCTGTCGTCCGGCTTCAACATGCTGTACACCCGCATGTTCCTGCAGACGCTCAAGCCCAAGTGCCTGGCCAAGCTGGAACGCTATCCCGGCCTGTTCGACCGCGCCGCCCTGCTCGGCGCACGCGACCTGTATGCCTTCGACAACGTGGTGACGGCGCCGCTGCACGGCTACAAGGATACCGACGACTACTGGCACCGCGCCAGCGCCCGCCACGTGCTGCACGAGATCACGGTGCCGACGCTGGTGCTGAACGCCCGCAACGACCCCTTCCTGCCGGGCGAGCATTTGCCCGAGAGCGCATCGAAGGCGGTGACGCTGGAGTATCCCGAGGAAGGCGGCCACGTCGGCTTCGCCGTGGGGCCCTTCCCCGGACGGATCGACTGGCTGCCGCGGCGCATCCTGGATTTCTTCGACCAGGCCGCGCCGGCCGCGACGCGCGCGCCCGGCGCGGCCGAAGCATGCGAAGCTTGAGACCATGGACGACATCGTAAAACAGGCAATGGCCAAGTGGCCGAACGTACCGCACTGCTACGGCTGGCTGGCGCTGGATGCACGCGGCAACTGGCGCATGCGCGACGAAGCGGCGCAGCGCGCCAATGCCCCCGGCGACAAGCTGGCCAATGCGGCGCTGGTCGGTTTCATCAACCGCAATTACGCGCACGACGACAAGGGCTGCTGGTATTTCCAGAACGGACCGCAGCGGGTCTACGTCAACCTGGAAGCGACACCTTATATTGCGCGCACCGATCCGGCGCAGGGCTTCGTGCTGCAGACCGGGCAGGCCCTGGCGGCCCCGGAAGCGGCATTCATGACCGACGCCGGGGCGCTGATCCTGCAGGCGGGCGAGGTCGTCGCCCAGCTCGACGACCGCGACGTGGCCCAGGTGCTCGCGCATATGGAACTGGATGGCCGGCCGGCGTCGGTCGAAGCCATCATGGCCTGGCTGGAGGACGACTCGGGCGAACTGGCGCTGGTCTTGCCGAGCGGGCGCGTCGGTGTCGAACGGCTGTCGGCGGAAGCGCTGCAGCGCCGTTTCGGCTACGTGCAGGCGCCGGGCACCTGAGCTGCTAGCGCTCCTTCTCTTCTTCCTTCTCGGCCTTCTCGCGCGCCTTCAGCTCGCGTTCGCGCGCATCGATGACGGCCTGGTCGTAGAACGAGACGTCGCCCGCCTTGCGCGCCAGGTCGAGCTGCGCCACCGCCGCCGGCAGCGCGCCCGCGATCACATAGGATTCCGCCAGCGCCATGTGCTGCAGGGCGATCTTGCCCTGCTTGGCATAGGCCCGGGCCAGCATGTCGTGCAGCTTCGGTTCCTGGCGATAGAGCAGGGTCTGTTCGCGCAGGTAGCGGGTCGCTTCCTCGAGCTTGCCGGCCGCGATCAGCGCCTCGCCATACTGGCGTGCGATGGCGCGCGACAGCGGATAGCGCTGGCGCGCCGCATCCGCTTCTGCCACCGCTTGCTGCGCGATCTCGGGCGCCTGGTTGGGCGCCAGCCTGATCTCGATCGACAGGCCGGCGAACATCGCCGCGCCGTCGCCCGCACTCGATTCGGCCGACAGCACACCCTCCTTCGGCTTGACGGTCGCGCGTGCCTTGTCCAGCCAGCTTTGCGCCTCGGCCACGTTCCCCTGGCGTAGCGCCATCAGGGCCAGGCCGTACTGCGCGCCGGCCTGCAGCTGGCGGTGCGGATCCTTGAGCTGGGTGTCGAAGGCATTCCTGGTGTCGCGGCGGCCGTTGACGCTCTCGTCCTGCAACACGCGGGCACGCGCGCGCACCAGCTGGAAATCGAGGTTGTCCACGCGCGCCTTTTTCGGGATCTCGCGGATGCGCGCCTGCATGTCGATGATGCGCTCGGCCGTCAGCGGGTGGCTGCTCAGGTGGGCCAGGTGGGCGGGAATGTCGCCGGACAGCCGGGTGGCGCTCTGCAGGCGCTTGAAGAAGCCGACGATGCCGGTGACGTCATAGCCGCCCGCGCTCATGATCTGGAAACCGACGCGGTCGGCCTCGCGCTCGGCGTCGCGGCTGAAGTTCAGCTGGCGCTGCACGGCCAGGCCCTGCCCGCCCATCAGGACGCCCATCGCGGCATCCGGACTCGCCTTGGCGGCGAGCGCGGCGAGGATCATCGACGCCAGCGGCAGCAGCACATCCTGTTTCTGCTGCCCGATCATGCGGGCGATGTGGCGCTGCGACACGTGGCCGATCTCGTGGGCCATCACCCCGGCCAGTTCGGATTCCTTCTGTGCCGCGACGATCAGGCCCGTATGCGCCCCGATGAAGCCGCCCGGCAGGGCGAAGGCGTTCAGGTTGGGGTCGCGCATGGCGAAGAAGGTGAAGTCGGCGTTGGTCTCGCCGCGTGCGCCAGGTACGGCCGACAGCAGCGCATTGCCGAGGGAGTTCAGGTACTCGGTGATCGGGTCGTCGTCGAGATAGCCCGGGTCGCGCCGGACATCGTGCATGATTTCCTCGCCGAGCTTACGTTCGAGCACGGGCGACAGGTCCTGCCGCGCGCTGTCGCCAAGCGTCGGCAGCTTCATGTTGTCCGGTTTTTGCAGGGGCGCGGCGGGAGCGGCAATGGCGAAAGCGGCCGCCGTGCACAGGGCAATGGCGGTCAACGCAGGGCGCCGGCGGCGCGCCGATGCTGGGCGGGGAGCATGTTTCACAATGCTATGATAACCGCATCCGCGGCCGCCTTGCTGCCCTCGAAACACTTTGTTCCACATGCTTGTAGACCTTGCAATGAACACATCCATTCCAGACCCAGACCAATTGACCCACTTCGACGCCACCGGCCAGGCCCACATGGTCGACGTCGGCGCCAAGCAGGACACCCACCGCATCGCCGTCGCGGCCGGCACCATCCGCATGAAGCCGGCGACCCTGGCGCTGATCCAGTCGGGCAATGCCAAAAAGGGGGACGTGATCGGGATTGCACGGATTGCCGCCATCATGGCGTCGAAGCGCACCAGCGACCTGGTCCCGCTGTGCCATCCGCTGCCGATCACGCGCGTGGCGGTCGACTTCGAGGTGGACGCGGCGGCCAGCAGCGTGCATTGCCGGGCGCAGGTGGAGACCATCGGCAAGACCGGGGTGGAGATGGAGGCGCTGACGGCGGTGCAGGTCGGGCTGTTGACGGTTTACGACATGTGCAAGGCGGTGGATCGGGGCATGGTGATGACCAATGTGCGGGTGCTGGAAAAGCACGGAGGCAAGAGCGGGGATTGGACTGCCGCGATCTAAAGATCAGTACAATTCTCTCCAATATTCACCATTCAAATAAGGTTCAGCCGAGATACATGTAAACTGATATGATTCCGCCTTTCGCGTATCTTTTCGACAACGCGCCAGGCCCAGCATCATATGAACACTGAAGCAGCTCGCGAACTCAAGCCCCAGGAATTCGAGTTCGAGACGATGAACCTGCAGGTCGGCGTCCGCCTGCAGGTGATGACCCACCGGCACCTGAAGCCGGCCCAATATTTCTCGACCCTGATCGGCTACGTGAAGGACGAGTACCTCATCATCAAGATCCCCACCGAGAATGGCGCGCCGATCGCGATGACGGAAGGCGATCCGTTGACGATCAGGGTGTTCTCGGGGGTGAACGTGTGCTCCTTCGCCTGCTCGGTGGAGCGCGTGTTCGGGCGTCCGCTCAACTACGTGCACCTGTCCTTCCCGACCTCGATCCAGGGCACCAGCCTGCGTGGGGCGATGCGGGTCAAGGCGGAGATTCCGGCGAGCGTGTCCAGGATCGACGGCAAAGCCTCCTCGGCCGCCTGCATGCTGACGAACGTCTCGGTCACGGGTGCGAGGATCGAATCCGAGTACCCGCTGCCGCCCGGCAGCGAAGTCGTCACGCTGGCGTTCACGCTGGCGACGCCGCCCACCAACGAAGAAGTGCCGGTCGAAACCCTGGCCGCCGTCAGGAACATGACGGTAGCCAGGCCGGCGCCGGACAAGCCGGATGTCTACAGCTACGGCGTCCAGTTCGTCGACCTCGATCCCGTGCACTACACGCTGCTGCAGAACATGACCTACGAGGCGCTGCTGGCGGACCGGTTCAAGATCGTCTGAATCCATCTTCAATGTCACATGGTAAATTGCTGGCCTGCGTAAGCGGCGCCCTGCCGCCTACCGAGATGACAACAAGGATGGAGCATGAATCTTCGTTTGCCGAGCCTGCTGCGCTTACTCCCCATCGCAGTGGCAACCCTGGCTGCCACGAGCGCAATGGCCGCGCCGCGCGGCTTTACCGTGGAGGACCTGGTGAACATGGAACGGGTGGGCAGCCCGGCCGTGTCGCCTGACGCGAGCCGCGTCGTCTACACCGTGCGCAGCACGGACATGAGCAAGAATCGCGGTCATACGGAACTCTGGCTGGTCGACCTGCGCGCCGCCAGGCCGGTGCCGCAACGCCTCACCGATCACGCCTCGAGCAGCACCGAGCCGGAATGGTCGCCCTCGGGCGACGCGGTCTACTTCCTGTCGACCCGCTCGGGCTCGTCGCAGCTGTGGCGCCTGCCGCTGGCCGAAGGCAAGGCCGCCGAGCCGATAAAAGTGACCGACCTGCCGCTCGACGTCGAGAGTTTCCGTGTGTCGCCCACGGGCGACCGGGTGGCGATGAGCTTGTCGGTGTTCCGCGACTGCGCCGAACTCGCCTGCACCAAACAGCGCCTCGATGCGGAGGAAAAGGACAAGGCCAGCGGCAAGCTGTACAACCGCCTGTTCGTGCGCCACTGGGATAGCTGGAGCGACGGCCGCAACAACGTGCTGTTCTCGGCGCCGCTCGACGGCGCCGGCAAGCTGGGTGGCGCGCCGGTCAGCCTGTCCGGTGTGCTCGATGGCGACGTGCCCTCGAAGCCCTTCGGCGACCGCGAGGAGTTCCGCTTCAGCCCGGACGGCAAGACCATCGTGTTCGCGGCTCGTATTGCCGGCAAGACCGAGGCCTGGTCGACCAACTTCGACCTGTACACCGTGCCGGCCGCGGGCGGCGCCGCGCCGCGCAACCTGACCGCCGACAATCCGGCCTGGGACACCAAGGGCGTGTACTCGCCGGACGGCCGCACCCTGGCATATCTTGCGATGGCGCGTCCCGGCTTCGAGGCCGACCGCTACCAGGTGATGCTGATGGACGTGGCGAGCGGCCAGAAGCGCAAGCTGGCCGCCGACTGGGACCGCTCGGCCGGCAGCCTGCACTGGCGCGCCGACGGCAAGGCGCTGATCGTCGATGCCGAAGACCTGGGCCAGCACCGCCTGTTCTCGATCGACGTCGCCACCGGACGGGTGGAAGCGCTGACCGGCAAGGGCGCGGTCGGCGCCTTCGACGTACGCCGCGATACCGTCGCCTATACCCAGGCCAACCTGGCCTCGGGTGCACAGCTGTTCGCGATGAAGCTGGGCGGCCAGCCCTCGCAACTGACGACGCTGAATGCCGAGCGCCTGGCGGACGTGCGCTGGGGCCAGTACGAGCAGTTCAGCTTCCCTGGGGCCAAGGGCGAGACGGTGTATGGCCACGTGATGAAACCCTGGAATGCCGAACCGGGCAAGAAGTACCCGGTCGCCTTCCTGGTGCACGGCGGCCCGCAGGGCAGCTTCGGCAACGGCTGGAGCTACCGCTGGAATCCGCAGGTGTACGCCGGCGCCGGCTATGCCACCGTGTTCATCGACTTCCACGGTTCGACCGGCTACGGCCAGAAGTTCACCGATTCGATCAGCGGCGACTGGGGCGGCAAGCCGCTCGAGGACCTGCGCAAGGGCCTGGACGCGGCGGTGAAGAAGTTCCCCTGGCTCGACCGCGAACGCAGCTGTGCCCTGGGCGCGTCCTACGGCGGCTACATGATGAACTGGATCGCGGGGAACTGGAACGACGGCTTCCGCTGCCTGGTCAACCACGACGGCATCTTCGACAGCCGCGGCATGGCCTACTCGACCGAGGAGCAGTGGTTCACGGACTGGGAAAACGGCGGCGCCTACTTTGCGGTGCCGAACAATCACGAGCGCTTCAATCCGGTCCACCACGTGAACAAGTGGAAGACGCCGATGCTGGTGATCCAGGGCGACCTCGATTTCCGGATCCCGACGGCGCAGGCGCTGTCGACCTTCACCGCGCTGCAGCGCAAGGGCATCGACAGCCAGTTGCTGGTGTTCCCGGACGAGAACCATTGGGTGCTCAAGCCGGCCAACTCGGTGCAGTGGCACCATACGGTGATGAAGTGGCTGGACAAGCACATCAAGCCCTAAGGCCAAAGTCCGCCTTATAAAGTGAAACACCCGGCAAGCTTGCGGCTTGCCGGGTGTTGTTGGCGGTCTCAGGAACTAGCGTTCCTAGCCCATCTTGACATACTGATTACGGCTTGCAGACACCGGCTGCCAGGCAGCTGCCGCTCTGGGTCCAGGTGATCGCGGTATCGCCAGCGGTATAGGTCGGCGTGCGGATGTAGGTGTAGCCGCCAGCAGCAGTGTTCGCGGTTGCGGTCACGGCTGCAGTGGTAGCAGTCACGGCCAGTGCAGTTGCAGCTTCTTTCGAGTTCTTGATGGTGATGCCCAGCTTGGTTGCGGTATCGCACAGAGTGACGTCACCGCCGTTTTCGTTCAGGCAGGTCGAAATTGCCAGTTCAATTGCCGCTGCCGACGAAACGATGTCCTGGAACTTGGCCTTCTTGACATAGTTCTGGTAGGCCGGGATAGCGACGGCTGCCAGGATACCGATGATTGCAACGACGATCATCAGTTCGATCAGGGTGAAGCCGCCTTCGGCTTTTTTGGTTTGCATTTGTTTGAAGTTCATGTCATCTCTCCAGGTGGTGTGTCAGGTGATTGGGTTACTGCTTGTTGCCACGCTTTCTTATATGCAAGCCGTGTGCCAGCCCGAAAAATGCTGATTTTATTAGTGTGGAGATAACAAAACACCGTGCCAGGACAAGTTTTGGCTTGATCGGTGACAAAATTTGTCACTTGAGCTCAGCAATTTTTGTCAGGTGGATAGTTTACGTAACGCAATTTGTCATGCCTGGAGAGTAAAGGCACAAAAAAAACGGGGAGCCTGGCGGCTCCCCGTTTTCATCGGCCATTAAACATTCAGATTACAGCATCGCCTTCAGCAGGCGAGCCATTTCCGACGGGTTCTTGGTGACGGTAATGCCGCAGGCTTCCATGATTTCCAGCTTGGCTTGCGCGGTGTCGGCGCCGCCCGAGATCAGCGCGCCGGCGTGGCCCATGCGCTTGCCCGGAGGCGCGGTGACGCCGGCGATGAAGCCGACGACCGGCTTCTTCATGTTGTCCTTGATCCACTGAGCAGCATTCGCCTCGTCCGGGCCGCCGATCTCGCCGATCATGATGACTGCGTCGGTGTCAGGATCGTCGTTGAACATGCGCATCACGTCGATGTGCTTCAGACCGTTGATCGGGTCGCCGCCGATGCCGACTGCCGACGACTGGCCCAGACCCAGGGCGGTCAGCTGGCCGACTGCTTCATAGGTCAGGGTGCCCGAGCGCGAAACGACGCCGATACGGCCCTTGCGGTGGATGTGACCCGGCATGATGCCGATCTTGATCTCGTCCGGGGTGATCAGGCCTGGGCAGTTCGGGCCCAGCAGCAGGGTCTTCGAACCGGCCTTGGCCATGCGGTCCTTGACTTCCATCATGTCACGGACAGGGATGCCTTCGGTGATGCAGATTGCCAGGTCGAGCTCGGCTTCGACGGCTTCCCAGATCGCAGCGGCAGCACCTGCCGGCGGAACGTAGATCACCGACACGGTGGCGCCGGTTTCCGACTTGGCTTCCTTGACCGATGCGTAGATCGGGATGCCTTCGAAATCTTCGCCGGCTTTCTTCGGGTTCACGCCTGCCACGAAGGCTTCACGGCCGTTCGCGTAGTCGCGGCACATGCGGGTGTGGAACTGGCCGGTCTTGCCGGTGATACCTTGGGTGATGACTTTGGTGTCTTTGTTAATCAGAATCGACATTTTTATTTCCTTCGCGAATTAGGCTTGGCCAGCAGCAGCGGCGACGACCTGCTTCGCTGCGTCTTCCATGGTGTCTGCGGCGATGATCGGCAGGCCGGAGTCAGCCAGCATCTTCTTGCCCAGGTCTTCATTGGTGCCCTTCATGCGGACGACCAGCGGCACTTGCAGCGACACAGCTTTCGATGCGGTGATGACGCCTTCGGCGATCACGTCGCAGCGCATGATGCCGCCGAAGATGTTGACCAGGATTGCTTTCAGGCCTGGGTTCTTCAGCATGATCTTGAATGCTTCGGTGACCTTCTCTGCGGTCGCGCCGCCGCCGACGTCCAGGAAGTTGGCCGGCTCGCCGCCGAACAGCTTGATGGTGTCCATGGTGGCCATGGCCAGGCCGGCGCCGTTCACCAGGCAGCCGATGTTACCGTCGAGCGAGATGTAAGCCAGGTCGAACTTCGATGCTTCGACTTCGGCCGGATCTTCTTCGTCCAGGTCGCGGTAGGCGACGATTTCCGGATGACGGAACAGGGCGTTCGCGTCGAAGTTGAACTTGGCGTCCAGGGCGATGACCTTGCCCGAACCGGTCAGGATCAGCGGGTTGATTTCGGCCAGCGATGCGTCGGTTTCCCAGTAAGCCTTGTACAGGCCTTGCAGGTTGGCGCGTGCATCGGCGATCGAGCCTTCCGGCACGCCGATCTTGCGGGCGACGTCGTCAGCCTGCGCGTCGGTCAGGCCGACCGACGGTTCGATCACGACGTTATGGATCTTTTCCGGGTTGCTGTGCGCGACTTCTTCGATGTCCATGCCGCCTTCCGACGAGGCCATCAGCACGACTTTCTGGGTGACGCGGTCGGTGACCAGCGACACGTACAATTCCTTCTTGATATCGGCGCCTTCTTCGATCAGCAGGCGGCGGACTTTCTGGCCTTCCGGGCTGGTCTGGTGCGTGATCAGCTGCATGCCCATGATCTGGTCCGAGTATTCCTTGACCTGTTCCAGCGACTTGGCAACCTTGACGCCGCCGCCTTTACCACGGCCACCGGCATGGATCTGCGCCTTGACGACCCAGACCGGGCCGCCCAGCTCTTCAGCGGCCTTGACCGCCTCTTCCACGTTCATGCACGGAATGCCGCGCGGAACGGTCACTCCGAACTTTCGGAGGATCTCTTTGCCTTGATACTCATGGATTTTCATGCTGGCTTCCCTTCTTCTATTACTGAATTAGAAATACGGTTGAATTACAAAAAATGACAAACAGCGAATGCTAACCCGACACTGCTTTGATCGACCAGCGGGGATAGTAGGTGGCCACGGCCGGTCCGTCGCTGCGCAGCGCATGGCAACGGTCGAGCTCGAAAGGCCGTTCGGCCGAGTTGTCGTCGGCGCCGCCGCGGGTGTCGAACACGTCGTCGGCGTAGGCCTGCAGCGCTGCCGTGGGCAGCACCTGGGCCAATTCGGTCAGGTGGGTGCAACCGAGCACGCCCGTGAGGCGGTCTTTCAGGTGCAGCCGGAAGTGGTTCATCAGCGACAGACCGACCAGCTTTTTGTAAGCAGGGCCTATCGTCTCGCAAAAACCGGGATACGGAACGGAATCGGAGGCAGCTTCGGCGTCCACGATGGTCAAGTTGCGGTCGATGGTGACGCGCAGCTTGAGGTCGTGTACGGGCGTCCCGCCCGGACGGGTGCCGGAAGGGAGGGGGATGTCAAGGGTTTTGACGTCGCGGATACTGGCGTCCAGATCCCACAGGCCATCGTCGCGCGCATAGGCTTCGACGGTAATGGCGCGCGTATGCCGGAGCGAGCGCGATACGGGAGGAGACAGGGGCATAAAAACCAATGCCGCTTGCGCGGCGGTTAGTGGTGCAGCCAGTGTGCTTCATGCACGTTGCCGTAGCTTCTACGACAACAACCGCTCATGCGGCGCTGCTTAAACCGTGAAAGTTTAGCACAGGGCGTTGTCGGTTGCACTGCAACAGAGGCCTTTTTGCCGCGTTGCAGCGATATTGGCGGGCTTTCTTGCTGAGTGGTCAATATTGCAGGTGGTTGGACGGGTTGCGCCAGCGGCAGGACCAATCAGCTGGTAAACGCACAGCGCCAGCGTGCAGCGCCATCGTCCGTTGAGGAATATGCCGGAGCATATCGGAGATGACGCTCCACGCTGGCGCCGGAGCTTGAAGCTGTCATGTGATCGAAAGGTGATACAGCAGGCCAGCGGCCAAGCCTGGCATATCGTCAGAGCAGCCTGGGGCCAGGCCGGCTCCTCATCGTAGCAAGTGTGGACCCTACCCTGCTACAGCTCGTCGTCGTCGGGAGCGCCCTGCATTGCGGCCCGTGCAGCGCGTTGGGAGAAACCACGCTGCAGCAGGAAACGCATCTGCTTGGCTCGCTCGGCCGCATCGACGGCGACGGTGCCGAACTTGCGCTGCCACACTTCGGAGGCACGCGCCGTCTCGCTGTCGGCAAGCGAGGCTTTGATGTCATCCAAGGCTTCGCCTTTGACGCCGTGGCTTTGCAGCTCGGCCATCACCCGGCTGTTGCCGAAACGTGCCGCCCGCCGGTTGATGAGCGATTCGGCAAAACGTTCCTGCGACAGCCAGTTGTTTTTTTCAAGGAAATCCAGGAGGGCTTCCACGTCTTCGCCCTCCTCGGCATGACGGGCCAGCTTGCGCCCCAGCTCGAGCCGGCTGTGCTCGCGCTGCGAAAGATAACGCAGCGCCCGCCCTTTCAGGCTCAGCTGGGGTGCAGGCATAGGCGCTCTACAAGACAGCGATTACTCGCCGACTGCCTTCAGCTTGTCCTTGCCGCTGTCTTCGACAGCAGCGAGAACCGGCGGCAGCTCGCGCACGCCCAGCGCGGCACGGACCTTGTTCTCGATTTCGCGTGCCAGTGCCGGACGCTCTTTCAGGAACAGGCGGGCGTTGTCCTTGCCCTGGCCAATGCGTTCGCCGTTATAGCTGTACCATGAGCCCGACTTCTCGACGATCTTGTTGTCGGCGCCCAGATCCAGGATTTCGCCTTCGCGCGAGGTGCCTTCTCCGTACAGGATGTCGAAGTGGGCTTCGCGGAACGGCGGCGCGATCTTGTTCTTGACGACCTTGACCTTGGTTTCGTTACCGATCACTTCGTCACCCGACTTGATCGAGCCGGTACGGCGGATGTCCATACGCACGGAGGCGTAGAATTTCAGCGCGTTACCGCCGGTCGTGGTTTCCGGGCTGCCGAACATCACGCCGATCTTCATACGGATCTGGTTGATGAAGATGACCAGGGTGTTGGTGCGGTTGATCGAGGCGGTCAGCTTGCGCAGCGCCTGCGACATCAGTCGCGCCTGCAGGCCCGGGAGCGAGTCGCCCATGTCGCCTTCGATCTCGGCGCGCGGGGTCAGTGCCGCCACCGAGTCGATGACCACGAGGTCGACCGAACCCGAACGCACCAGGGCGTCGGTAATTTCAAGCGCCTGCTCGCCGGTGTCCGGCTGCGAGATCAGCAGCTCGTCCAGCTTGATGCCCAGCTTTTGCGCGTAGCCCACGTCGAGCGCGTGCTCGGCGTCGATGAAGGCGCAGGTGCCGCCCAGTTTCTGCATCTGGGCGATGGTCTGCAGGGTCAGGGTGGTTTTACCCGACGATTCCGGACCGTAGATCTCGACGATACGGCCGCGCGGCAGGCCACCGACGCCCAGCGCGATGTCCAGGCCCAGCGAGCCGGTGGAAACAGTCTGGACTTCCTCGACCGGCATGTTGGAATCCATGCGCATGACCGAGCCCTTGCCAAACTGCTTTTCAATCTGCGCCAGGGCGGCTGCCAGCGCTTTGCCTTTTTCGGCAACATTCAATGCGATTTTTTTGTCGTCCATGGTGTACTTTCAGCTGTGGAGTAGGCAAGGTAGGGGCGCTACCGCTAAAATCAAGAGAACCACTGTATATAAATCCAGTTGTTCAAGCAAACGAAATCAAGCCACTACTGTATATAAATCCAGTGGTTTAGGCAAGCGAAAAAAGTCGCGGTGTTGTTATCCGCGAGGCTCGCATTGTTGCGATAAATCAAACACAATAGGGCCTGTTGAAGGCTTAACGTTTTACAGGTGGTCCCCATGCGAATTCTGCTCGCCGAAGATGATAGCGTACTTGCCGATGGACTCACGCGTTCCCTGCGCCAGTCCGGCTATGCGATCGATTGCGTCAAGAATGGCCAGGATGCCGACACGGCGCTGTCCACCCAGGAGTTCGATCTCCTCATCCTCGACCTCGGCCTGCCCAAGCTGTCCGGCCTGGAAGTGCTGCGCCGCCTGCGCGCGCGCTCCTCGCTGCTGCCGGTGCTGATCCTCACCGCCGCCGATTCGGTCGAGCAGCGCGTCGAAGGCCTCGACCTCGGCGCCGACGACTACATGGCCAAGCCCTTCGCGCTGTCCGAGCTGGAGGCGCGGGTGCGCGCCCTCACCCGCCGCGGCGCCGGCGGCGGCCCCGCCGTGGTGCGCCACGGCCCGCTGGTGTACGACCAGGTCGGCCGCAGCGCCTACATCAACGACCAGATGCTCGACCTGTCGGCGCGCGAACTCGGCCTGCTCGAAGTGCTGCTGGCACGCACCGGGCGCCTGGTCTCCAAGGAACAGCTGGTCGACCACCTGTGCGAATGGGGCGAGGAAGTCTCGAACAACGCCATCGAGGTCTACGTGCACCGCCTGCGCAAGAAGATCGAGGTCGGCGGCGTGCGCATCGCCACCGTGCGCGGCCTCGGCTACTGCCTCGAGAAATTCTCCGACGCCCCGCGCGCGCCGGCTCCAGAGAGCAAGTGAACGAGCGCGACGCCGGGCTGGCGGATCCTCCCGCGCCGGAGACGGGACGGGACGGGCTGCAGCCCTACGTCCCGCCCAACCCCGAGCCCGACGAGAACATCCGGCACTCGCTGTTCGGCGAGATCCTCGACTGGATGCTGGCCCCGCTGCTGCTGCTGTGGCCGATGAGCATCGCGATCACCTACCTGGTGGCGAAGTCGATCGCCAACCAGCCCTTCGACGATGCGCTGGAAGACCGCGTCACCGTGCTGTCGCAGCAGGTCCGTACGGTGGCCGGGAGGCCCGTGGCGCAGCTGCCGGGCAGCGCGCGCGACGTGCTGCGCGCCGACGACGTGGACAGCGTCTACTTTCAGATCAGCGGCCCGGACGGCGCCCACATCGACGGCGACCGCGACCTGCCGCATCCCCGGCCCGGCAAGGGCGGCAACGACGGCGAACGTCCCCAGGGCGGCGCCGTGGTGTTCCGCAACGACAGCATCCACGGCACCCCGGTGCGCGTCGCCTACTCGTGGGTCAGCCTCGACCCGCTGCGCGCACCCGGCCACGCATCGAGTCACAGCGCTGCCAAGCCCGGCGACCTGGCCCTGGTGCAGGTCGCGGAAACCCTCGACAAGCGCGCCAACCTGGCCAACGAGATCATCAAGGGCGTGATCCTGCCCCAGTTCATCATCCTGCCGGTGATCCTGGCGCTGGTCTGGTTCGCGCTGTCGCGCGGCCTGTCTCCGCTGGCCGAGCTGCAGGAGCGCATCCGCGCCCGCCCGCAGGACGACCTGTCGCCGATCGACCCGCGCCAGGTGCCGGAAGAGATCTCGCCGCTGGTGGGCTCGTTCAACGACATGCTCGAGCGCCTGGCCCAGACCGTCGAGATGCAGAAGCGCTTCATCGCCGACGCCGCGCACCAGATGAAAACGCCGCTGGCCGGCATGCGCATGCAGTCCGAGCTGGCGCTGCGCCAGGTCGACCCGAGCGAGATCCACCGTTCGCTCGAGCAGCTGGCCCAGAGCTCGGAATCGGCCACGCGCCTGGTCAACCAGCTGCTGGCCCTGGCCCGCGCCGAGAACCAGCCCCATGCCGGCCTGGCCTTCGAGGAGATCGACCTGGCCCAGCTGGCCCGCGCCACCGTGCAGGACTGGGTGCAGGCCTCGTTCGCCCACCGCATCGACCTCGGCTTCGAGCCGCCGGAAGAGACCCTGCACATCGCCGGCAACGCGCTGATGCTGCGCGAACTGCTGTCGAACCTGATCGACAACGCGCTGCGCTACACCCCGCAGGGCGGCAGCGTGACGGTGCGCGTGCGGCGCGACGGCGAACACGCCCTGCTCGAAGTCGAGGACACCGGTCCCGGCATCGCACCGGGCGAGCGCGCCAAAGTGTTCGAGCGCTTCTACCGCATCCTCGGCAGCAACGTGCAGGGCAGCGGCCTGGGACTGGCGATCGTGCGCGAGATCGCGCAGCAGCACGGCGCCGAGATCGACATCTTCAACAATCCGCGCAGCCACTCGCCCAGGTACCCGGGCAGCCTGTTCCGCCTGACCTTCCCGCCCCCAGCCCATGAGCCCGACGACGCCGCTTGACCCCACGCCCACGCCTTCCGGCACACCCGGCGGCGCGGCCCTCGCCCGCCGGGAGGCGGCGCGCGCGGCCCACTGGCGGGCGACCCGGCGCCTGACCGCCGTCCTGATGATCCTGTGGCTGTGCACCGGCTTCGGCACCGTGTTCTTCGCGCGCGAGCTGGCGCGCTTCACCGTGTTCGGCTGGCCGCTGTCCTTCTACATGGCGGCCCAGGGTGCCTCGCTGGTGTCGCTGGCCGTCATCGCGCTCTACGCCTGGCGCCTGCGCCGGCTCGACCGCCGCTACGAGGCTGCGGTCCGGGGGGATGCATGAGCGCGACCAGGGGGCCCTACTTCCGCAAGCTGTCGCGCTACTACCTCTGGTACACCGCCTGCTTCGCCCTGTTCCTGGTGTCGCTTGCGCTGCTCGAGCAGGAAGGCATGCCGCGCCTGTGGATCGGCTACATCTTCATGTTCGCCACTATCGCGCTGTACGCCACCATCGGGGTGGTGGCGCGCACCTCGAACGTCACCGAATACTATGTGGCCGGGCGGCGCGTGCCGGCCCTGTTCAACGGCATGGCCACCGCCGCCGACTGGATATCGGCGGCCAGCTTCATCAGCCTGGCCGGCGGCCTCTACCTGTACGGCTTCGATGGCCTGGCCTACATCATGGGCTGGACCGGCGGCTTCGTGCTGGTGGCCCTGCTCATCGCGCCCTACCTGCGCAAGTTCGGGCAATACACCATTCCCGACTTCCTGGCGGCGCGCTACGGCGGCGGCGCGGGCGGACGCGGCGGACCGGTACGGGCGCTGGCGGTGGCGGCCACCATCCTGGTCTCGTTCACCTACGTGGTGGCGCAGATCTACGCGGTCGGCCTGATCGCCTCGCGCTTCACCGGCGTCGACTTCTCGGTCGGCATCTTCCTGGGGCTGGCGTCGATCCTGGTGTGCTCGTTCCTGGGCGGGATGCGCGGCATCACCTGGACCCAGGTGGCGCAATACATCATCCTGCTGGTGGCCTTCCTGATCCCGAGCATCTGGCTGGCGGCCAAGCATGCCGACAACCCGGTGCCGCAGGTGGCCTACGGCTCGCTGCTGCCCAAGCTCGCGGCGCGCGAACAACAGCTGAACAAGGACCCGCGCGAGGAACAGGTGCGCGCCGAGTTCCGGCGCCGCGCCGGCGAATACGCCGCCCGCCTTGCCGGCCTGCCGGCGTCGTGGGAAACCGGCAAGCTGGAAGCGCAGCGCCGCCTGGTGGCGGTCCGCTCCCAGAATGCCTCGCTGGCCGAAGTGCGCCAGGCCGAGCGCGCGCTCCATACCTATCCCGGCTCGGCCGACGAAGCACGGGCGCTGTGGCTCGAGCTGCGCGACGCCAACCTGGCGCGCGCCCGCCCGCCGGTGCCGCACGCGGTGCCCTTCCCCGGCGCAACCGAAGAAGAGTCGGACAAGCGCCGCAACAACTTCCTGGCCGTGGTGTTCTGCCTGATGTTCGGCACCGCCGCCCTGCCCCACATCCTGATGCGCGCCTACACCACGCCCTCGGTGAACGAGACCCGGGTGTCGGTGTTCTGGACCCTGTTCTTCATCCTGCTGATCTACCTGACCATCCCGGCGCTGGCGGTGCTGGCCAAGTACGACATCTATACCGCCCTGGTCGGCAGCGATTTTTCCTCGCTGCCGACCTGGGTGTCGTACTGGTCCAACGTGGACAAGGTCAATCCCCTGCTCAGCATCGCGGACATCAATGGCGACGGCATCGTGCAGCTGGCCGAGGTCGCGATCGATGCCGACGTGCTGGTGCTGGCCACGCCCGAGATCGGCGGCCTGCCCTACGTGATCTCGGGCCTGGTGGCGGCGGGCGGCCTGGCGGCGGCGCTGTCCACGGCCGACGGCCTGCTGCTGGCGATCTCCAACGCCCTGTCGCACGATGTCTACTACAAGATGGTCGACCCGGGCGCCTCGACCCAGAAGCGGGTTACGATCTCCAAGCTGCTGCTCCTGGCGGTGGCCTTCATCGCGGCCTACGCGGCCTCGCAAAAGCCGGCCGACATCCTCTCGCTGGTCGGCGCGGCCTTCTCGCTTGCCGGGTCCACGCTTTTTCCCGTGCTGGTGCTGGGCGTGTTCTGGAAGCGCGCCAACCACACGGGGGCGATCGCGGGCATGCTCACCGGCTTCCTGGTCTGCCTATGGTACATGCTGCGCGCCAGCCCGACCCTGGGCGGCAGCCTGGACGCCTCCTGGCTCGGCATCCAGCCGCTGGCGGCCGGCGTGTTCGGGGTCCCGGCCGGGCTGCTCGCGACCGTGGCCGGCAGCCTGCTGAGCGCGCCGCCGAGCCGCGCCAGCCTGGGCATGGTGGATTACATCCGGGCGCCGGAAGACGAAACGGCGGGCAAGCCCTGAGGCAGGCACGCCACGGCCGCCATCACGCATGCATGACATCTGCATGGCGGGATGTTTTTCACCGGCAAGGCTGGTATTGTTGGCCGGCTGGCGACACCCGCCGCCGACGACAACCTGAACAGATCTCCATGCACACCGTTTTTTTACGCGCGCTGCGCGGCGCGGCGACCGCCGCCGCACTCGCCTGCGTCGCGCCGGCACTGGCCGAACCCCAGGCCCCGGCGCCTGGCTCGGCCGCACGGCCGCCCATCGCCAGTTTCTTCGCCAATTCCGCATTCGGCGGCGCCAGCCTGTCGCCGGATGCCCGCTTCCTGGCAGTGCGCTCGGGCGCGCCGAACAAGCGTGACTTCCTGGCGGTGATCAATCTGGCGGACAACAGCGCCAAGGTGGTGGCCGCGTACGACGACGCCGACGTCGGCGACTTCCGCTGGATTAACAACGAACGCCTGGTCTTCAACACCCAGGAGAAGAACGTCGGCGTCGGCAACAAGCGCTACGCGCCCGGCCTGTATGCGGTCAACCGCGACGGCGAAAAATTCGTGGAACTGGCGGACCGCACCGGTTTCGCCAAGACAGCCCGGACACGCGCGCAGCGCAAGATCCTGCCCTGGCATACCTACCTGCTCGGTCCGGCCGGCGCGCGCGACACCGATGACGTGTACGTGACGAGCCTGAATCTCGATACCGCCGGCGAGGTGCGCAACGTCGACTTGCTGCGTCTGAATACGCTGACCGGCCTCGCCCAGACCGTGCCCCGCCCGGGCAAGGTCACCGGCTGGATGCTCGACCACAAGGGCGAACCGCGGCTGGCGACTGCCTTCGACAAGGACACGATCACGCTGCACTACCGCGATCCGGCGAACGGTACCTGGCGCGTGCTGGCCAGCTACCCGGCCTTCGGTGACGGCAGCAAGGCATTGCAGCCGCTCGGCTTCAGCGCGGAAGGCAAACTGTACGTGCTGGCGCGCAGCGGCGGACGCGATACGACCTCCGTCCACCTCTTCGATGCCGCCACCGGGAAGATCGACCCGCAGCCGCTGGTGGTGACCGCGGGCTTCGATTTCGACGGCAGCCTGGTGGCCAACCGCGACAAGGTGCTGGGCATCCGCTTCCGCACCGACGCGGTCTCGAACGAATGGTTCGACCCCGGCATGAAGGCGGTGCAGGCGGAGCTGGACAAGCTGCTGCCGGCCACCATCAACCTGGTCACGGTACCGGCCAACAGCGGTTCGCCCTGGGTTCTGGTGCGGTCCTACTCGGATGTCATCCCCGGCACCTGGTCGCTGTTCAACATCCAGACCAGGGCGCTGAACAGGATCGCCGACGTGCGGCCGCACATCAAGCCGTCGCAGATGGGACGCCAGCAGTTCGTGCGCTACAAGGCGCGCGACGGCCTCGAGATCCCCGCGCTGCTGACGCTGCCGGCGGGCGGCGCCAAGACCAGGCTGCCGATGGTGGTGCTGGTCCACGGCGGCCCCTACGTACGCGGCGCCTCGTGGGGCTGGAGTCCTGCATCGCAGTTCCTGGCCTCGCGCGGCTACGCCGTGCTGGAACCGGAATTCCGCGGCAGCCAGGGCTTTGGCACGCGGCATCTCAAGGCCGGCTTCAAGCAGTGGGGCTTGGCCATGCAGGACGACATTGCGGATGGCGTGCATTGGGCGGTCGGCAAGGGCATCGCCGACGGCGGACGCGTGTGCATCGCCGGCGCCAGCTACGGCGGCTACGCCACCCTGATGGGACTGGTGAAGGACCCCACCCTGTACAAGTGCGGCATCAACTGGGTGGGCGTCACGGACATCAAGCTGCTCTACAACGGCGGCTGGACCTTCAGCAACGACACCTCGGACGAATTCAAGGCCTACGGCATGCCGGAGATGGTCGGCGACCCGGTCAAGGACGCAGACCAGCTGAAGGCCACCTCGCCGCTCGAGCAGGCCGCCCGCATCACGCAGCCGGTCCTGCTGGCCTATGGCAGTGCCGACCAGCGCGTGCCGATCAACCACGGCACCCAGTTCCGCGATGCTCTCCTGAAGACCAACAAGAACGTCGAATGGGTCGAGTATCCGGAAGAAGGCCACGGCTGGTCGCTGGAGAAGAACAACAT
The DNA here is from genome assembly GCF_059685865.1 of Telluria sp. ZB4P36. NCBI lineage: Bacteria > Pseudomonadati > Pseudomonadota > Betaproteobacteria > Burkholderiales > Oxalobacteraceae > Telluria > Telluria sp. ZB4P36. Next base: position 363,785 of record NZ_JCASIE010000004.1, read on the forward strand.
CGACTTCTGGGGCCGGGTCGAACGCTTCCTCGACCGCCACATCGGCGCCGGAGTCAAACAATGAAAGTTTCCATGACGGCTACGCTGTCGCTGTGTACGTGCCTACTGTTCGCGGCCGCCACCGCGGCCGCAGCCGAGCCGGCGCCGCCGCCGGTCGAGGCCTTCTTCTCCAACCCGCTGCTGGCCAACGCCGAACTGTCGCCCAGCGGGCGCTACCTGGCGGCGCTGTCGGGCGCACCCGGCCGGCGCGACATGCTGGTGGTGGTCGACCTGAACGAGAACAAGGCCACCCCGGTGGCCGGCTACCAGAATGTCGATGTCCTGCGTTTCCAGTGGGTGAACGACGAGCGCCTGCTGTTCAACGTCACCGACAAGCAGATCGGCCCGGGCGGTAACACCATGGCGAGCGGCCTGTACGCGGTCAACCGCGACGGCAGCGCGCTGCGCCAGCTGGCCAACCGGCGCGGCGACATCGTCGCCGGGGGCGGCACCCAGATCGGGCGTCACGTCCTGCCCTGGCACACCTTCATGCTGGGCCAACGCGGCGCCCAGGATTCGGACCATGTCTACGTCACCAGCTACAACATCGATCCGAATAACGAGGTCGAGAGCGTCAGCCTGCTGCGCCTCGATACCGTGACGGGACGCTCGCAAGCGGTGCAACGGCCGGGACCGATCGACAGCTGGCTGCTCGACAATGCCGGCGAACCGCGTCTGGGGATGTACTCCGCCGCTGGCAAGACGACCGTTTACTACCGCGAACCGGCCAGCGGCGACTGGCGCAGCATCGCGCAATTCCCGACCTACTCCGGCGGCAAGGAAGGGTTCACGCCGGTCGGTTTCGGTGCGGACGGTACGCTCTATGTGCGCGCCCACGCCGGCAAGGATGCGGCGGCGCTGCATACGCTCGACCTGGCGAAGGGAAAGATCAACCCGGAAGGCGTGGTCGTCATGCCGGGCTACGATTTCGACGGTGCGCTGATCAGCCGGCGCGGCAAGCTGCTGGGCGCCTCCATCGAGACCGACGCCCCGGGCATCGTCTGGTTCGACAAGGACATGCAGAAGATCCAGCAGGACGTGGACAAGCTGCTGCCGGGCGGCGTCAACCTGATCTCGGTGGCCTCGCGTGCCGACGCTCCCTGGGTGCTGGTGCGCTCCATGTCGGACGTCCGTCCGCTGTCCTACCACCTGTACCACCCCGCCAGCGGCAAGCTGAACCCGATCGGCAGCAGCCGCGATGGCATCGATCCGGCCAGGATGGGGCGCCAGGACCCGGTGCGCTACAAGGCACGCGACGGCCGCGAGATCCCGGCCCTGCTCACGGTGCCGGCCGGCGCGACGAAGAACCTGCCGCTGGTGGTGATGGTGCATGGCGGCCCCTACCTGCGTGGCAATCACTGGGGCTGGGATCCCGAATCCCAGTTCCTCGCCTCGCGCGGCTACGCGGTGCTGGAGCCGGACTTCCGCGGCAGCCGCGGCTACGGCACGGCACACTTCCGGGCCGGCTGGAAGCAATGGGGCCTGGCGATGCAGGACGACATCGCCGACGCCGCGCGCTGGGCGATCGCCCAGGGCCTGGCCGACCCCAAGCGCATTTGCATCGCCGGGGCCAGCTATGGCGGTTACGCGGCGCTGATGGGCCTGGTGAACGACCCCGACCTGTACAAGTGCGGCATCAATTTCGTGGGCGTCACCGACATCAAGCTGCTGTTCAACGGCCACTGGAGCTTCGATTCCGACCTGACGGACGACTGGAAGAATCATGGGATGCCGCTGATGATCGGCGACCCGGTCGAGGATGCCGCGCAGTTCAAGGCCACCTCACCGATCGAACAGGCGGCGAAGATCACCCAGCCGCTGCTGATGGCCTACGGCGCCGTCGACCGCCGCGTGCCGCTCTACCACGGCAACCTGTTCCGCGATGCGGTGCAGGTCCATAACAAGCAGGTCGAGTGGGTCGTGTACCAGGACGAGGGACATGGGTGGACGCGGCCGCAGAACCGCTTCGACTTCTGGACGCGGGTGGAGAAGTTCCTGGGCAAGCATATCGGAAGCAGCGCTGCGAAGTAATCGCAGCCGCTTCCAAACAAAACGGGCGCCTCGGCGCCCGTTTTGTTTGCATCAGACGACGTGCTTACTGCACGACGGTCTGCGCCTGCCCTTCTTCACGCGCACGGATCTCGCCGATGCGGTACACGGTCTCGCCCGCGGCCTGCAGCTGCGCCATCGCCGCATCCGCGTTTTCCTTGGCGACGATGACGGTCATGCCGATGCCGCAGTTGAACACGCGGTGCATCTCGGAGTCGGCCACGCCGCCGTGCTGCTGCAGCCACTGGAACAGTGGCGGCATGGTCCACGACTTGGCGTCCAGGACAGCGGTCAGATTGTCGGCCAGCACGCGCGGGATGTTTTCGACCAGGCCGCCGCCGGTGATGTGCACCAGGCCCTTCACTTCCATCGAGGCCATCAGCGCCAGCAGCGGCTTGACGTACAGGCGGGTCGGCGCCATCAGCACGTCGGAGAGCTTGCGGCCGTGGAAGTCGGCTTCCAGGTCCGGCTTGGCGACCTCGATGATCTTGCGCACCAGCGAATAGCCGTTCGAGTGGATGCCCGACGAGGCCAGGCCCAGCACCACGTCGCCCGGGGTGATCTTGCTGCCGTCGATGATCTGCGATTTTTCCACCGCGCCGACGGCGAAGCCGGCCAGGTCGTATTCGCCGTCCGGGTACATGCCCGGCATCTCGGCGGTCTCGCCGCCCAGCAGGGCGCAGCCGGACTGCTCGCAGCCTTCGGCGATGCCCTTGACGACCGCGGTCGCGGTTGCCACGTCCAGCTTGCCGCAGGCGAAGTAGTCGAGGAAGAACAGCGGCTCGGCGCCCTGCACCAGGATGTCGTTGACGCTCATGGCGACCAGGTCGATGCCGACCGTGTCATGGCGGTTCAGCTCGAACGCCAGCTTGAGCTTGGTGCCGACGCCATCCGTGCCGGAGACCAGGACCGGCTCCTTGAACTTCTTGCTGATCTCGAACAGGCCGCCAAAACCGCCGATGCCGCCCAGGACGCCTTCGCGCATGGTGCGCTTGGCAAAGGGCTTGATCGCTTCGACCAGGGCGTCGCCTGCGTCGATGTCGACACCGGCGTCGCGGTAGGAGAGGGAAACATTAGATGGTTGGCTCATGGTATTTGGCAGCGGAGGCGGTAAAATAGAAGGCGGAGACCGTGCAAACCTGGTCGATCCGCTATTTTAGCAAAACGGCCTCTTTACTACCCGTTTGCGCCCCATTTACAACCCGTTTTAGCAAAATAACAATAACGGCATGCCCTTTTTTCTGACCCCGGAGCAAAAACAATCCACGTTCTGGTTGGCGCTCTGGCTGGCGGTGGCGCTGCTGTTGTACACCCTGGGTCCGATCCTGTCGCCCTTCATCGCGGCGGCCATCCTCGCCTACATGCTGAACGGCGCCGTGGATCGACTGGCAAATGCGCGCCTGGGCAAGGGACGTATGCCGCGCGTGGCGGCCGTTTCCATCGTGCTCACCGCCTTCTTCGCCGCCGTGGTGGCCCTGGTCCTGATCGTGGTGCCGGTGCTGCGCGCCGAAATCCCCCTGCTGCAGGCCAAGATCCCCGCCTTCTTCACCTGGCTCGACACCTTCGTCTCGCCCTGGCTGGCCGGCTACGGCATCAACGTCAAACTCGACAGTGCCGGCCTGCGCCAGCTGATCGAGCAGCAGGTGGCGGCCAGCGGCGACGACCTCTGGACCACGGTGCTGGCCAAGGTGCGCGTGGGCGGCAGCGCCCTGCTGGGCTGGATCGCGACGCTGACCCTGGTGCCGGTGGTGCTGTTCTACCTGCTGGTCGACTGGCACCACCTGCTGGCCCGCATCGCAGGCGCCATCCCGCGCCGCTGGTCGGCACAGGTGGGCGGCATGGCGCTTGAGTCGGACGAACTGCTGGCCCAGTACCTGCGCGGCCAGCTGCTGGTGATGATCGTGCTGGCCGTGTATTACTCGGCCGCGCTGGCCCTGATGGGGCTGGACGTGGCCCTGCCGGTCGGCGTGCTCACCGGCCTGCTGGGCTTCGTGCCCTACCTCGGCTTCGGCCTGGGGATGCTGCTGGCCCTGATCGCGGCGCTGCTGCAGTTCGCCGACTGGACCGGCCTGGCCTGGGTGGTGGCGATCTACACCGCCGGCCAGCTGATCGAAAGCTTCTTCCTGACGCCGCGCCTGGTGGGCGAGCGCATCGGCCTGCACCCGCTGGCCGTGATCTTCGCCCTGATGGCCTTCGGCGAGCTGTTCGGCTTTGCCGGCGTGCTGCTGGCCCTGCCCGCCTCGGCGGTGCTGATGGTCGGCTTTCGCCACGTGCGCACCCACTACCTGCGCAGCAGCTTTTATAATGCCTGACGCATATGACTTTTTTACCGTGAGCCCGACGCCATGAAACAGCTGGTGCTCGATTTAGGCGCCGAACCGGCGCACAGCCTCGACACCTTCCAGGTGGGCGAGAATGCCGAACTGGCGCACCTGATGCACCAGTTCGCGCAGCGTGCTTCGCGCGAGCATTTCGCCTACCTGTGGGGCGATACCGGCGCCGGCAAGACCCATTTGCTGCAGGCGCTGGCGGCCAGCCCGGCCTCGCGCTACATCCCCTTCGATGCCCCGGCGGACCAGTTCGTCCACACCGACGACGTGACGCTGTATCTGCTGGACGACTGCGACCGCCTCTCGCCGCAGCGCCAGATCGACGCCTTCGCCCTGTTCAACCAGATCCGCGAGCACGGCGCCTACATGGTCAGCACCGGCCCGGTGCCGCCGGCCGTGCTGGGGGTGCGCGAGGACCTGCGCACGCGCATGGGCTGGGGCCTGATCTACCAGATCAAGGGCCTGTCGGACGACGAGAAGATCGCCGCGCTCACCCAGGCCGCCGAAGCACGCGGTTTGACGCTGTCGGCGAGCGTGTTACCCTATTTGTTGTCTCACTTCAAGCGCGACATGCGGTCGCTGGCGACGATGCTGGACGCTCTCGACCAGTATTCGCTCGAGACCCAGCGTCCCGTCACCCTGCCGCTGCTGCGTGATTTGTTGCTGCAAGAAAACCAGCAGTCGGAAACCAAAGAATGAAAAACCTTGCGCTGTTCGACCTCGACCACACCCTGCTGCCGATCGATTCGGATTATGAATGGGGCGAGTTCCTGGTCCGCATTGGCGCGGTAGACGAAACCGCCTTCCGCCGCCGCAATGACGAGTTCTTCGCCCAGTACCAGGCCGGCATCCTCGACCCGGTCGAATACCTCGAGTTCGCCCTCGGCACCCTGGCACGCTTCCCGCGCGCCGAGCTGGATGCCCTGCACGCCCGCTACATGGCGGAAGTGATCGAACCGGCGATCAAGCCGACAGCCCTGAAACTGGTGCGCGAGCACCAGGACGCCGGCGACCTGGTGGCGATCATCACCGCCACCAACCACTACATCACGGCGCCGATCGCGGCACGCTTCGGCGTCGCGCACCACATCGGCGCCATGCCGGAATACGACGCGGCGGGAAACCTGACCGGCAAGCTGGCTGGCACCCCGACTTCCGGGCCGGGCAAGATCACGCACATGCACGCCTGGCTGGAGCGCCTCGGCACCCGCTTCGACGCGTTCGAGCGCTGCCACTTCTACAGCGACTCGCACAACGACCTGCCGCTGCTGTCGATCGTCAGTCATCCGGTCGCCACCAACCCGAGCGCCAAGCTCGCCGCCCACGCGCAATCGCAGGGTTGGCCAACCATTCATCTCTTCAATGATTAAGAAATTCATCCGCAAGATCCTCGGCGTAAAAGACGACGGCCGCGACCCGACCCAACCCGTCATCCTCGGACCGGAAGAGCACAAGATCGACCCGCGCAACGTGTCGCGCAACGCGGTCACGGTGACCCAGACGCTGCAGGAGGCCGGCTTCCAGGCCTTCGTGGTGGGCGGCGCCGTGCGCGACCTGCTGCTGGGCGTGAAGCCCAAGGACTTCGACATCGCCACCGACGCCACGCCCGAGCAGGTCAAGCGCCTGTTCCGGCGCGCCTTCATCATCGGCCGCCGCTTCCAGATCGTGCACGTGATGTTCGGCCAGGACCTGCTGGAAGTGACCACCTTCCGCGGCAACGGCAGCGACAATGCGCCGAAGGACGAGCATGGCCGCGTCCTGCGCGACAACAACTTCGGTCCCCAGCACGAGGACGCGGCGCGGCGCGACTTCACCATCAACGCCATGTACTACGATCCGGCCACCCAGACGGTGCTGGACTACCACGGCGGCATCGAGGACATCCGCGCCAAGCTGCTGCGCATCATCGGCGTGCCGGAAGCGCGCTACCGCGAAGACCCGGTGCGCATGCTGCGCGTGGTGCGCTTCGCCGCGAAACTCGGCTTCACCATCGAGCCGACCACGCGCGCGCCCATCCCCGTGATGGCCCCGCTGATCGACAACGTGCCGGCCGCGCGCGTGTTCGACGAAATGCTCAAGCTCCTGCTGTCGGGCCACGCGCTGGCCTGCCTCAAGGAGCTGCGCTCGGCCGGCCTGCACCACGGCCTGCTGCCGCTGCTGGACGTCGTGCTGGAGCAGCCGATCGGCATGAAGTTCGTTACGCTGGCGCTGGAATCGACCGACGGCCGCGTCAAGGCCGGCAAGGGCGTCTCGCCCGGCTTCCTGTTCGCTTCGCTGCTGTGGCACCAGGTGCTGGAGAAGTGGAACGCCTACCGCGCTGCCGGCGAGGCGCCGATCCCGGCCCTGCACCTGGCCGCCGACGACGTGCTCGACACCCAGACCGAGAACCTGGCGCTGCAGCGCCGCATCGCCACCGACATGCGCGACATCTGGGCCATGCAGCCGCGTTTCGAGCGCCGCACCGGCAAGGCGCCCTTCAAGCTGCTCGAGCACCCGCGCTTCCGCGCCGGCTACGACTTCCTGCTGCTGCGCTGCGAGTCGGGCGAGCTGCCGGGCGACGTCGGCGAATGGTGGACCGCGTTCTATGCGGCCGAAGGCGGCGAGCGCGAAGCCCTGCTGGCGGCGGCGAACCAGCGCGACCGTGGCGAAGCGGGACAAGGCGCGGGACAAGGAGCGGGACAGAAGCGCAAGCGTCCGCCGCGCCGGGGTCCGCGCAAGACCGCTGGCGGCGAGGCCGCGCCGGCCCAGGGCGGCGGCGAGGAATGATCGCTTACGTCGGCATCGGCGCGAACCTGGGCGACGCCCGGGCCAACGTGCTCGATGCGCTGCGCCGCCTCGCCCTGCTGGACGGGACGATGGTGGTCGAAACCTCGGGCCTGTACCGCACCGCGCCGGTCGATTCCAGCGGCGACGACTACATCAACGCGGTCGCCTGCATCGACACGGCCTTCGACCCGCATGAACTCCTGGCCGCGCTGCAGGACATCGAACAGGCGCACGGCCGCGAGCGTCCCTACCGCAACGCGCCGCGCACGCTCGACCTCGACCTGCTGCTGTACGGCGACCAGCGTATTGCCACCACATCCCTCACGGTGCCCCACCCGCGCATGCACGAGCGCGGCTTCGTGCTGGCGCCGCTGGCCGAGATCGCGCCCGAACTCGTGATCCCCGGCGTCGGACCGGTGCGCGACTACCTGCCGCTGGTGGCGAGCCAGGCGGTCGAGAAGATCGGCTGACGCGCGGCCGATGACGACCTTCCTGCTGCTCGCGGCCTCGAACATCTTCATGACGATCGCCTGGTACTGGCATCTCAAGGGGGGCATGCACAAGCCGCTCCTGAGCGTCATCGTGATCAGCTGGGGCATTGCCTTCGTCGAGTACTGCCTCGCCGTCCCCGCGAACCGGATCGGCTTCGCGAGCGGCTGGAGCGCCGGGCAGCTGAAAGTCATGCAGGAAGCGATCGCCCTGGTCGTGTTCGGCATCTTCATGGTGACCGTGCTCGGCGAACCGGTGTCATGGCGCCACCTCGCCGCCTTCGCCTGCATCATGGCGGCCGTGGGCTTCCTGTTCGTCGGCCGATAATCAACAAGCTGATTATTTTTCGCGTATTTGTCGTCAATACGATGCACATCGAATAATCAAGATCAACAGCTTGAGCGTTTGGCGCGTACTGCTCATCAAGCTCTCCGATCTGCCCGAGAATAAATCGGGCAGAGCAAAAATCGATAACCCCGGAGACAATATGACAGACCCCAAACGCAGCCACGGCCAGCGTGTCCACCCATTCAAACTGACGGCCGGCGCGCTCGCCGTGGCCGCCCTCTTCGGCCAGGCACAGGCGCAGGAGACCGCGCAGGAACAGCCGGCGGCGGACAACACCAGCACCGTGGTCGTGACCGGCTTTCGCGCGAGCCTGAACAGCGCCCTGAACGTCAAGAAGAACACCGACGGCATCGTCGACGTCATCAAGGCCGAGGACATCGCCAAGTTCCCCGATGCGAACCTGGCCGAATCGCTGCAGCGCGTGCCGGGGGTCTCGCTGGCGCGCGGCGACGGTGGCGAGGGCAAGCAGATCAGCGTGCGCGGCCTGAACGCGGGTTTCACGCGGGTGCGCATCAACGGCATCGAAGCCATCTCGGCGACCGGCGCCTCGGACATCAACGGCAGCACCAACCGTTCGCGCGCCTTCGACTTCTCGGTGTTCGCGTCCGAGCTGTTCAACAGCCTGGAAGTGCGCAAGACCTCGGAAGCGGCGATCGAGGAAGGCTCGCTGGGCGCCACCGTCGACCTGCGCGCCGCGCGGCCCTTCGACTTCAAGGGCGAGACCATCACCGTGGCCGGCCAGCAGACCTACAACACCCTGGCGCACCGCCCCGCTCCCCGTGCCACCGCCCTGTATTCGAACCGCTGGGACACCGGCATCGGCAAGCTGGGCTTCCTGGTCTCGGGTGCCTACTCGAAGCGCCACGCCACCGAGGAAGGCTACGAGGCGGTCGAGCTGCTGTCGGCGAACGCGGACGGCGGCTTCTGCTCGCCGCTGGGCGCGACCCCGCAGAACCCGGCCAACTCCGCGGTGAAGGGCATCACCGCCGCCAACTGCGGCTTCAACCTGCCGCGCACCTCGACCGCAGCGGCCTACAACGACGTGTTCGGCCGCACCGACAACTTTGGCGGCACGGTCGCGAATCCAGCGCCGGGCTCGGGTGCCTTCCACCCGCGCATCCCGCGCTACCGCCGCTCGGTGGCCGAGTACGAGCGCGCCGGCCTCACCGCCGCCTTCCAATGGCGCCCTGCCGCCGGCACGGAGCTCAACCTGGACCTGCTGGGCGGCGACTTCAAGAACGACCGCTACGACAACTACATCTCGGCCATCTCCTTCGGCCGCAGCCTCGCCGCCGCCAACGGCAAGCCGCAGACCTCGATCGTCGAATCCTCGTTCAACGGCAACGGCAGCTGGGAATACGGCAAGTTCAACGGTGTGGACATCCGCTCGGAGGGCCTGCTGGACGTGAACAACACCAAGTTCCGCCAGCACGTGTTCTCGGGCAGCCACAAGCTGACCGACACGATCAAGCTCGATTTCATGAGCGGCGTCTCGCGCTCGGACCTCGATTCGCCGATGCGCGCCACCGTGCAGATCGACTCGCCGAACGTCAACGGCTACGCGTTCGACTTCCGCCAGAACCGCAACGTCCCGACCCTGAACTTCGGCATCGACGTGGCCAATCCGGCCAACTTCAGCTGGGGACCGGTCGATCCGGACGGCACCGTGCACGGCCAGTTCGTCGGCCGCAAGCTGGAAACCGGCAACCGCCTCAAGACCAATGCCTTGGGCGCCAGCTGGGAAGTCAACCAGAACCTGACCCTGCGCTCGGGGCTGTCGGCGCGCGAGAACACCTGGACCAACTTCGAAGTGGGCTCCGGCGCGCCGAACGGCCTGCCCAACCCGGCCGGCTTCCAGATGGCCAGCGTGACCCGCATGATCAGCAATTTCGGCCGCGGCCTGGACGGTTCGGGCTACCCGGGCCAGTGGGTGGCGGTCGACCTCGACAAGTTCCGCAAGGTGTGGGACATCGAGTGCCACTGCGCCGCCGTGCCGGGTTCGGAATACCAGCTCCTGACCCAGTCGAACCGCCGCGTGAAGGAAATGATCGATGCGCTCTACCTGTCGGCCGATTTCAACTATGACGTCGGCCCGGTGACCCTGCGCGGCAATGCCGGCGTGCGCGCCGCCGAAACCCGCGCCACCGCGGCGGCGCTGGTCAACGGCGGCGGCACCCTGACCGAGGTCAGCTTCGACAAGAAGTATCGCGACTACCTGCCGGCCCTGAACCTGACCGCGCAGCTGCCGAACGACGTCTACCTGCGCTTCTCGGCGGGCAAGACCCTGTCGCGTCCCGAGTATGTCGACCTGGCGCCTTCGGCGACGGTCAACGTGCAGGCGCAGACCGTCAGCATCGGCAGCCCGGGGCTCGACCCGATCCGCGCCAAGACCTTCGACCTGCAGGCCGAGTGGTACTACGACAAGAACGCGATGGTGTCGGTGGGCTTGTTCCGCAAGGAGATCGACACCTACATCCAGCGCATCAGCGAGCGCGTACCCTACAACACCCTGGGCCTGCCGGATTCGCTGCTGAGCGGCGGGGGCGGCTGCTCGCTGACCGGCGGCACCCCGGCCTGCCCGACCCTGCCGGGGTCGGTGGTGACGGTGAGCCGCGCGGCCAATACGCCGGGCGGTCCGCTCAACGGCGTCGAATTCAACCTGCAGGCGCCGTTCAACTTCCTGCCGGGCGTGTGGCGCAACTTCGGCCTGCTGGCCAACTACACCCGCGTGAAGTCGACCATCACCTACATCACGCGCACCGCCACCGCCACCCTGCCGGCGCTGACGATGGACGCCAACCTGGTCGGCATGTCGCCCAAGGCCGGCAACCTGACCCTGTACTACGAGGATCCGAAGTTCAGCGCACGCGTCTCGGCCGCGCACCGCTCGGCCTACCTGTTCAACGTGCTGGGCGACGTCAATGGCCACGACTACACCTTCGTGGACGGCGCAACCAACCTGGACTTCTCGATGTCGTACAACGTCACGCCGAACCTGCGCGTCAGCCTGGAAGGCTCGAACCTGAGCGACGAACCGCTGCGCTATGGCCGCGATTCGCAGCGCAACGATACGCTGCTGTACGCCCACTCGGGCCGCACCTTCGCGCTGGGACTGTCGTACAAGTTCTGAGTCCCGCCCTGGCCGGGCGCCGCAAGGCGCCCGGCCAGGATCATTGGTCGTAGCTGTGATGGAAGGGCGCCAGCAGCGGCGTCGGCGGCACCGATCCGAACCAGCGGGCGACCTGGGCCGGCCAGGCGGGCGCCAGCAGCATCAGGCGGAAGCTCCCGCTGATCCGCTGACCCGGCTGGAGCGTGACCATCGTTTCAGGCAGGGTGCCCTTGTTGCCCAGTCCTCCGATCAGCGCGTTATGGCTGATCACCGTATTCTCCCCCTGCCTCTCGACCGCGACATCGCCCGGCGCGAGCGCCAGCGCCAGTCCCTGGCCGGCGGCCGCCGTGAGCATGGCGAGTTCCGTGCCGCGCCGGTTCCCCTGGAAGCGCAGGTCCGCGCGGCCGAGATGATGCAGGCCGAATTCATTGAGCCGGTCCTTGCCCGGATAGCCGGCATAGGGCCCCTGCCCGATCCAGCGGAACTCCGTCAGCGCGGGCGGCGCCACCACCGACATGCCGGCTTCGGACAGTTGCGCGGCCTGGGCCACGGTGAAGTCGTAGCTGAGGTCCAGCGTGCCGTCCGCAGCGATGCGCAGCTTGTAGCCGCCGGTGAGCGTCTCCTGCTGCTCCCCAGCATGAAAACGGCCGGCCACGCTCAGCGCGATGGCGTCGCCGCTTTTTTCAACCGCGATCTGGGGTGCTGCCAGCAGCGGCAGATACACGCTGCGCCACAGCGGGCGCTTGGACAGGCTCAGCTCCTCCGCCATGCTCAACGTGCGGCCGGTATGCGGATGGATACCGGCCACGAGCAGCTCTCCGGCGGCGTCGCGCACCGACAGCTGTCCGGTGCGCCGTGCGAGGCTGAGCGTCCAGGCGGCGCTGCGCACCCGCACTTCGTCCGCGGTCTCGCTCAGCTCCGGCATCACGCCGGGCGCCGCCGCCTGGCCGGCCTGCGGGGCATCGTGGCGCAGGCGCACTGCGCGTTCATTGATCTGCCGTCCATTCTCGTCGACGCAGCGCAGAGCCAGCACCAGCACGTCGCCCGGCTCCACGGGCGGCGGCGTCAGCTCCAGCGCCACCGTTTCGCGCGAACGGGCGGCCGCGCGCAGGGACAGCTCGCCCTGCCGGAGCTTGCGGCCATTGTGCTCGAGTGCCCAGTGCAGGCGCATGCCGCGCAGGCTGCGAAAGTCGTGACGGTTCTCCAGTTCGACGGCAAGACGCTGGCGCCCCTGGCCGAGGCGCAGTTCGCTGGTACCGATCTGCACCGGGGCGTACACCTTGCGCATCTGCCAGAAATCGGTCTGGGGTGTGCGCTCGCCGTAGGTCAGTCCGTCCGCGCCGTCGAGGCCATGGGTGTCCAGGTAGCGGTGCGCGTCCAGCCACACCAGTTGGGTCGGTTTGGACCTATCGACCGGCGTGGGGCTGGTGCGCAGGATCGCCTGGTCCATGAAATGCCAGATCGAGCCGCCGGCAAACACCGGGTGGGCTTGCAGGATGTCCCACTGATCCTGGATGCGGTCGGTCGCCAGTCCGAGCGCATGGGCGTATTCCGTGAGGATGGTGGGACGGTCCAGTTTCGCCGCGTAGGCGGCCAGGGTGGCGTTGACCGGATAGTGGGGCGCATGGATGTCGACGAAGGCCGGCAGGCGTTCATGGTTGGCGGCGAAGTAGCTGCCCACTTTCGGGATCGTCACGGGACGGGTCGGATCGCGCTCCTTGGCCAGGCGGGCGGCGTCGAGTTCGGCCTGGGTGATCGGGTTCTCGTTACCGATGCTCCAGATCAGTACCGAGGCGTGGTTGCGGTCGCGGGCGATAGTCGCCTCGACCCGCGCCATGATGCCGGCCCGGTATTCGGGCTTTTCCAGGTTCGCTTCGCCATGGCCGATCGATACCTCGTCCATTACGTAGAAGCCCAGTTCGTCGCACAGTTCCAGCAGGCGGCGGGTCGGCGGATAGTGCGAGGTGCGCAGGTAGTTGACGTTCCCCTTCTTCATCAGCGCGAGGTCGCTGCGCAGGCGCGCCTCGGGGATCGCGCGGCCGCCTTCCGGGTCGAGGTCGTGGTGGTTCACGCCGCGCAGCTTGATGGGCCGCCCGTTCAGCATCAGCACGCCCTTGTCGATGCTGACCTGGCGCAGGCCGACGCGTGAGGCGACATTCTGTAGCACCTTCCCCTTGGCCAGCACCTGGAGTGTCAGCCGGTACAGCACCGGAGTCTCGGCGCTCCACAGCGCCGCGCGCGGCACGGCCAAGGTGGCGCGGTGGCGGCCCTGGGCGTCGGGGCGCATCAGGGCATGCGCTACCCTGCGTCCGTCCGGCCCGCGCAGTTCGGCGCGCACTGATCCATCGGTCCCGGCCAGGCTGGCCGACACCGACAGCATGGCCGTCCCGCCTGCGCGGAGTTCGGTCGCGGTGGCGAACTCGCGCAGGTGCGTGGCCGGGAGCGAGAACAGGCTGACGTCCCGATAGATGCCCGACAGCGACCAGTCGTCGTTCAGGTCGAATTCGACCCCATGCGGACGGGTCGTCACGCGCACCGCCAGCAGGTTGTCCGCGCCATACGCGACCGCCTCGGTGACGTCGAAGGCATGGGCATTGAAGGCGCTGGCGGACGAGCTCCCGGCCTTCCTGCCGTTCACCCAGAGCTCGTAGCCGAAGGCCACGCCTTCGAAGCGCAGGAACACCCGGCGCCCGCGCCAGCCCTCGGGCACAGCGAAGCTGCGCCGGTACAGGCCCAGGCCCTGCTCGAGCGTGTCCGCATAGCGCGGTTCGGCAAAGCCTTGCAGTTCCCAGTTGGACGGCACCGCGATGCTGCGCCAGCCGCCGGCGTCGAAACGGGGATCGGTAAAGCCTTCGTCGGCGCCTGCATCGGCACCCGCGACGTACTTGAAGCTCCATGCGCCGTTGAGCGAACGCGTGAACCCGGCCTCCTGTGCCGGATGGGGCGCCTGCGCCCAGGCGCAACCGAAGCAGAAGAAGAACACGATGACGGTGCGGAGCAGGACGACCAGCATGGCGGGATCCGGTGGAAAAGTGGAACCGCCATGGTAGGGGAAGCCCGGGGTGGGGCCACGCCAGGCGCGAAAAAATCAGCGACTTGAGCCGGATGCGCGGCGCCGGGCAGGAATTACCCGGCATAATCGGCTGCCCCTTCCACGAAACGCCAGCATGCGCCATCTGCCCCTACTCGCGCTGTCCCTTCTCATCGCCGCCGGCGCGCATGCGGCAGCGCCGCCGGGCGCCGCCGCCGGAAAAAAGCTGTTCGCGTCCAACTGCGCCATGTGCCATACCGTGTCGGCCGACGGTGCCACGCTGGCGGGTCCGGGCCTGTTCAATGTGCTGGGCCGGCCGGTGGCAGGCAGCGCCGGCTTCGGCTATTCGCCCGCACTGGCCGCCGCGGGCCGGAGCGGAAAGCGCTGGAACGCGGCTGAACTGGATGCCTTCCTGAAGGACCCCGGCAGCTATGCATCCGGCACCACCATGCCGGTCAACGTGCCGAGCCAGCTTGATCGCGCCGCCCTGGTCGCCTACCTGTCGACCGTACGCGGCAAGGCCGTGCAGCCCAAAGCCGCCGCCACCGCGAACTCCGCCGTCGGGGAGCACTGGAGCAAGGACAGCCCCGGACGCATCCATGAAGTCAGGGCCGCCGACCTCGACAAGCCGTTTGCCACCGCCAGCGCCGGCAATCCTCCCGCCACCGTGCCGCGCCCGCCCGGCACGCTGCCGGCGGTGCCGCAGGGCTTCAAGGTCGATCTCTGGTTCACCGACCCGGACCGCGGCCGCATCATGGCCAAGGCGCCCAACGGCGACATCTTCCTGGGCTCGATGTCGCGCCGGATCATCAAGGTGCTGCGTTCTTCCACCGGCGAACGCGCCGATACCGTCAGCACCTTCGCCGCCGGCATGAACCGCCCGTTCGGCTTCGCGTTCTGGCCCGTCGGTCCCAACCCGCAATACCTGTACGTCGCCTATGTGAACTCGATCGTGCGTTTCCCCTACAGGAACGGCGACCTGGTGGCCAGCGCCGAGCCGGAAGTGGTGGTTCCGCACCTGGTGGCGGCGCCGGGCGCCCATACCACCCGCACCCTGGTGTTCTCGAGCGACAGCAAGACCATGTACGTGTCGATCGGCTCGGCCTCGAACATCGGCGAGGCGATCGATGAGCGCCCGCCGGAGCCGCTGCCCGACTGGGAGCGCCGGCACGGCCTGGGCGCCGCCTGGGGCGAGGAACTGGACCGCGGCGTGGTCCTGCGCTTCAATCCGGACGGCAGCGGCAAGCGCACCTTCGCGACCGGCCTGCGCAACTGTGTCGGCATGGTTCGCCATCCGGGTACCGGCGACCTGTTCTGCAGTGTCAACGAGCGCGACCTGCTGGGCGACAACCTGCCGCCGGACTACCTCACCCGCGTCCGCGAAGGAGCCTTCTATGGCTGGCCGTGGTACTACATCGGCGACCACGAGGAGCCGCGCCTGAAGGGGCGGCGGCCCGACCTCAAGGGCAAGGTGACGACGCCCGACCTGCTGCTGACCGCGCACTCGGCCCCCTTGGGCATGGCCGTCTACGATGCGCCCGCGGGCGCCCGTGCCGCCTTTCCGTCCGCCTACCGGGGCGATATGTTCCTGGCCCTGCACGGCTCCTGGAACCGCGCGACGCGTACCGGATCGAAAGTGGTGCGGGTGTTCATGAAAGACGGCGTCCCGACCGGCAAATACCAGGATTTCATGACCGGCTTCGTGGCCAGCGACAAGGAAGTCTGGGGCAGGCCATCCTGGGTGGCGGTGCAGGACGACGGCGCGCTGCTGGCGGTCGACGATGTGAGCGGCGAGATCTGGCGCGTCAGCCCGGCCGGCGCATCCACCCCCTGAGGCCTTCAGACGGCGCGCCGGCGCTGTACCAGCGGCTTCACCACGACCCGGCCATCGTCGCCGGCCAGCGTGATCTGCGCCTGGTCGACCAGCGCTTCGTCGTAACGGATCGCCAGCAGGAAACGGCGCACCCTGCCGTCCGGACCGATGTCGCGCTGGTCGTAGCTGAATTCCCAGCCGCGGCGCCCCCAGGGGATCGCGATGCCGACGCTGCCCTCGACCTCGCCCGGGCGCCAGGGGATGCCCTGCTCGCCCGCATGCCGGGATGCGGCAGCGATCTTCAGGTAATCGACCAGCTGGGCAAGCTCGAACAACTCGAATACCCGCGCCAGGGTCCGGTTGCGAAAACCGCGCCACCCCGGTACCAGGAACCAGTGCGGGCATGGCAGCTCGTCGAGATAGCTGTTCAGCGCCGTCCCGCACAGGACGCAATGGTTGTGGCCGATGCCATCGCGGATGGCCGTATTCAGATATGCGAAGTCCATCCGGCGTAGTCCTCCTGTACGTACACACCGACAACATACAGCAAGGCCGCACCGGCGCCAGCGCGCGTACGGAAACGATCAGCTTCCTGATCGGCGCCGGAAATTCCATTTATGACGAAGACGCTGCGCGTTTGCTTCCGCCGCATTACACTACGCCCTTCCGAACGACCGTTTTAAAAGGATTTCCATGAGCGCTTACCTGCAAGGTCAGGATCCGGCCGCCAACGATGCCCCGAAACCCGTCCGCAAGGCCGTCACCGCCCCCGCGCTGCTGGCCATGCGCGCCGCCGGCGACAAGATCGCGATGCTGACCGCCTACGACGCCAGCTTCGCCTCGCTGATGGACCGCTGCGGCGTCGACGTGCTGCTGATCGGCGATTCGCTCGGCATGGTCTGCGCCGGCTACGACTCGACCTTGCCGGTGACGGTGCTTGACGTGGCCTACCACACGGCGTCTGTCGCACGCGGCAACAAGCTGGCCCTGGTGCTGGCCGACATGCCCTTCGGCAGCTACACGACCCCGGTCGAGGCCTACAACAACGCCGTCACCCTGATGCGCGCCGGCGCCCAGATGGTCAAGATCGAGGGCGGCGCCTGGCTCGCCGAGACCGTGCGCTTCCTGGTCGAGCGCGGCATTCCGGTGTGCGCCCACATCGGCCTGACGCCGCAGTTCGTGCATGCCTTCGGCGGTTTCAAGGTGCAGGGCAAGACCGATGCGGCAGCCGAGCAGCTGAAGGCCGACGGCCTGGCGCTGCAGGCGGCGGGCGCGTCGATGGTGGTGCTGGAAGCGATTCCCGCGGCGCTGGGCAAGGAAGTCACCGAACTGCTGGCCATCCCGACCATCGGCATCGGCGCCGGTCCGGATTGTTCCGGCCAGGTGCTGGTGATGCACGACCTGCTCGGCGTCTTCCCGGGCCGCAAGGCGCGCTTCGTGCGCAACTTCATGGAAGGCCAGACCAGCATCGACGCGGCCGTGACCAGCTATGTGGCGGCGGTGAAGGACGGCAGCTTCCCGGCGCCGGAACACTGCTTCTGAGACGCGCATGGACAGGCGGCTGTTCCTCGCCCTGTGGCCCGACCCGGGCCTGCGCCACCTGCTGAAGGAGCGGCGCGATGCCTGGGCCTGGCCGAAGAGCGCCGCGCCGGTCCATGCCGACAAGCTGCACGTCACCCTGCACTTCCTCGGCGGCGTGCCAGACGAACGCCTGCCGGAACTGCTGGAGGGTTGCGCGCTGCCCTTCGAACCCTTCCGCCTCGAACTGAATCGCGCCGCCTTGTGGCATAACGGGATCGCGGTGCTCGAACCCGAACGCGCGCCGCCCGAACTGCCGGCGCTGCATGCGCGCCTCTCCACCGCCCTGGTGGGGCTCGGCCTGCCGCCGGAAACACGCAGCTACCGTCCGCACGTGACGATGGCGCGCCGCGCCGGCGGCGCCACCCCGCCGCCCGATGGCCCGCCCATCGTATGGGATGCGCGCGGCTATTCCCTGGTCGAATCGAAGGACGGCGTGTACACGGTGCTGCGCGATTACGCCTGACAAGCACGACGTCCGCTAAGGTTCTAAGGACCGGGCTTGTTCCAGAACTCGTCGTCGAGCTCGTTTTCCAGAGCCTTGCGGTCGCGCGCGTTGACGTGGAGAACCCAGCCGATGCCGGCCAGGACAAGGATCGAAAAGAGTATCGCGCTCATCACGGTAAGCTTCCGGGAATGGATTGCTGACCCGGCCAGTATAGGGAATGTCGCGGACATGCCGGTTCCGGCAGCCGGCTCTTTCCTCGCATGCAAGACATGTGCATACGCCCCTGCCCTGCTTTCCCCCTTGGCGGGGGGCGGTAATCCAGAAAGGCCCATGCCAGAATGTTTCTCATCGGACGACTGCATGAGACAGTCGCCCTCGGATGAACCAAACAAATCTGGAGCACAGCATGGCCAATTACGAAAACGCGATCCAACAACTTTACGTTGCCTACTACAACCGCCCCGGCGACCCGGCCGGCCTGGCGTTCTGGAACGGCGTGGTCGACAGCCAGGGCGGCAAGTTGTCGGCCGTCGCGGCCGCCTTCGCATCTTCGGCGGAATACATCGCGGCCTACGGCGGCAAGGACAATCGCACCGTGGTCAACACCGTCTACAACAACCTGTTCGGCCGCGACGGCGAACCGGCCGGCCTCGACTACTGGGCAAAGGCGCTCGACAACCGGGTCCTGACGGTGGACGCGGTGGTGACCGCCATCGCCGGCGGCGCGCAAAACGCCGACCTGGTGGCCTACAACAACAAGGTCAAGTTCGCCAGCAAGTTCACCGGCGCGCTGAACGTGCACCCGGAGAAGGCCGCCTACAACGGCGACGAGGCCCTCGCCTTCGCCAAGCAGCTGACCGCCGCCGTGACCACCGACGCGTCGCTGGCGACCGAGACCGCGAAGCTGGATGCCTCGACCGCGGCCTTTGTCGCGGCGAGCAAGGCCCCCATCCTGTTCACCCTGAGCGCTGGTGCGGATACCGGTGTCGCCTTCCAGGGCGGCGGCGGTGACGACGTTTTCCATGCCAACGCCGCCACGTTCTCCAGCGGGGACAGCATCCACGGCGGCGGCGGCACCAACAGCCTGCTCGTCATGGACACTGGCAGCGCCATGGCGACCGCCGCTCCGGCCGGCGCATCGCTGACCAACATCCAGGAACTCGCCTTGATCACCAAGGGCGGCGTCGGCAATGCGGGCGCGTATGACATGTCGGGTTTCGCCGGCCTGCGGGAAGTGGGCATCGGCGCAGGGGGCGCCGTCAACGTGAAAGTCTCCGACGCAGTCGAACTGTCCATCGAGACGACTGCCGGCGCCATCACGACCAACGGCGGTCACGCGGTCTGGACGAGCGGCAACACGGCTGCGGCCACGCTTACCGGCAATGCGCTCACCACGGTCGGCCTGGCCAACACCAGCCAGGCCGCAACCATCAACAACGCCACCGCCGACCACACGCTGTCCCTGTACCTGAACGGCGTCGGCAACGGCGCGACTGTCACGGATGCCAACGCCAAGACCGTCAACCTGAAGGTCGATGCAGGGAACGGTGGGGCCGGTTCGAACATCAACCTGGCGGCTGCCAAGGCCACCGCGCTGAATATCGATAACGCCGCCAGCTTCCAGCTGACCACCACGGCGCTGGCCGCGGACGACAAGCTGGTCACCATGACCCTGAAGGGCGCCGGCAAGTTCGACGCGGACCTGAAGGACATCTCCTCGCTGAAGACCTTCGACGGCGCGCTGTCGGGCGGCGCGCAGACCCTGGCCGCGACCACCACCGCCAACCTGAACATCAAGACCGGCTCGGGCGCGGACACCCTCGTCATGACCGGCGGCCTGGCCGGCACTGCTGCGGTCGACCTCGGCGCCGGCAACGACCGCTATACCTTCTCGCAGTCGGCCTTCAGCGGCGCGACCGTGAACGGCGGCGCCGGCACCGACACCATGGTGGCCAGCGACGCGGCCTTCCTGGGCGTGACCAGCAACCTGGTGTATTCCAATTTCGAGATCCTGGACTTCTCGACCGGCAAAGGCGTCTATAACCTCGACCGCGCGGGCGACGTCACCACTCTGCACAGCCATGGCCGCCTGCGCGAAGTGGTCGAGTTTACCAACGGCCGTGCCAACTCGACCATCCAGTTCGCCAGCGAGGACGTCAACCTCGACCTGCAAGGGAAGCCGACGGAACACCACACGATCGGCCAGACCGTCAAGTTCAACCTGAAGGATGCCACCGGCACCAACGATAAGCTGACCATCAGCATGATTGCGAACGACGCGAGCGCCGACGGCCGGACCAGTGGCATAGTGCAGGGCAACGTCATGGAAACCAGCGGCGTCGAGACGGTCATCCTCCATTCGAGCGTCAACAAGATGGAGGCCGATAATCCCGCAACCGGCACCAACGAAGGCCGGGTCGCCGCGGACTACGTGAACGGCTTTTCCTACCTGTACGCCCAGGGCACCAAGACGATCCAGGTGACTGGCGATGCAAGCATGCGGCTCCTGACGGTCACTTCCGACGTGATGACCACCTTCGACGCGTCGGGATCGACCGGCAACGTGAATTTCGACGGCGTCACCCGCAGCGCCAACGCCCCGGCCGCGACCCTGAACTACATTGGCAGCAAGGGCATGGATTACCACACCGCGACCAAAACCGGCGTCGTATTCGACGGCAACGAAGGCAAGGACACCGTGCTGCTGTACCGCTACGAACAGGTGAAGGACGTCGTCAAGTTCGACAAGGCCAGCGACTCGCAGCTGATCTGGGCCAAGGGCAATGAGAAGCAGGTCAACGGCTACGACACCATCTACGACTTCCAGGTCGGCGTGGACAAGATCGACCTGTCGGGCCTGCATCTGGCGCAGGGCAGCAACCTGCAAGGCTTCGCCACCATCAAGCTGGCCTCGAATACCGACCACATCCTGCAGGGCACGCTCAAGGACGGCGTCGGCGTATTCAACGACAACGGCACCCAGCGCTCGATCGCCTTCGCGATGTACGGCGTGGACGACGGCTGGATGCTGGTCGACACCAACGGCGACGGCAACTACACGAGCGACGTCGACATGATCTTCAGCATGTACGGCAACACGGCGATCCCGGTGATGAGCGACTTCATCTTCTAAACTACCCAGGTCCCTTGCAGCCCTTCCAGTCGACCGGAAGGGCTTTTTTTATGGCGCTGTCATCGTTAGCTATGGATGAGGATTGAACTGCTGAGCTCTCGCATGGTCCAAGACCTGTCCGCATCGACAGGAACCGGCCATGAAAGCGCCCAGCTTCACAAAATGGTTTGCACAGCTGCCCGCCCTGAACCAGCCGCAACGACTGCAAACGCTTGCAGCCCTGCATCCGGCTGCTGGGCTCGACCAGGTAATCGCCCTGATCGGGCAGATTGGCGCG